>JACDHS010000183.1 GCA_013820875.1 Verrucomicrobiota bacterium | reverse complement strand
CCGCCTCGCGCGGGACTACGAAACTTTACCTCACTCCAGCGAAACCATAATCTATCTGACCATGATCCGACTCATGCTCAAACGTCTCGCCAACGCTAAAGGATGATTTTCCATACACGCTCTAAGAGATTAAACTGTTCGGGAGTGAGCTTCAAAGACAAGTAGGCGTTGATTGTCGCTTCCGTAAGCGATGCTGAGAGGAAGATCAGAACGATGCGCCGCTCCTCTATTGTAAAGTTGTCTTCGATTTGGTCACCCCAACGCTTACAGCCTTCGTCGTAGTAAGCGAGGTATTCCTGTTCTTCGCGCGCAAGAGCGCTTGCCAATATCGAGTGGTAACATGTAAATCCTAAGCCCACATGGCGCAGTATGGCACTGTGCGCATAGAGGTCAAAATCAAATGTAGTCAATGCGCGGCGACCGGTCACCAATGCTCTCGTATGTCGGCCCAGCGCAATGGGAAACAATGTGGGATAACCCACACCAACCCAGATCGATGCGGCTGTATCCAAGTTTAAAAGCGAGGAGTTGCTGAAACCTCATTGGGCTATCTGTGATCCCCCTGAAGAACGGGGGGCTCCAAGGACGAGCTTGATTAAACCAATGGAAGGGCTAGGTAATTTCCAGCACACAAATGCATGTCTCTCGCTTCAAGGAGGCGGCAAGCTCGACGATCCTCCAACAATGTGAGGAACAGTAATTCCCATGAACCTTTGAAAATGAAACCCTGCGGGATCTCAATTGATCTTAATCCGCACCGATTCACTCCCAATCCCCAGTGCTTGAGACTCCACCACCTCGCAAAGCCCACTCATCCCAGTAGTTCCATCTCTCCAGCAGGAATTTCTTCCGTTCTGGAGACAAATACGCATTGTTGCTGATGGCTTGGGCCTTGTCGCGGATCATTCGGCCATAGTCTGCAAACATTGGACCTAACTTAAGAGTCGGGGGAATTGTGATCGCATAGTAACCGGCTTGGTCGAGGCGTGAGCAGGGAAAATAGGAAAGATTCCTATTTGGTACCAAGCGGTCGTAGGTCATGTGGCATTCGTCCTCTCGCTCCCAAGATCCCCTTTTCTTGTTCACAATCTCTATCAGGGAGGGGTCATTTCTCCTTCCGTAAATAAGAACATACTTTTGCCGCAAGGTTCTTGAGCGCACCCAATCTGCAGGAATGCGATAATCCTGCTGAAACATATTCGCCTTCACAGGGTCATTAAACCATGCTCTCCAGTCAGCTATCTGATCCCGGGCCTGAGTAAGTTGGTGCGTCGGTTGGCCAGAAGTCGTAGCCCACTGTTTTTTGGGATCTTCTATTTCAATCAAGACTGCATACACGTACGCGCTATTCCGAACTATCCACAAAAAGTCTGGGATCTTTGACGAAAGACCAGCGAGCCTCGGCTGTGAAATCAAAGTTCCCGGGAAAGGACCATGCCCTCCCTGCCCGTCAAAAATCTTGTCGGTCTCAGGCAGAAGGCAAGGATGTCGTTCGAACAACGCTTGGAAATCAGCTTCGGACGATTGTGGAGCATTCAGGAGGTTCAGGAACTCTTGATTCACTAATTTCTCGTATTGCTCCCATGGCATCGGCGGCGGCGGATTAGGCTCTAGCTTGTAGGTTTTTCCCCCGAGCACGTTGACGATTGATGTTGTTAGATCATCTGTTTGGCTCACCGGGAACCAATAAACTGGGAACACCATTCATGCAATGCAGGAGTGACCTTGACAGACAAGCGAACTGTGACGTTTTGCCGTTTTTTTTTTGCAAGCGGAACGCGTCTGGCTAACGTGAACTCGTGAATGAAAAAGCCGGTCCCATGCCAAACACATCTTCACCTGACGCACCTTGTTGTGCCATCACAAGGACAGGTTAACCCATTCTTCTTTGGTAATATTTGTTCCACAGTCCGCAGTAGCCGCAACAGTAAACAAGGAAAACCCAGGCGCAGACGTGATCCTAGGTGTTGGATGCTCGTCGCCGAGTGTGGTTGACGGTGCCGAGACAAAAACCTTGTTCTTAAGTGTTCCGACGAAATTCGTGTGTCTATGCCCATGTAGCACAATTGTGTTTCTGTCATCGGGAAGCGCAGCGATCAATTCACTCGCATTTTTCATTACCATGAACCGGCGCATAATTGCCTGTTTTGGATGTTTAAGGACGTGCCAGACTGGTGTTGATGGTAGCGTAACGTGATGGTGCAACACGTAGATTACCGGTCGACGTCCAAAATGCGCTTGCAAACGCCTCAATTGAACAAGTTGATCCCAACGCACTTTTCCGAACGCGTTATCAACGATGTTGCCGCCGGGATCATTGCTATCGAGTACGAATATCAAGAGCTTCGTTTTTGGATCTTCTATAACGAGGGGAAAGAGGGACTGCCAAATTTGTTCAGGGCGCCAAAGGCGGTCCCAAGTTTCGGTGAGAGTGTCATCGACCCAACTAGCGTGAATACCAGCGAGTGGAACGTGCCGTGTCTGAAACCGCTCAGTTCTGTACGGCGGCGAATAAATGAAGTGATGAAACTCAGGATACAATGGAGCAAGGTAATCTCGCAGCCGGACGATCTTATCTTTAGTCCGATCCGGCCCCATACCCAACACCCAAGAACGGTCCCCTTGAATTTGGTCTATTGCAGCGAGGTTTCTGAGAATTCTCACTCGAGCTAATACTCTAATCCCTTCATCCGCAGCCAGAAGACCAGTAGCGCGTGGCAAATTCAGATCGTGGTTGCCCGGAAGTATTATGATCTTCTTTCGAAGATTTGGGTCAAGGCTCTGGATAGATTGCATGAAGCATGCCCACTCATTGCTCTGTCCAGCATTGGTCTGATCGCCGGTAATTACTATAAGGTCCAAACTATTAGCTCTATTTTTCAATTCTCTTGCAGCAGATCTCCAAACCGGATTAGGACTTACACCTTCGCCGTCAACGAGCTTGTCGCCATCAGACGCCGTTAAATGAAAATCAGAAAGATGCGCGATGGTTAGCGGGGGAGACTCTCCAAGGTGGGGTTGGGAAATTGGATGGTGTGCAGGCACCATAGTTAAGTTGCTGATTGGCCGAATACTATCGAGCATCAGACGAATTGCTAAAAGGAAGGAGCAAACACCGAGGTAGGCACCAGCGATCTTACTGGCAGTCCCGATGTTTCTCTTGTTTGCATTGAAGAAATCTAAGATGTGCGGCAACTGCGAAATGATCAGATAATGGGAAAGAACAAACAGCGCCAAAACCGAAACTGTTTCTACGATTGCTGAGATCGTTGATGCCCTCGGGTTTCCGGGCGCATCAAGGAAAAGTCTGCTAATGAAACCGCCCCGATTATAAAACCACTTAAGGCGACGTATGCTTATCAGCACACCAACACCCCCTGCGACTAATCCTTGAAGAAGCACAGACGGGTTCACAAGCCATTCTAAAATTAGCCATAAACTTGCAGCGGCAATGACAGGAGACATGATGGCCCATATGAATCGGGTCCGATAGTGACGTAAAAGGTCGCCAACGAAAGTAGATCGCGCAATGCGCTTGTGAACGCTTCCCCCGTTGTGTTCTGTTTGCCACTCAGTCTCCGGCGGCGGAGCCGGATCAGGAAAGTCAGGTCTCAACGGGCCCCAAGGTCCCATGCCAGCGAAGAATTTGTTAGGGCTGATGCCATTGATTGATTCCAACCAAGATAGACCAGCGGGATGAGTTCCCAAAACCCGCGTTGGAAAAGCGTCTAGGATCTCATCTTTATTAAAGGGCTTGCCGTCGGGGATCTGTAGGACTCCTTTCGTTGCAAGCTCTGAGATCTTATACCAAAAAACCAATGAAGTGCTAAAAAGCACAACGAACCAGTAGGTCGCAGAAGGACGAGGAAACTCTAGGCTCAGCACGCCTATTGCAATAAGTGAACATCCGATCGGCAGCGCCCGAAAGACTACAAAAATAAACGAGGCGCAGTTGCGGCAGAGCCGATAGGCATGTCCGAACGAGACACCTATACAACCGCAAAAAAAGAACAATAGCGCGATGGCCATGGAATCTTCGACGGTTTCTGAGACTAGAGAGAAAACGGTAGCTCCGGCCCAGATTAAGGGAATGAATCTCAGGCATTTTTTTAACACTGTCTTTTTTTCTGGCGCACATTTTGCACTCGACATGATTCCTTTCATCCAGCATCACGCCCCCAGTCGTCAGACTCCTCATCCTGTCAGGACCGTGGGAACAGCGCCATAAAGTAAAACTACGGTAGTGAAACACGCTGATAGATTCAATCTCAAGCTCGGCGTTTTCGTTTGCAGGATCCCAGCCTTGCTTACCCTAATGTTGTAAGTTGTTTAGTTACACAGAACTTCGTCAGTATTTTTCGATATTGCCATTCAAGTTGGTTTCGATTGATGGCGAGCCGAATGGCACTGATTAAGTCTCTGATGAATTGAGACGCCGCCGATTCGACTAGACCGCTGGCGGACTATCAAAGACGAATTAACTGTGCCGAGACTCTCACGAGATGGCGGGAGAGTGTTGGAGGCTGCTCCTGCCTGACTTGAGCGGAACGAATATTCTGGAAGCCACTGAGGAGCCAGAACAGATACAGCTGCAATGGGGCCTGAAAATGCGTCATAAATACATGACGGCAATTCGGAATTGTTTCGTCATACTATGATCGATTCGGTTAAGGCGGTTAAAGTTAATCAATGCAAGGGAGACGTTCGAATAATGATCGAGCATTACTATAACCGGCTATGCGAGTTCACGAGGTTTAATAGCATTCCCGAATTCTGTGGGCCGGAACTGAAAGGCGGGAAAACCGTCCTTCTTGATGTTCCGGGATTTATTCAAACGGATGGCTACAGTTGTGGATTCCTTTCCGCACTGGCAGTTCTCCGCACGTTCAAACCCAAGGCGAATGCAAGGCGACTTTACAATCGCGTGAAGCCCTGCACCATCAACGGGACACCAACCAGTCGCTTGGTCACAGCGCTGCGAAAATCGGGCATCGTTGTCGGTGTGAGGTATCGCATGGGCTACACCTCTCTAATTAAGAACGTAATGGCTGGCTTTCCCACGATCGTTTCAACTGGCGAGGGTGGCCCCGACCATTGGGCGGTGGTTGTTGGTGCGTCGGACAAGCACGTTTACCTTATGGGACATGGGCCGGGCTGGCTGTGCAGCAAAGGCCGTTTCACCCAGAAGCAGTTTGAGCGGATCTGGTGCCCGAAGGGTTTCGGACTCGTTTGCAGTGGTAAGTGAAGAAATGCACCAAGTGATTGGTGCATTTTCTTTAGCTATCAGTGGTTCCTTTGCAGCACCAGCCAGCTTCGCAATCTTGAAGCTTATTAGCCAAGTAGATCTTCCCAGCGGCAGCCAAGGGCCTTCTGTATTCGGAAGACCGTCGTAAGAAGAATGTTCACGTCTCCTGCTTCAATCTTTTGAACCGTTCTCGGATTCAGTTGCACCCGTTCGGCCAAGCGTTCCTGCGTCAAATTTTGTGCGTTCCGAAGTCGTCGGACGGCGGCACCGAAAGTCTTCAGTTGAGTTGATTGCTGTTTTGACAGAGACACGCCGCATTAGGGCGTCAATTTGTTTTGACAACCACGGCACAATGGGGCGTGATTCAGGCAGTCTCTATGAAAGCCTTTCTTACCCTCTTAATCATCGCAGGAATCGCATTTGCCATTTACGACGTCCGTCGCGTCCGTGAAGCAAATCGCCGGGCCGAAGAGCGAACTCGGCAAGTGGATGCCGTGATGTGGAATGCAATCAACGCAACCGCTTCTCAGATTGGTTCCAGCACAGCGCCAGTCGGTCGCGAACTCAGCGGCTCACAGCAGCAACAATCATGGAATGTTCCAAGCGGTTTTTCGCCGAGCGCTGATGCCGTAACGGTCGGGCCCAATGGTGAGAAGTATTACCACCACGAGCGCACACACTATCCAAGGTAACTGATTCTTGAAGCAACCAATTCACCACATGAAACGACTAGCTTTTTCCTTAATCCTTTTGACGTGTATCGTCCTGGCAGTTCCGCACATTTTTGCATCATCAAAACAAGCTGAGTCACTATGCAGCGAAATCAAAAAGAATCTGCGCAGCGGTATTGAAGGCTTTGGAACCAATTCAAAGACAGGAGATCAACATGTGGGTGATTTCGATCGCATGAAAGAAAAATTCAACGCTGCGCTTAAGGATCTTGATGCACTGGGCAAATTACAAGCAATGGAGAAACAACCTCTCAATGCTGATTGCAAGCGGTGGGAAATTCCTGTCAAAGGCGAAACTAACAAACGATCAAGCTTGGGAGATCTTCTGAATATAACGATGCATCACGCAGACACAATGAAGTCCGCTCCCAATGGGAGCGACGAGCTCACGCGAGCTCTCTATTTCTTAACCAATTGCATCAACGAGGTGTCGGAAAAACACCTTGGCGGAAAAAAACTCTATAAGCTTTGAGATACGTCTTTTCTAGCAGAAGCATGCTGACTACCAAAACGGGATTATATACGCCTTCGCAAACGGAAAAACGGTTTGCAGACTCTGCTTGTTTGGTCGCTATGCTGCTGGCCTGTATCATTGCTATGGTGGGATGTGGAGAGCAGCACGCGAATCAACCAAACGTAGCCCCAATCCGAAACGACAATCCTATTGGACAGCCGCCCTCGGGAAAGCCCCGGATTTTCGAGAATTCCCTCGGAATGCGTTTTTCAGTGGTTCCTGGCACCGACGTGCTTGTTTCTTTATGGGAAACCCGTGTGGAGGACTACTCTAGGTTTATCAAAGCTACCGGGCATTCTGCGCCAGATTGGCGGGGCCGAAACTGGAGAAATCCGGGATTCTTCCAAGAACTGAATCATCCAGCTGTTTGCATTGGCTACGATGATGCCTTTCAATTTTGCGCTTGGTTGACTGATTACGAAAGAGCAGAAGGCATCATCGGGCAAGCGGACCAATACCGGCTGCCTACTGACTATGAGTGGAGCCGTGCGTTGGGTGCACCGGAGCAACCGTCTGAAAAATTGCTCACCCCGAAACAGCGAGAAGAAACTGGGATCTTCCGCGAAGCAAAACAGAACCCTAACTCGATGACGGCTCAAGCGGGAATTCAGGTAATCGAGAAATATTACCTTTGGGGATGGGATTATGACCGTCTGGATGGCAATTTCTGGGGGCAGGAAACTAAAGACTGGAACAATGCGCTTCCGTCATACTCTGACAACTACACCGACACAGCGCCGGTTGGTAGCTTCAAGGCGCTGGAGACGGGTATCCACGACCTGAACGGCAATGTTTGGGAGTGGTGCAGCGATCAAGTTCTTGAAGAAGGAGTAGCCATTCTGCGCGGCGGTTCTTTCAAGACCTACTCCGAAGAGGAACTACAGGCGGTATACCGTGCGCCCGTATACAAGGATGCTAGACGAGAAGATGTCGGTTTCCGATGCGTTCTGGAGCGACGATCAGACGTGGATCTCAACCGCTCACAACCATTTGCCTCTCAAAAGCTCGATTCCGCGAATGACTTAGAAAGACGCGCCCAAAATGGAGACTTGGGGGCACTGGAGAGGCTGGCCTGCATGTACTTAGTTGGGCAAGGCGTCCCAAAAGACTTCGAAAGAGCTCTGAAGTGGTTTAATGAAGCTGCAAAAAGGGAAAGTGTGGTCGCATTCAACAATCTCGGCGCGATGCATGCGAACGGCTGGGGCGTTCCACAAAGTCATGAACAGGCATTCGCGTTTTACCGGAAATCAGCGCAGCGAAATGATCCAGTTGGTTTGTTTAATCTCGGACTTGCCTATGACAAAGGCTGGGGTGGGGCATCCGACAAAAAAAAGGCTTTCGAGTATTATCTCCGAAGTGCAGAAGAAGGGGATGCAGACGGCCAGTATGCGACTGGCCAACGTTATTACTCTTCGCAGGAATTCAACAACGCCCAGCAATGGTTTGCACGAGCAGCTGCCCAGAATCATCTCTACGCACAGAACAACTTAGGTACGATGCTCGTAAACGGAATCGGCGGGATCACAGATCCACAGCAAGGTTATAAGTGGTGGCTGATTGCGAGCCGCCAAGGGCATCAGGATGCGGTTAAGGCATGCGAAATGATCGCTGCAACGCTAAGCACATCCGACAGAGCCGAAGCGGAAGCAGAGGCGTCAGTGTTCTTGAAGCGAGGGTTAGCGCCCGTCCATACGCCCTAAGGGCAACCGCGGAAGAGCCATAACTTCACTGCCGTCTACGCAATTTATCACGGACATCGGCAACGGCTCCGAATCCATTACCCGAGTTTACCGTCAAGAGGCGCTTATTGCGCCTGATCGATCCAACTGCAAATGCGCGTCCATTCGCCACTCTGCCGAAAAGAAAACATGTCATCTTCAACAGTCACAATCTGTTCATCAAAATCGCGGTTTTCAGGCAGCAATAGCTCCGGCTCGAAACTTCGCAGTCCGACTAGGATATGACACAGGTTCCACAACTCAAACCGAACCTTCCTCAGCATGAGCATTGGCTCCATTATTTCCCGCCTCCAATAGTGCGTTCCATCAACAAAACAATCTACGGTCACGGAGTTACCCAGCACAATGGCACGGCTACAACGTTGCACTACCTGGCATAGTCTTTGAGCCAATTCGCGGTCAATTGAACTTGCTTCAATCAACGTGCAAAGGAACCTAGCTTGGTCTTCGACCGGCAACGGA
The DNA here is from genome assembly GCA_013820875.1 of Verrucomicrobiota bacterium. Taxonomy (GTDB): domain Bacteria; phylum Verrucomicrobiota; class Verrucomicrobiia; order Limisphaerales; family JACDHS01; genus JACDHS01. The sequence goes on along the minus strand of JACDHS010000183.1, from coordinate 1,633 downwards.
ATGGGAAAACAAAGTCCAATATGTTTCTCATGGACAAAATACAGGGTTATTCGTTGTAGTTCCTCGGTCAGGTGTTTCAAATCATCACTAAGGTTGTCGAGTAGAACATACCGGCCTCGAGGGTGTGGGGCACCCATCCAATCTTCCAAGTAGGCCAAGTCAACTTGTTCATTCCATCCTTCTGGAACAGGCGTGGTCAATTTGCGCGATGCGCCATCGATTGAGAGAGATTTCATAAAAATGGTCAGTGTTTGTCAGTGCTATTCAGCTTTTTGTCAGTGGCTAGTGAGAGGAGTCAGTGATGGCAGTGGTGTCAGTGCTCACGGTGACAACTCACCGCTAGAACGTGTGACCTGTGCTTCATCGCGTAGAATTTTCGGGGTAACGTCGATATGGCTACCAGGAATTGGTAGCAACAAACGACCGTCCTTATCTTCTTCAAGTCGCCCGGTAGCCAGTAACCGGTCTATCACGGGCTCGTGAATAGCTTTCTGCTGCCGATTGAACGTTCGATAGAGCTCGCGGCGTCGAATAGGACCTCTTCTCCTAATGCGTGTGATGATTATCTCGTCTATAACCTCATGCTGCAGATCATCCCGGCAAATAACAGGAACGCTTGGTCGGTAGAACTTAGCCAGTCCCACAGCGGTTGCAGCGGTTTGCTGGCTTAGAGCTCCTCGGTTCTCCTCGGTTAACCACAGACAGAAAGCGAATCGCCAACTGAGCTGTACCGAAGACATTACAAGAGATGCGTCTTCAGGTGAAAGCCCATCGACTTCAGCGGCTAGTTCGTTGTGGAACTTCGCCATAACCCTCAGGGCTTCCGAACTCACCGGGCATGGCAATTCCGGCCAAGAGCGCATCTGAAAAAGTCCCTGAATTTGCTTGTCCCAATTGCTCTGCGAGGACAAAGGATCAAAGATAGTGTCAGAAATTCTCCCGGGCGTTTCACGGCCTTTTGCGAGAACAACCCCGCATCGAATACCTGATCTGTTCCATTTCTGATCCGTCTGAATGGCAGCGAACTCTGCGGGGGCGCATAGCATCAAGCCACTTAGGGCTGGGGCCAATGCACTGGGAGGCGCGGCCTTGTTGAACAAGTCTGAATACGAAGATCGATTAATCGCACGATGAAGGAGGTCTGGATCGATCTGAGCAGGGGCAGCAACTAGATTCGGGGGAAGGAAAAATAACCCGCCGTCATTATTTTGTTCCAGTGCTTTCCGAATGCACGGTCCATTGAACGAATCTAGGATTATTACCGGCCTAAGGCGGCGCAGCAATTCGTTCGTGACGAAGGTGTATTCCAAGTAAGCGGAATCGTCATGGTAGTAGGGAACAAGGCGCATCCGATCATACCGGTGGCGTTGCGCCGTTCCGAGGGCTGCCGTAGCTTCCTCAACGTTTGTTCGTGCATGTTCAACGATTGCGTCACGCTGCCGTTTGCGGAATGGCTCGATGACATGCTGCAGAGCAAAGTCGAGATTGCTTGCAGGAGCACTGCTAATTAGTGTCTGGCGGGAAACTAATTTGAAGTTGACTGGCATTGATTGGGGTGAGGATTGAGGGGAGTGAATGTTGGAGATGAAGATGAAGCTTTTCGAGGGATTGGACGTCTGAGAGTGCAACATTC
>JACDHS010000182.1 GCA_013820875.1 Verrucomicrobiota bacterium | reverse complement strand
GGCGTGGGTTTATTCTCATGGCGGTCGTTTGGGATGGAGCAAGGGTGTTCCGGGAGTCCACCTTCCGATGAGTCGCATCGACCGCTGGCAGAGTTTGCAGAGAGGTGTCGGGCTTGCCGCCGGAACCTTTTCGGGTGGGATCTCCGGCTCCATGTGATCGGGCGGGTTCCAGGTTTCTTTTTCGGTAGCGGTGAGCAGAGCACGATGTCTGAGGGCTGAAAGCCCGTCATGTGATAGCCCGGGGTGAGCGCCGAGCGAGCCCCGGGTAAAACGGTGTTCAATTCCCAAGCCCTGCAAGGGCGGCACAAATTTCAATATGGAGGGAATTGTGGCGCTCTTACAGAGCTCAGAATCCTTCGATTGCATTTACCTGGGCCTTGCTCGTCGGACTCGCTTGCAGCCCAGGCTATCACATGACGGACTTTCAGTCCTGAGTCGCACCTACTGTTGAAGACGAGGGTGGCGCGCGACCTTTTTATAGATCTTGAGATGGATGCAATACTGGCGAATCTCTTCAGCCGTGATCAGGTCGGGTGATTTGCCGTAGAACTCGCTGAGTTGACGGACGCAGGCGTAGTAAGCCTGCTCGGTGCGCGCTCCAATGGACAGGAGTTTTAAATCATCGGCGAAGGATTTAAGGATGGCGTGCGGGGAACTTTTTTTATATGCATGGTCTCTGTTGATTAACGGTTATTGTTGATCGCAGGTTCAGCCCGTTTGCTGGCCTGCGGTCACAAGTCTGGAAGAAAAGAACAGAGGAAATGAATCATCAATCACCCAACCCCCGGCGCAGCCGCATATCTCCCTTCCCCCGCCGCACAGCGGCTTCGTTCAACAAAATCGGTGCAGACAACAGAGCCTCGCGCGTTCGGCGGCATGAGCGCGTATGAAGTTTCGATTCTTCATTTTCATTTCGGTTTTGTTGGTTGGCTGCGCCGTACCACCACGTTCCGATGCGCCTGCGCAGATTGCTCCCACTACCGCTCAAGCATCCCGGTCTATCGAGTCTTTTCGGTTCATAGGGCCAGAGACGACTTTGCAGGAGGTGACCACGAAGCTTGGAGCGCCTGATCGCGACGTCGGTAGCGGGCTGTACGTTTATGCGTATCGCTTGAGCGATGGCACTGATGTTTGGATTGGCTCAGCCGATGGTTCGCATATCCTATATGTCAGACATGGCACGGAAGTATTATTTGAGAAGAGATGAGTTCGCCGAACCAGATCACTGCAGCCAGCGCCGGATGGCGCGCTCAGTTCCGTTTTCGCGGTTCACGTCGTCGGCCCGGCGTGGCTGAGTTCTGGCGTTCGACAACATCGTTATGGGCGTAGCCGTTTATCCACGCATTGAGAATTCTGACTCGGATTGGGTTCACGACATCAGCGGCAAGGCACTCTCCAAAGGAATGGAGAGACTTTATGCTCTGGTAAAGAAGCAAGGCTACAAAGATTTGATGGATTACTACGTCCCTTCTCAGGAAACCTTGGACGATTGGAGCGTGGACAAAAAGGCCGAAATGGTTTGGTTCAACCCAATGGAGGGCCTTGCGTTGATCGAAGCGATGACACGAGCATTTGAAGAGCACCGAGATCAGCTTGAGTTTCCGGAGCATCTTGATGAGGATTTGCAGTCATTCCGAAAGATATTGGATCGAGCAGCTTCCGAAGGTTTGAGATGGAATCTTGCGATGTCATACTGAGTTCGTCGAAGAAGACGGTGGAGGACAACGGCAAGGCAGAACAAATTATGAAATGCACCACTCATCGCGGATGCCGCTCCGCGTTTGAAGATTGTATGTTTTCGGATTTTTGAGAGGTTCGGTTCCAGTCGGCGCGGCGCTCACGGGCTCTGTGTCTGACCAACACGTTAGCCGTATGATCACACGTCTGCACATTCTAGGTTGTTGTATGGTGTTGCTCGCCTTGGTGGGCTGCTCGCTGACAAAGGCGAACTTTCGAAGCGTAAAGGGAGATGGCTATGAGGCGCTAGCCTCGTTGAGGAAGGGCCAAGCGCGGTATTACGATATTACGCTCGGTAACGTTCAACGGCCTATTGATTCCTTGCCCGATTTCTCAATGCGATTTTCCAGTGGTGAGATAATTGCCTCCCGGGATTTTTCACTTGAGAACGTGCGAACACACGCCGACAAAGTGATAGAGAAGAACGGCGTGGTTGAAGTGAGGCGGGAGGGGGCTGTGTTCACGTTCAAACGAGAGCGATTAATCTCTCTAAAACTTTTCGAGGCTCAGTTGCCGGGTAAAGTTCTCACCGTTGCATTGGGAGACGATTCAGCGACACGGTTCACTGAGCTTCCTGTTTCTGAGGATTTCTTGGTGAGGGTTTTCGGTCCGATTAAAGAGAGGAGTGATAAGAACGTCTGGTAAACACACGGCTAACCCCTATTAAGCCCGCGCGGTCAATAGGCAAAAAAATATTATTACGGAAAAGTCCTTCTTTTTCCCTTTGGCGCCCTCAGAACGGGAACTCCGTCCTAATTGAGGCTTCCCAAGCCCCACAAGTTAGTTGCCCGAGAGGAGACGATCATTTCGCGATAGTGTGGTCTATTGGCAGCGTCTGCAAATCGTTCTCCACGGCAGCGGCTACTTACTTTTCCAATATCGCCGCCAAACCTGCCCAGACATTCTCTGCCACGATCTTGTGTCCCGCAGGATTCGGATGAATCCGGTCTGGCTGATTCATGTCCGCGCGTCCGCCAACCCCTTCCAGCAGAAAGGGAATGAGTTTCGCGTTCTTCTTTTCGGCGACTTCCGAGAAAACTTCCTTAAACTTGCGGGTGTAATCGGCCCCCATGTTCTGGGGCATCTGCATGCCTGCCAGCAGGATTTGCACGGTCGGGTTTTTCTCCCGCGCCAGATCCATGATTTTTTCCAGGTTGGAACGGGTTTCATCCGGTGAAATCCCGCGCAATCCATCATTGCCACCCAACTCCACGACCAACACATCCATCGGTCGCTTTAACAACCACGGCATCCGCCGCACACCGCTGGCGGTGGTGTCACCGCTGACCCCGGCGTTCACCACTTTGTAGGGTAACTGGCGCGCATCGATTTTCTGTTGCAACAAACTGGGGAAGGCTTCGGCGGGTTGCACGCCGTAACCGGCGGCAATGCTGTCGCCGAGTATCACAATGATTTTCGGCTCCTGTTTTTCGGCGGCAACGGACGCACAGCCCGCGACACAACTGATCAGGCATGCCAATAACCAGTACTTGCCACTGAGATTAAACATCGCACTCACGGGCATATTCATACCATCAATTGCCGGGAAATAAACCGTGGTAAAACATTTGACGCCGCCAGCGGTATCACCGACATCAGTGGCAATGATTTCAGATGCGATTCTTGATGTGCAGAATCTTTCGCGGACTTACACCAGCGGCGGACACGCCTTGACGGTGCTGGACGATGTCAGCTTTGCGCTAAGCCGAAAGCAAACCTGCGCGATCGTCGGCCCCTCCGGCAGTGGTAAAACAACGTTGCTCGGTCTTTGCGCCGGATTGGATCTACCGACGAATGGTTTCGTGAGTATCGCCGGAAAACGGTTGAATGATCTGAACGAGAACGAACGCGCCCTGCTGCGCAACGAACATATCGGGTTTGTGTTTCAAAACTTTCAATTACTGCCCAACCTCACTGCGCTGGAAAACGTAATGATCCCGGTGGAACTGCGCGGCGAACGCGGTTCCGAGAAACAGGCGGAACAACTTCTGCAACGTGTCGGTCTGGGGGATCGGTTGGATCATTACCCGGCCCAACTGAGCGGCGGCGAACAACAACGGGTCGCCCTTGCTCGCGCCTTTATCAATCGGCCACACATCTTGTTCGCCGATGAACCGACCGGAAACCTGGATGCGGAGACAGCGAAGAAAGTTGTGGAATTGATTTTCGAAATGAACGACGAACTCGACACCACGCTCGTGCTCGTTACCCACGATTTTGAACTCGCGCAACGCACTCAACGTGTCATCCGGTTGCGCGGTGGCCGGGTGGCGGATGATAGCGCCACAGTTTCCGCCTGATGCCTGCTGATCACACATCCGCTCTAGACCCTTCTGTTTCGCGTTCACCACGCGGCAGTTTGTTGCCGTGGTTCTTCCGCATGGCGTGGCGGGATAGTCGGCGGAGTCGGCAGAAGCTACTCTTCTTTTCGCTGTCCATCGTGCTCGGGATTGCGGCGATGGTGGCGATTGGCTCCTTTGGACGAAGCCTGGAAAATGCGGTGGAACAGCAGACCAAAGCGTTGCTCGGCGCAGATTTGCTTGTGCAATCCCGCGATGTCTTTACCGGGCCGCAGAAGGAATTTCTCGATGCGCTCCCCGCCACGCAATCGGAACAGATTCTCTTTTCCTCGATGGTCTATTTTCCGAAAGCCGATGGAACCCGCCTCGCACAAGTGGGTGGGTTGAGCGGCGATTTTCCTTATTACGGTGAAGTGGAAACGTTCCCCACGAACGCATGGACGCAATTCAAACGCGGCGAAGGAGCGCTCGTTGAAGAAAGTTTGCTCCATCAATTTGATGCGGAAGTTGGCGACAACATCAAAGTCGGCGAGTTGACGCTGCCCATCCTGGGAGCATTGCGGAAAGTTCCGGGAGACAACGAATTCTTCGCGAGCCTGGCTCCCCGCGTTTTCCTGCGGATGGAAAGTCTGGCTGCCACCGAACTGCTGGGCGACGCCAGCCTCGCGCGTTACCGCCGTTTCCTCCAGTTCGACACCGAAGCACAACTTGAAAGTGCCGTCACTCAACTGCGGGATCGGCGCGATGAACTTCAACTCCGCTTCGATACCGTGGAAGAACGCAAAGAGAACCTGGGAGAAGCGTTGCGGAACCTTTACCGCTTCCTGAACCTCGGCGGGTTTGTCGCTTTGCTGCTCGGATCCATCGGCATCGCCAGCGCCATTCAAGTCCACGTCCGCCAACGGCTCGATTCGGTCGCCATTCTCCGCTGTCTCGGCGCCACGTCCGGGCAGGCGTTTACGATTTATCTTATTCAAGGCGCTGCGCTTGGTCTTGCCGGGGTGATTGCCGGCACGGCACTTGGCGTGGGCCTGCAACAAGCGTTGCCTTTGGCGTTCGCGAATTTTATTCCGATCGAAGTGGAATTTGCGGTGGATACCTGGTCGGCGCTGCGCGCGGCTGGCGCAGGTTTTCTCATCTGCATGTTGTTCGCCCTCCTGCCGCTCTTGCAGGTGCGGACCGTTTCTCCACTCGCCGTGTTTCGTCGTGACCTCGATCATGTGCCGAGTCGCGATCCGTGGCTCTACGTCGTGTATGGGGCGATTGCCATTGGCGTCGTTGCATTCGCACTTTCGCAAACTCAACGTTGGCAGCATGGAGTCGCCTTTGCCGGTGGGTTGGCAGGAGCGTTGCTGGTGCTTTTCACGGTTGCCCGCCTGATTGTCTGGGCGGTGCGGAAAATGAAATGGAAAAACCTGCCGTTCCCATGGCGGCAGGGATTGGCCAGTTTGCATCGTCCCAACAACCGCACCCTGTTGCTGATGGTTTCGCTCGGGCTTGGCACCTTTCTTATTCTCACCCTACACCTGGTGCAACACTCCATTGTTCGTGAATTGATGCCGGAGAACCAGGCGAGCAAACCGAACGCCGTGCTGTTTGATATTCAGTCCGATCAGAAGGATGGCATCTTGAAGTTATTGGAGGAACAAAACCTTCCGGCTCTCGGCGTCTCGCCGGTGGTCACGATGCGTATTGCATCGGTGAAAGGGCGCTCAACCGAAGATCTGATCAAGGAAAAGAAAATCCGCAACTGGGTGTTGCGCCGCGAATATCGTTCGACCTACCGCGATCATATTGCAGATTCGGAAGAAATGATTTCTGGCGAATGGGTGGCAACCGCATCGCCTGGTGCTGATGTAATTCCGATCTCAATGGAACGCGGCATTGCCGAGGATTTGGGGGTGGGTGTCGGCGATGAGATTGTTTTCGACGTGCAGGGTATTCCGGTGACAACGCGCATCGCGAACTTGCGCAAAGTGGATTGGCGACGGGTGCAGGCGAATTTCTTTGTCGTGTTCCCGAGCGGCATCCTCGAAGAAGCGCCCGGTTTCTTTATTGTCACGACCCGTATCCAGGACAGCCAGCAATCCGCCGCCATGCAACGCGTTGTGGTGAAGAATTATCCGAACGTTTCCACGATTGATTTTACCGTGGTGCTGAAAGTGGTTGAAGGGATTGTGGAAAAGATTTCGTTCGGGATCCGTTTCATGGCGTTGTTCACCGTGTTCACCGGAATCATTCTGCTCATCACTGCGGTGCTGAACAGCCGGTTTCAACGACTCCGCGAAACGATTCTGCTCCGGACGCTGGGTGCTTCATCTGGCCAAGTGATGCGCATCCAGGTGATCGAATTTCTGCTACTCGGTTTCCTTGCGAGTCTCACCGGGATCGGGCTGGCAGTGGGCGCGCATTTCCTGCTGACGACCTTTGTGTTCAAGGTCGGTTTCTCGGTTCCTGTTTTGCACCTGGCGCTGGCCATTGTCCTCAACTGCCTGCTCACGTTATCGGTCGGACTGCTGGCCAGCCGAACGGTTCTGAAACGTCCGCCGCTGGAAATCCTGCGGGAACAAGGGTGAGGGGGATTGGAGTATTGGAGTGGTGGATTTGGGAACCCGGCGCTATGCGCCGGATAACCCCATCACTCCATCACTCCATCACTCCATCACTCCATCACTCCATCACTCCATCACTCCATCACTCCATCACTCCATCACTCCCGCCCCCGCCCCCTCGCCGAATCAGTCAGTTTACCCATTGAAAAATCGCGGGCTGTAAGTATGGTCAACACCAAGGACACGGGACTATGAAAGTATTTTTAATTCGATTTTTATCTTCTATTTGTTTGGCGACCGTTTTGGTTGGTTGCGCCACTGTCGGCGAAACTGGCCGACGCCAATTAATGCTCGTCTCACCAGAACAGGAGATGCAACTGGGCCTGACCAGCTTCGAACAGATGAAACAGGAGCTAAAGGTCAGCCGTGATCCCCAGGTGAACGCGATGTTGCAGCGCGTTGGCCAGCGTATTGCCGCGGTGGCTGAATTGCCCAATGCCCAATGGGAATTCGTCGCCTTCGAAAGCAATGAACCCAATGCGTTTTGTCTGCCCGGCGGAAAAGTCGGTATCTACACCGGCATCCTGCCCATCACCCAGACCGAGGAAGGCCTGGCGACGGTGATCGGCCATGAAGTGGCCCACGCCGCCGCGCATCATGGAGCGGAACGGATGTCTGAAGCGATGGCGCTCGGCCTGGGGGGACAGCTCGTGGGCGCTGCCGCGGGAACTTTTGTCCCGGAATATCAGCAAATGGCCGGTTTGGTTTATGGCGCTGGGGCCACTCTCGGACGCGCCCTGCCGCACAGTCGCAGGCAGGAATTGGAAGCGGACAAGATCGGTTTATTTTACATGGCCCGCGCAGGCTATAACCCGGAAGCGGCCATCGGTTTTTGGGAGCGGTTCGCGACTGCGGCCGCCGGCGGTGGCACACCCTGGTTCCTGCGCACGCACCCAGTGGATTCTACTCGCATCGCTCAACTCCGCGAATTGATGCCCGAAGCAAAAGCCCAATATGTCGGTGGTGGCGCAGGCGCATCCACTCCGGTGCAAGGCACGGAAGTCATCGGGCGTCCACGATAGTTCTTACTGCCAATCACCTCGGGTTTCTGCGAAAAACATCCAAGAAACCCGAGAACGAATTCCCTCTCCCAGCGGGAGAGGGCTAGGGTGAGGGAGAAAACTTCCGTCCACCAATTGAGCCTCAAATCTGCCAAGGGACATAACATTCAAACTTCTATTCCACCGAAAACAGCGAGGAACCAAGATTCCATCCGCAACCCGCTTTACCGGAACCACTTACAACAATTAAAACCCCAAAAAACACCTATTTTCCACGCGGAAATGGACCTGTTTCCGCGGAAACAAGTCTGTATCCGCGTGATTTGAACTTGTTTCTGCGCAAACTTCTTCAAATCACCCTGATTTGAACTTGTTTCCCGGGAAACTTCTTTGAATCAGCCTGATTTGAACTTGTTTCCGGAGAAACTTCTTTGAATCACCGTGATTTGAACTTGTTTGCGCGGAAACTTCTTCAAATCACGCTGACACAGACTTGTTTCCGCGCAAACAAGTTCAAATCACGCGGTTTCAGACCCCGTTCCCCGGAAATCGGAACGAATCCGCTCGCCCCCCCGGCTCGGAACCAGGCTGAGTCGGGAGCAAACAATGAGCTTCTATTCCACCGAAAACAGCGAGGAACCGGAATCTTAACTGGAACGCAAACGGGTGGCACGCAGCGGCACTGCTCGGATGCCGCTTATCGGCTTTGTTCTTCACGCAGGACGGTACCGGTTTCATCTGCCCAGATCTGTTGAACATTTCCGTTTTGGCGGATGTTCAGTTGATAAAACACCTTGGGTTGTACCTCAAGCAGTGGAGTTTCGTCACCGAGTTGTTGTTGGATGCGTTCCCGTATTTCGTTGGGAACGGACGGTTGTTGGATGGGGGCAGCCTGTTGTGCCTGTGGTTGGGCTGCTTCGGGTCGGTCATCACGTCTCGCGCCGGCTGCTTCGTCAACGATAGGACCTCCCAATCCGGCGATATGCATGCTGAGGGGCGCGCCGCTCTCGTCCAAACGCAGGCGTGTTTCCACATTTTGACCTTCGAACACGGCCTCATAGATGTTTGCACCGTTCCACTGGTGAACAGCAAGCTCTTTGAGGTTTTGCGCGGCGGCATGCCGCAGAAATTGTTCCTTCACCGCATCTGGAGCGTTATCCAAAGCAGGATCGCGCAGGGAAGCGCCAGCCGGTTCGGCCGTTTGCCGGGCGCCAACATTCTGTTGATTAACGGAAGTGTCGCCGGCCTGTTGCTGAGCCCGGCAAATTCCAGTTGCCAGAAATAACGTGCTGAAAAATAAAGATGTTCGCCGCATATGATTCTCCTACTTCAAGGAATCACGCGGCGAACAGAGTGCAATGAGGCGAAAACCCTGATTGCAGTTCAGTGTAAACGGTTGGACAGAAAACCGACTACGACAACTCGACTACTTTTTTGCCTTTGTGCGATTCCAAGGCGGCGGCAAACAGTTCGTGGCTCTTCACCGCTTCATCGGGGGTGACACATCCCATTCTGTCGCCGAGCGCTCCGGCGCGTTCCGCGGCGTAAGCGGCCCACATCTGGAGGAAACAATCCGGGAAACCAGCTTCGAAGATCCCTCCGGTGATGGTTTGAAACGGCATTTGATAACCGAGATCGGTTCGTTCCCAAATCTGTTCCTTGCCGCGTTTGAACGTCCAGAGCGTCTTTGGCTCTTTGGTGCTGTAGCGGACGCCGCCATCCGTGCCCAAAATTTCAATTTGCCAGGTGTTGGTTTCGCCAGGGGCGAGCCGTTTCATTTCGAAACGAACCGGCACATCGGATTGGCCGTTGATATCCACATCGGTATGGAGGAGAGCGTTGTCCCAGGTATCGCAGGGAGCCATGCCGCCTTTGCCATCGGGGCGTTCGGTGTAAATCTTTTGCAGTTGCGCGAAGACACGTTTCGGATTCCATCCAAGACGGAAAGGAAAATGCACCACGTGCATGCCGAGATCGCCCATGACACCGATCTCACCGCAGAATTTGTTCTGCCGTTTCCAGTTGATGGCTTTGGTTGGGTCCAGGTCGCTCGAATGCCAGAAGCAGGAACGCACTTCGAGCAGTTTTCCGAACTGGCCGCTTTTCGCGAGTTGGAAAGCGCGCTGGGCACCGGGCATGAACGGGAATTCTGAACTGCAACGGACAAAGCGACCGGATTTCGCCGCCGCATCACGGATGGTGCGCGCTGCCTGCAGATCGATCCCGAACGGCTTTTCGGCGAGCAAATCTTTCCCGGCATTCAACACATCAAGATAAAGGCCCTGATGCAGATTGTGCGGGACGGCGACGTAAACCACATCCACATCGGGAGATTGGAGTAGTTCCTTGTGATCCTTGGTGAGCAGTTTGACAGTCGGAACTTTTTTGAACCATTCGAGTAGATTCTCTTGAAGATCGCAGACGGCGACCAGTTCGACCTGTACGGGAAAGTTTTCCAAAACGAACCAGCGCCCAAATGCACTGGCCGCCTCGCGGCCCATTAAACCGCCACCGATTATTCCTAAACGTAATTTTTGATTCATAGTTTTTGAGCCGATTGTGCTAAAGAGTTTTTGAGAGCCTGTCTGAAAATGGTGGAACGGGCTACCAGCCCGTTGTCGGTGGCAACCTGCCACCGACTCTTCGGGCGTCCAACACGCACCAAGCCAGGGGTGAGGGAGTATTTGACGTTATGGCCTCGCTTCAAGGTCGCAAATTGCGACCTTGAACGCCATTCGTCCGC
>JACDHS010000036.1 GCA_013820875.1 Verrucomicrobiota bacterium | reverse complement strand
TCCGGAAACCGTCTGGATGGTCTCAAGCCCACTTTCGGATCATCCGGAAACCGTCTGGATGGTCTCAAGCCCACTTCCGGATCATCCGGAAACGGCCTGGATGGTCTCAAGTCCACGTTCCCGGGGAACTCAATTTAGCGGGCGCGCATGGGCGATGGACGTCAGCCAACTGTTCCTGACCGGGAGGCTCTGGGGTACAAATCCCGCAAAGGAGCCGCTTATAACGTTTCTACGACTCGCCATCCCCCCTTTGCAGGCCTGTTTGCGCTTCCCGCCGAATGGCGTTTACCGGTGAACCTAAATCCGGCAGTTACTTAACCGCTAATCTGCGCTAATGAACGCTAATCCAAAGATTTGCGGGGGAAACAGCTTGGCAAACAAAACCACCTGCTGGGTGAAGTCATTGTCTCGCGTAACCGTTTCTCCATTAGCGACTATTAGCGCAGATTAGCGGTTAAACTGCCGTTTTTGGGGTGAAATGGTGGGGCTGCGCAAATCCCGGCGTGTTTCCCAATACAAAAGTTGCAGAAGGTAACTGCAACAACTAAACTCACCCGGATTTTACCCAGTAGGAAAAGGGGTTAGGGTCAACCTGCTGAAAAGAAAGAAACGATGCTCGGCACGATTACTCCAAGCGAAGAAGCACAGGTGTTGCAGACGATTGAGATGTTCGAAGTGATTACTCAATCACAACCGAATGATTATCAATCGCTGGAAATTCTCAAGGAAGCTTACCTCAAGCTGGAGCGCCACAAGGATGTCATCGCCACCTCGAAACGCATTGCCCAGGCTTACGTTTTGATGGGGCAGCTTTCCTCGGCCATCCTCGAATACGAAACCATTCTCCAGCGTTATCCGGAAGATCCGGATGTGTTGACTGCATTGGCAGAGATCGAAATGCGGGCGAACAGCCTCACGGCAGGAAGCACGGACAGTGACAGCGTCGCCCAAAGCGTCCACACCACTTTTACAAAAAAAGAAAAAGCCGCCTCGCGCGTGTTGAGTCACTCCGACATCGACGATGGCCGGCAGATGATGCACAAGTTGTTTGTGGAATCGAATATCGTTTCGGCAGGGGATTTCACCACTCACTGGCCGATGCCGCTGCTGAACGAACCACCCGGGAAAGTGGTGGAACCGCTGCTGGCCGGTTTGCATGAAAAAGCGATCTTTCCGATTGATAAATCGCTCAAGCTGCTGATCGAAAAAACCCGCCTCGGTTATTTACAGATTGAGAAATATGAAATCGACCTCGATCTGGCGCGGAGCTTTCGCAAAGAAGTTTGTCAACGCTGGTGCATCCTGCCTTTTGATCGGATGAGCAAATCGGTTTTGGTGGCGACGGCAAATCCGTTCAACCAGCAGGCCGCCGAGGAGTTGCAGGCCGAATCTCAGACCAGACTGATCTGGTATCTGGTGCATCCCATCGAACTCTCAAGACTGATCAAAAAGATCTACCGCTAAGCTATGCCCCCTGTAAAATCATTTGGAGAACGCATTGCCGACGCTCTCGTCGAAGACGGCCTGCTCACATTAACACAGGTGGACGAACTTCTGGCGCGGCAGAAGAAAGAAGGTCTTCGCCTTCACAAACTGCTGCTCGAGAAGGCTTACGTCACCGAGATGGATATGGTTGTCTGCATGGGACGCGTTCTCAATACGCCCCCCATCAATCTTGCTCGCGTGCAATTGTCCCCCGAGCTAACCGACCTCCTCCCAAAGGACATAGCGAACAATTACAAAGTCGTTCCGATTTGCAGGCTGGATAACAAGTTGTTCCTGGCCATGGTCGATCCGCTGAACGTCATCGCCGTTGATGACGTCAAGCGCATCACGAAGCTCGAAGTAGTTCCCATGATTGCTACCGAACGGGCGATCATGGACAAAATCGCGAACTGGGACAGCGCAGCCGGCAACAGCATGGAGGATTTCCTCCAGGACGCTCAAAAACAGGCGGACGCCGAAGCCGACGCGGACAATCTCGAAGTGTCCCAGCAGATGTTCGACGATGTCGCTGACATTGGCGCATTGGCAGCTTCCACGGAAGAGGCCCCGGTCATCAAACTGGCAAATTTGATTCTCGTGCAGGCGATTAAAGATCGAGCGAGCGATATCCATCTTGAGCCGTTCGAAAAAGTTGTGCGTTTGCGTTACCGCATTGACGGCGCTCTCGCTGACATGCCGCCACCGCCGAAGAATTTGCAGATCGCGCTCGCCTCCCGCCTCAAGATCATGAGCAACCTCGACATTGCGGAACGTCGATTACCGCAAGACGGGCGCATGCGGGTCAAAGTCGCAGGAAAAGAAATCGATTTACGCGTCTCTTTCCTGCCTACCTCGCATGGTGAGAAATGCGTGCTCCGTATTTTGGACAAAGGCAACTTGTCAGCAAGCATCGACAAGCTGGGGATGGATGTTGACACCTTCCGCCGCTTCAAATCCGCCGTGGATGCGCCACACGGTTTGCTGCTTGTCACCGGCCCTACCGGCTCTGGCAAAACGACCACACTCTATTCCGCTCTCAACGAACTGAACAATCCGGAATACAACATCGTCACCGTGGAAGATCCGGTTGAATTCCAGATCCCCGGCATTAACCAGGTGCCGGTGAAGAAAGAAATCGGGCTTACCTTTGCGAGCGCCCTGCGTTCCATTCTCCGCCAGGATCCGGACATCGTAATGATCGGTGAAATTCGTGATACCGAAACGGCAGAGATCGCTGTCGAAGCCGCGCTCACGGGGCATCAGGTCTTAAGCACGATGCATTGTAACGACGCACCGGGAGCTATTGCGCGTCTGGATGACATGGGCATTCAACCGTTCTTGATCTCATCCGCGGTCATTCTTGCCTGTGCGCAGCGTCTGATGCGCCGTATCTGCAACGCGTGCAAAGAACCGGTCACTTACGAAGCCAAAATGTTCAAGGATCTCGACATCGATCCCAAAACCATGGACGGCGTTACGTTTTATCGCGGTCGCGGTTGTGATCGTTGCAAGAACAGCGGGTATTCAGGACGAGCCGCCATCATTGAGGTCATGACGATGACCGACGAGATTCGCAAGCTGGTGATCCAACGTGCGAGCGCGAGCGAGATCGGCAAAATCGCCGTCGAACAAGGGATGAAAACCTTGCGCGACGCGGCTTTGGACAAAGTGAAGGAAGGCATCTCCACGCTGGAACAAACGCTCATTGTCACTGCAGCGCACTAAAAACATCCGACCAATTTTCTCCTGCCGCATTTGTGGGAGTCCTGTATTGTTTGCCGCAGCATGAACCTTACTGAGCATCGCAAAGCCATAGACAAGCTCGACGCCCAAATCGTGAAGCTCCTTAACGAGCGAACCGAACACGTTCTGCATATCGGCGAAATCAAACTCAAGGCGGGCGAAGAAATTTATGCCCCGCACAGGGAACAGGCGGTGCTCGATCGCATCTGCAAAATGAATGCAGGCCCGATTACCAGCGAATCTTTGCGAGCGATTTACCGGGAGATCATGTCCAGCGCACTCTCGCTCGAGAAATCCATGGCGATAGCCTTCCTCGGCCCGGAGGCCACCTTCACCCATGAAGCTGCCATCCGCCGTTTCGGCGCGAGCCTGAAATACTCACCACAAAGAACCATTGCCGAAGTTTTTACCGAGGTGAGCAAACTACGCGCGGACTATGGCGTGGTCCCGGTCGAGAATTCAACCGAAGGCGTTGTCACACACACCCTCGACATGTTCGTGGAAAGCGACCTCAAAATCGTTGCGCAAATCATTCTTCGCATCCAGCACTGTCTCGTCAGCCGCTTCAAGAAGACGGAGATAACAAAACTCTACACCCATCCGCAGACGCTCGCGCAATGTCGCGCCTTTATTCAACGCCATTTCCCGAATGCGGAAATTATCGAGACCTCTTCCAATGCCCGCTCCGTGGAATTTGCTGCCAAAGAGAAAAACTCCGCCGCCATCGCCGGCGCTTTGGCTGCCGAAAAATATAATGTCCCCATCCTGGAAATAAATGTTCAGGATAATTCAGTCAACGCCACCCGGTTCCTTGTGCTCGGCCGGACATGCAGCCCGGCCACTGGCAAGGATCGCACCAGCCTGATGTTGAGCATTAAGGATGAAGTGGGCGCGCTGCATTCTGCGCTCGCTCCATTTCAGAAATACAAACTCAACATGACGAAAATCGAATCTCGCCCAAGCAAACGCAAAGCGTGGGAATATTTTTTCTTTGTGGATTGTGACGGTCATTTCTCTGAGAAGAAAGTCGCCAGGGCGATTGTTGACCTCGAACAGGTTTGCCATTTCGTGAAAGTCCTTGGTTCCTACCCGAACGCTGAGTAACCGATGATGCGTCTGCTCGATCGCTACCTGCTACGCGAACTGCTCGTCCCGCTCAGCTATTGCATCGGCGGTTTTCTGATCTTTTGGATTTCGTTCGATGTCTTCTCCGAGATCAACGAATTTCAAAGGAACAAACTCAAAGCAACCGACATCGCCGAATACTACCTGGTGCGGACACCGGAGTTACTTTCGGTCGTGCTCCCCGTTGCGTTGCTTCTCGCGCTGCTTTACGCGCTCACCAACCACGCCCGACACCACGAACTCACGGCCATTCGCGCTGCGGGCATCAGTTTGTGGCGATTGTCATTGCCGTACCTGGCGGTCGGCTTTTTCTTTAGCGCGCTCTTGTTTGCCATCAACGAACTCTGGGTGCCCAAGACCCAGGAACGGAGTGAAGAAATTCTTACCCGTTACATTTCGGAGACCAGCGCCACCTCCCTGGATTGGAAAAAGAATCTTTTTTTCAAAAACACCCCCGAGAATCGATCCTGGAATATCGCCGCTTACAATTTGCGCACGGGCGAAATGTTGTCGCCCACGCTCATCTGGGAGCTGCCGGGGAATGTGAAGCGCGTGATCAATGCCGAGCGCGGTCGCTATAGCGAAGGCTCATGGACATTCTTTAACGTGCAGGAAGCGGTTACGTCTCCCGCCTACATGTATCCGCTTCGCACGGAAACGAATGTCCTCTCATTTGCGGATTTTTCGGAAACCCCCGAGTTGATCAGAAGCGAAATCAAAATCAATACGCTTAGCATCAAGGACGCCGCCAAAGGAGCACAACTTTCCCTGGCGGAGATTTTGGATTACTTCCGTTTGCACCCCGATCTCCCCCCGGCCCAGGCAGCCATGCTCAATACGCAACTGCACAGTCGTATCGCGGCGCCCTGGACCTGTTTGGTCGTGGTGTTGATTGCCATTCCGTTTGGAGCACCGTCGGGACGGCGCAATGTCTTTGTCGGCGTGGCTGCGAGCATTTTTATCGCGTTCATCTATTTCATCCTTTTCAAGCTTGGGCTCGCCCTTGGGACCGGCGGGTATTTGCCCGGATGGCTGGCAGCGTGGCTTCCGAATGTTTTCTTTGCCGTCGCCGGCATTGTCCTCACTCTCCGGGTGCGGTAATTGTGAAGACGATATGAGCGATGAACTGGTTGAACTGAGAAGTCGTTACGAACGGCTGACCGTTCTCTACCAGGTCAGCAACACCCTTCATTCCACGCTCGACCCCCAGGAGACTCTCGAACTCATTTTGCGCGAAACGGTCCGGATCACCCATGCCACCAGCGGCTCAATCTCTCTTATCAATCCCAACACAGGTTTTCTGGAAATAGCAGCTTCCACCGGCCTTCTCGAAAACATTGTTCGCCCGCCCCTTCACATAGGGGAAGGAATCACAGGATGGGTGGCGCGCCACGGTAAACCTGCCCGCGTGGGAAACGTCAGCGCTGATCCCCGCTATATAATGCTTCGCCCGGACGTTTGCTCCGAACTTGCTGTCCCCCTGCTGCTCAAGGACGAACCACGCGGTGTCATCAATGTTGATTCGACCCGACCCGAGGCATTTAGCGGCGACGACCAGCAGTTGCTCGAAGAACTCGCCTTGCAAGCGTCCAAGGTGATTCAGAACACCTGGCTTTATGAACAACTTCGCCTCAAAGCCCGCCTGTTCGAAACACTGGTCAGCATCGGGCAGACCATCAACTCCACGTTAAATCTCGATGACGCCCTGCAAGTCATCACTCGTGAAGCCCACCAGTTGATGAACGCCAAAATGTGTTCTCTCCTGATGCTGGATGAAACCGGAGAGTGGCTCGATCTGCGGGCCAGTTGCGGAGCCAGTGCAGTGTATATCAACAAACCGCGCCTCGAACTCCTCGAAAGTCTCGCCGGAACAGTGGTTCGCCGCAAAAAACCGATCCAGGTCGGCAACGTGCAAACCTCAGGGCGTTACCACAACATCGCTGTCGCCATCCAGGAAGGTCTCGTGTCGTTTCTCAGTGTTCCGTTGCTCTATCGCGGCCAAGCCATCGGCGCACTGAATGTTTACAAGGGGGAATCCTACAATTTTTCCAACGAAGAGATTCGCATCCTTTCTGCCCTCGCGGAACTCTCCGCCATCGCGATCGAAAAGGCGCGACTCTATGAACGGGTGGTGGATGCGGAGGAACAACTGCGCCAAAACGAAAAACTTTCCGCCCTGGGCCTTCTCGCTGCGGAGGTTGCCCACGAGATTCGCAATCCGCTGACGGTCATGAAAATGATGTTCCATTCCCTCGACCTCAAGTTTAGCGATGAGGATCCCCGCGCCCGGGATGCCGCTATCATGGGCGAAAAAATGGAACACCTGAACAAGATCGTGGAACAGATCCTCGACTTTGCCCGCAGCGCAGAGCCCAAGTTGGCTCCGGTCAACGTCAATCAACTCATCGAAAACCTCGGCCTCCTGATCCGCCACAAATTGCGCAATCAAAACATCGAGCTTATCCGGCATCTCGATCCAGCTATGCCGGATATTGCCGCCGATTCCTCTCAACTTGAACAAGCGAGTTTAAACCTCGTCTTGAACGCCGTCGAAGCCATGCCACACGGCGGCCAACTCACCATCACAACCCGCGCAGGGAAAAAATCCGTTGTGATCGAGTTCAAGGACACCGGCGAAGGGATGTCGGTCGAACAACGGGAACGCGCTTTCACTTCACTGTTGAACACAACCAAAGCCAAAGGAACCGGACTCGGCCTGGCAATCGTCAAGCGGGTTGTCGAAACACACCGGGGTGAAATCCAACTGACGTCGGAACAGGGCAAAGGGACCACGATCACACTCGTCCTGCCAACCGCGTAGAACCATTTTCCTTGGTGCGCCGTTCCTGCGGTTTTCCGGGTAATCCATTAAAAAACCGGGGAACAGGGCATTTTGGGACGGCCCGATTGGGATATGATTTCGCGTGTTTCGCACGCTGGTCCGGGAGCTTCATTCGGGCGAATTGTCGAAAAATAAGCCTAAATCCGGCAGTTCAATACCGCTAATCTACGCTAATGACCGCTAATCAGAGGGAAATTGCGAGGAAGGCCGCTTGAAAACCGAACAACCTGTCGGGTGAAGTCTTTGTTTCGCATAACCACTTCTCCATTAGCGACTATTAGCGAAGATTAGCGGTTAACTGCCGTTTTTAGGATAAGGGGTTTTCTGCTTTGGGTCGCCAAAAAACGTGGGCAACACAGTGTGTTGTCCACTTTGAAACTGCGGAAACGGCGTCCGCACACTGTGTTGTCCACTTTGAAACTGTGGAAACGACGTCCGCACACTGTGTTGTCCACTTTGAAACTGCGGAAACGACGTCCACACAGTGTGTTGGCCACTTTGCGGCGAACTCAATTTGGCGTCGCGGCATAGACGATAGGCGATGGACGTCAGCCAACTGTTCCTGATTAGGAGACTCTACACCGCTAGTACGCTAATCAGAGAGAGAGATTGTGTGTGCAGTGGGTAAACTTCCTCTCGACTTTCATATTCGTGCAGCTTGAATTGGAGCAATGGCTGAAGTCTTTCGTCACCCGCACCGGGTCACCTACTCCGAGTGTACCGTTGGAAATCACATTTATTACGCGCGCTATCTGGATTTACTCGAAGAAGCGCGCGGAGAATTCATTCGCAGCACCGGAAGGACTCTTCTGCAACTCCAGGAACAGGACTTAATCTTTCCCGTCATCGAAGTACATCTGAAATACAAGGGGCCTGCGCGCTATGATGACCTGCTCACGATCGAAGTCTGGTTGACCGAACTCGGAAAGATCCGCGTGAACTTCGGCCATCGCATTCTCAACCAAAACGGAACCATTCTACTCGAAGGCGAAACGTGGCACGTTTGCACTGGGCTAAACGAAAAACCCAAACGGGCACCAGAAGAACTGGTTGCCCAGCTTAAAGACTTTGTAAAAGCTAAAGAACCTTTCTGAAAATGGGCGGCATGGGCTAACCAGGCAGCAGGCCAGCCAACCCGCCAGAGTTCAGAGAGGCAACACACCGATTAAGGCGTTGTCCGACGTTCGAACAGTCGGCGGCAGGTTGCCGCCGACAACGGGCTGGTAGCCCGTTCCACCCGGATTACCGGTCGCGGTCCACGGTTTTCGTTCCAACTCCGCTGGAGCGTTTCGCCAGTTTTCGGCTTGTCAAAACCTTCGACACAGTGCCCGTCTTCAGATAGACGCTGCGCACCTTTTCCAGCGTTGCATCACGACGATCGTAAAGGCGCTTTTGTTTGCGCGGCTTAACTCGCGTCAACACGTACGCAGTCAGGAGCGGCAGCGCGATGGTGGAATCGGTGTAGCAAACAACACAGTCTGGAAGAGTGTTGGGATCAATCTTGCCCCAGCTCACTGCTTCGGCCGGGGTTGCGCCACTTAACCCACCCGAGTCGGGGCGGGCATCAGTGCATTGCAGAAAATAATCATGTCCCTTCTCCTGGATACCCATGACCTCCTGGATTTGAGGCTCCGTCTGGAGCATGAAATTTTTTGGCGAACCGCCACCCAGAATAAACACGCTGGATGTGTGTTTGGTCGATTTGGCTTCGTACACAATGGCCGCAGTTTGGTTCACGTCGCGGTTCACATCGAACATCAGTTTGGAGTCGCGCATGGACATCGCTGCGACGTTCATTCCGATGGAACTGTCGCCGGGGCTGCTGGTGAAAATCGGAATGCCGCACTCATAGGCCGTGGCGAGCACACTGGAATCTTTCAGGCCGAGCTTGCGCCCCCGTGCCGCGACATACTTCCCGAGAAGAAAATGGAATTCGTCGGTGCCCATCGGTCGTTGGAACTCTTCGCCACGAATGACTTCGCGCACAAACTCATCGGTGTCGAGCAGCACGTTGTAATCAAAGAGCACATCGTAAATGCGAATGACTCCATCTTTGTGAAGGTCAACGTCATCCAGGAAAGGCGACCCGGCGAAGAGCTGCATGTCGAGGCCGTAGTGCAGGTCGTGGTAAAGATTTGCGCCCGTGGAAACAATCCAATCCACAAAGCCGGCTTTCATCAACGGGATCAAGCAACTCTTCCCGAGCCCTGCGGGAGTGAGGGCGCCGGTGAGACTCATTCCGATGTAGCCGTCCTTCGGTAGCATTTTTTCAGCAAGCAACTTGGCAGCTTCGCGGAGGCGGCCTCCGTTATACGCCATGAAACATTGATCCACGAGATCGGCGGCGGAAACATTTTTGCCGATACCGAGTGGATTGAGGCGTGGATAGGCAGCGAACTTTTTCGAAGAGGATGCGGACTTTTTGCTCATCGGCGGGAGTGTTGCGAAAACGAGTCGAAACGCAAACTCAATTTGACCATGGGGATTATAGTCTTTGCCCCTGATTGACGAATATCCGCTGTAATCTACTTTTCCTCCCGAGAAACAGTTCACATTTTAAGGGGGGATATGGGAAAGATCGGGGCATTTTTTCAACGGGCACGAACACAACTGATTCGGGGTGCATTGGGAGTTTTCACATTCCTGGTTTGTGCTGCGTGCGATCTTCATGGCGCAGAGTTTTTTGTTGCTCCAAACGGATCTTCAACAAATGACGGCAGCATGGAAGCCCCCTGGGATCTGCAAACGGCGTTGTTTCATCCAGCAGGTTTGGCTCCGGGAGATGTTGTTTGGCTCAGGGGCGGGATTTATTACAAAAACAATCAACTCACCCGGTTTACGAGCACCCTGGCTGGTGCTCCCGGCCAGCCGATTACCGTTCGGCAATTCCCTGGAGAACGAGCCATAATTGATGGAAACCTTTTCCAGCAGAGCGGGGGGTGGGTTCAGTATTGGGGATTTGAAATCATGAACAGCCATCCCAATCGGGTGACCACCGAGGCGGGTTCCTTTCCGACAGCCTTCTACATTGGATCGGGAGGTCAAACCAATGACTGGGTGGTGAGCGGCTTCGATCTTCGTGCCCCGAACGTGAAACTGATCAACCTTGTGGTACACGACTCCATCGGCGGTGGAATCAGCGCCAATGTTGCTGCAACAGACCCGGAGGTTTATGGAACTCTTTCCTATTACAACGGATGGCAGGGATGCGATCGGGGCCACGGGCATGGCCTTTACATTCAGAGCAAGGATCCAAGCAGGGCAACGATCTCTGAGAATTTGTTTTTCGCGAATTACGGCCTGGGTGTTCAGGCCACTGCAAATCAGGACGGGGTAGACAATATTTCTTTCGAAGGAAACGCCATTTTTTCCAACGGCATTCTGGCGCGCAAACATCAGGGCAACCTCCTGATTGGATCTGTTGTCGGCCTGGCGAGGAACCCCGTTTTGATCAGCAATTTCATTTTTGATGCTTTCGGCAGTTCGTCCGATTCGAACATTGGTTACAGTGGAGGCAGCACGAGTGCGGTCGTTGTGGGAAACTATTTTCAGACCAGCGTCTATTTCTCTCAGCACAGCGAAGGAATGATACTGATCAGCAATACCTTTTTGAGCGGCACCACATTTTTGGATCGCACCAATCATCCCAACAATATTTTCATGGAAAAACTGCCGCTGAATATGGTTGTGAAGGTGCGAACCAACAAATACGAACCGGGGCGCGCCACAATCATCGTTTACAATTGGGAGAACCAGGAAAGTATAGGGGTTGATCTGGGAAGTTTTCTTCCATTGGGAACACCGTTCGCCGTCAGGAATGCTCAAAATTTCCGGGGCCCTCCGCTCCTGAATGGCACCTTCGAGGGTGAATTGATTTATCTGCCACTCCGTAATCTTCCCGTGGCAAAGCCCATTGGAATAAATGCTCCGGCTTCAACTTCTCCGGCCTTCAATATTTTCATCATTCAACCAGCGGAACAGTCACCAGATCCCACGTTTTCAAATAGTCCTCCTACGATCTCCTCAATTCCTGGACAGGCAACGTACGAGAATTCGGAATCGGAGCCCATCCCGTTCGTTATGCAGGATTCCGAAACACCGGCGGCGTATCTGAATCTTTCGGTGCATTCCTCCAATTCGGATTTGGTTCCGCACAAAAACATTCGCATCGAAGGCACCGGAACGAACCGCACCGTAACGATTATGCCGGCTTCAGATCGAACCGGTTCGACTGACATAACCCTGGTAGCCAGCGACGGCTTTATGTATGCCAAAACGGCGTTTAACGTTCAGGTTTTTCCTCAAACCACACCACCAACTCAGGCGCACCATACCCCATTACAACTTTCGATCAGCCTCGTGGAGTTCGACGCAGCGATACAGATCCATGGAATTCCTGATGTTGATTATCAAATCCAATCGTCCACCAATCTGATCAACTGGCAATTCTTTGGGACCATCAGCACCGATTGTCAGGGCGTTGGAAAATTCGTTGATCACCACCTGGAGGACGCCTTCGCACGATACTATCGTCTTGTGCTGCCCACAACCGAATGACAGCAGCGCTCTACCGTCTTGCGGCAGGACTGGCAAATCGGCACACTTCGCCTCTTAATGCGCAATGGACTCAGAGCTCATCTGGAAAACGCCGAGACATACGTGCTCGATGTCATTCTTGGGGAGCGCCGCGGCAAAGGTGCTACAGCTTTGCGGATTACCCTTTTTGGCCTTTCCAAAATATTCGCGGGCGTAATTAAGCTGCGCCGCTTTCTTTACGATGTCCGGATATTCCGCGACTCCACTCTCGGGGTTCAGGTGATTGCCATTGGAAACCTAACAGTGGGCGGGACAGGCAAGACGCCAGTGGTCGAAAAGTTTGCGCGAGAGTTGAAGGATCAGGGGCGCAACGTGGCTATTCTTTCCCGCGGTTATCGATCCAAGCCGCCACCACTCTCAAGACGGTTGTTGAACCAGCTTTTATTGCGATCCGAGAGCACGCCCCCTCGCATTGTTTCTGATGGAAAGAACCTCCTGCTCGATTCCGAAACCGCCGGTGACGAACCTTACATGCTGGCCTCGAATCTAAAGGATGTCGTGGTGTTGGTGGATCCCGATCGCGTGAAGAGCGGCCGATTCGCAATCGAGAAGTTTGGTTGCGACACATTGTTGCTCGATGATGGTTTCCAATACTGGAAATTGCGGGGCCGTCGTCATGATGTTGTTTTGGTGGATTGCCAGCAGCCTTTTGGAAATGAACATTTATTGCCGCGGGGAACATTGCGTGAGCCACCAGGGCATTTGGCGCGGGCTACAACAATTTTTCTTACCAAAAGCGACGGCAAAACCGAGGAGTTGCGCCGGCGTATCCATACGCTGAACCCGAAAGCGGGCATCATCGAGTGCATCCATCAACCGCTCTATTTTGAGGACGTCTTCACAGGGGAACGATGCGGGCTGGAATTTCTGCAGGGACGTAAAGTGGCATCTCTCAGCGGTATTGCGCAGCCGGAAAGTTTTGAAAGAAGCTTGATCAAAATGGGCGCGGGGCTGGTTTACTCCAAACGATTTGCGGATCACCATCGCTTTTCCCAACAGGAAATGCTCAATGCCATCAATCGCAGTAAGAAGCGCATGGCGGAAATGATCATCACGACCCAAAAGGATGCCGTTCGGTTTCCAAAGCTTGATCGTAGGGATCTGCCGATTTATTTCATGAGGGTAGAGATCAAGATTTTGAACGGCGCGGATGACTTTCGCGACTGTGTGCGCAAGATTTGTTTCCGATAAAATGGACACGATGCTTTACATCCTGGCTCGAGCCGTGGTGTCGCTGCTGCAGGCGCTTCCTTTGCGGGCTGTGGCGCGAATTGGCAGGTTCGGTGGCGGCGCATTTTACCTGCTGGATGCGCGCCATCGTAAAGTCGCCACAAGGAACTTAACTCTTTCGTTTCCAGAAAAGCCGATCGCAACCATTCACGCATTGGCGAAAGAGAATTTTTGCAGGATTGGCGAGAACTTCTGCTGTGCCGTTAAAACTGCCAGCATGCCAGACGAGGAAATCGCCCAAGTAATGGAAATTTCCGGCATGGAAAAATTCTATTCCCCAAAGCCGGGACAGAAACTGGAGAGTCATATCTTCGCAATTGGACACTTCGGCAACTTCGAGCTATACGCCCGTGGCTCTATGTTTGCGCCCGGTTACCGTTTCGCCACCACTTACCGCGGTTTGAGACAACCGTCCTTGAACCGGCTTTTGCAATCTTTGCGGGAACAATCTGGTTGCCTGTTCTTCGAACGCCGTACAGATGCAGATGCGCTTAAAACTGCCATGAACGAAGGGAGCATCTTACTTGGCTTGCTTTCGGATCAAAGTGGCGGCGACAAAGGATTGCGATTGAAGTTATTTGGACGGGATTGTTCGACCGGGGCAGCGGCTGCGGTTCTCGCGTTACGATATGATTGTCCGTTGTTCCCTTCGATCTGTTATCGCACCTCGCTCGCTCGTTGGAGGATTGAAGTTGGCGATGCGATTCCAACGCACTTTAACAATCAACCCCGACCGACCGCGGACATCATGCAGGATGTGAATGCTGCGTTCGAAGTTGCCATTCGGAAGGATCCTGCCAACTGGTTTTGGGTTCACAACCGCTGGAAAAGTTTGGGTCGCGCTTCCCGGCCAGTGGCCAGGCCGGTCGTCGAAGGCTAACCGCGTGAGCAACCCCTCAGAGAAGATCATTGTGCGCAGTGTCAACTGGCTCGGTGATGCCGTGATGAGCACCAGCGCGCTGCAACGCCTGAGGGAGGCGCGCCCAAAGGCCAGCATCACAATCCTTTCTCACGAGAAACTTGCCAGTCTTTGGAAGCATCAGCCGTTTGTTGACGATGTGATGGTCTTTACCACTTCAGAAAGCCCTCTTCAAATCGGGCGAAGATTGCGCTGGGGCCGTTTCGATGCGGGACTGATTTTTCCTAACTCGCCTCGGTCCGGATTGGAGATGTGGTTTGGGAGGATTCCGGAACGCATCGGCTACTCGCGTCCCTGGCGCAACCTGTTTCTGACGAGAACGATCGCGCCCCGCTTGAAAGAAACGCGAATGCATAAGCGGTCGATTTCGGAGATACAACGGCTGGTTGCATCACAAAAAGCCCGCGAGGCGTTTCCACCATCTGCCCATCACGTTCATCAATATGTGCATCTTGTTGCGGAAGCCTTTGGTGGAAATTCCACACCGCTAAGACCGCAGATTGGGGTTACAAATGCGCAGATCGAAGCGTTCAAGTCTCGATTCGAAATCGCACAGGGCTCCGAGCCAATCTTTGGCTTAAATCCCGGAGCTGAATACGGTTTGGCAAAACGGTGGCCAAAAGAGTCTTATATCGAGGCGGCGATTTCTCTGCACAAAGAGACCGGATGTCGATGGTTCATCTTTGGCGGAAAGGGCGATATTCCGTTGTGCAACGAGATAGCCGAAGCTCTTTGCGCTGCGGTTCCGAAAGATCAGGTGACGAATTTTGTCGGGAGGACAAGCCTCTGCGAACTTGCCGCAGCATTGAAACTTTGCCGCGTCGTTCTCACAAACGACACCGGGCCAATGCACCTTGCCTCCGCAGTCGGCACCCGAGTGGTTGTGCCGTTTGGAAGCACGTCCGCCGATCTAACTGGCCCGGGTCTGCCTGAAGATCCAGTGACTGCGGCAATCTACTCGGACGCTCCTTGTTCTCCCTGTTTTTTAAGGGAATGCCCAATCGACTTTCGCTGTATGCGAGGGATTAGCGTGTCCCGGATCGTTGCTGCTGCACTTGATGCGGCTGGCAAAAATATTAAATAAAAAACCCGCCGATTGAGAATCGGCGGGTTTGCGAACAAAAGTTTGTTTACGGTTCAGCAAGAATTTTGGCCCGTTCCTGGTGATAATCGCGTGGAGTAATTTCGTCTGCTTTGTAGCGACGCAGGAGATCCGACAGCTTTTGCTCTTTCCCTGTGAGTGGACGTGTCGGTTCTTGAACGACAGGTTCAGGACTGTTTTTCACCGAAAGCAACTTCTTGCTCGTCGGCTTTGGAGCGAGTGCGGCGGCCGCATTCAATTCGGCTTCCTGCCGCCGCAAGGCTTCTTGCGCTCTGCCTTGAATGTCCTCTTCGGACTGAGCCGGGGTTACAATGGCCGTTGTTGAAGGCACTGGTTGGGTCGGAAGGGTCGAGACAGTAGTCGTCCGTTGCTCGGACGCTTGTGTCAGCGTGGCAATGCGCTTTTGTGCGGCTTGGACCTGGCTCTTCAACCGGGTTTCTTCAGAAGAAAGCGCGTCTTGTTTGATGCGCAAAGCTTCGATTGCCCTTTCTCGAGCCGAATTATCAACCTGAGCCGTTTCACCGCCCCCACCAACGAGAACAAATCGGATCGCGTCAGCCATCACCATTTGTCCCTGCAGGCCGATGCCGTCGGTGATTCGCACGCTACCGCTTTGGCCAGCGGCAAAGGCAAACGTTCCGATCGAATTCCATTTGCCGCCATTAAGCTGTTGATTCACAGAAACGACCTGACTGCCTCCATCGTAGTTCACAATGTAAGGTGCGTCTGCCGCGCGATTGGCGCCGGCGACATGCCACTCAAAAATCTCGTAGGTGCCGGCGGCAGAAAAATTCGGGGTGAAATCGGCGTAATTAGCGCCGGTTCCTTTTCCCTTGAAGGCGTAATCTTTTCCATAAAAACCGCCGGTCTTTCCTTCAGCCCACGTACCCACCAGTCGTGCATCATTATTATCCACGATGACTTCGAACTTCTTGCCGACCGATTTCGCGGCGCCTGGCGCGGAGAGTTCCTTTTGAGCTGTTTCGATTTCGGTTTTGACCTTGTCGTGTTCAGCACTGACGTTTGCCAGCTTCTTTCGGAGCGATTGCAATTCGGCATTGGAGGCAGCGAGCGCCCGCGCTTCCTTCGCGGCTTCTTCCGCGCTGCTGGCTGGAGCGACCACGATCGTCTGTGGCGCAGGTGTTGCCTGTGGCTGGAAAACTGGAGTTGAAACCGATGGAGAGGCGATGCCGCTTTTGATCTGGGCTTCCTGCGCATCAAGCTCAGCTTGTTTCTGGCGCAGTGCTTCCAAAGCACGATCTTGTGCCGAACGCTCTTCGTCGGAAAGCAACGCCGAAACATCAGGGGCTGGCGTTTTGGATTTTTCACCCCCAGAGCGCAAACGAGCCCAAAAACTTTCCTTCTCCGCTGGCTCTGCCTGAAGTTGCACAGCAGGAGCAGTGGCCGTGGAACGCTGTTCCCTGCTGCGCTGAATGGCTTCCTTTTCAGCAGCACGGGCGGCGACTTCTTCTGCTCTGGCTTTTTTGGCGGCATCTTCTTCAGCACGCGCCATGGCTGCACGCTCTTCTTTGGCCTTTTTAGCTGCAGCTTGTTCTAAAGTTTTTCGAGCGGCATCTTCCTGGGCTCGAGCTTTTCGAACGTCTTCTTCCGCCCTTTTCCTCGCCTCCTGTTCAGCTGCTTTCGAGGCTTCGAATTGAACCGGTCGGAACGTTTCAGCTTCTGGAGCCTTGCGACTAGCTTCCAGGGACGCACTTAGACGCGCTTTTTCTGCCCGCAGTTCGGCTTCTTTTGCGGCCGAGGTGCTTTGTGGAGCGGCGACAACTGGCTTCCTTGACTGGGCGAGTGCCTCGGC
Organism: Verrucomicrobiota bacterium; assembly: GCA_013820875.1. Taxonomy (GTDB): domain Bacteria; phylum Verrucomicrobiota; class Verrucomicrobiia; order Limisphaerales; family JACDHS01; genus JACDHS01. Next base: position 23,214 of record JACDHS010000036.1, on the reverse strand, counting down.
CTGAAGCTTTTGCTGCTTGATTGATTCCGCCTGCGCTGCTTTGCGAGCGATTTCCTGTTCCTTGATGCGTTTTTGCTCTGCTACACGCTGCGCACGGGATACCGCTTCGTCATCAGCATTGATACTTCTTGCAGTTTGAGTAGCTGCTTTGGCGGCTTTGCCTTCCTGCTCTTTTCGCCATAGCTCCTCATAGTACCTGGCCTGGGTGCGGCGGTCCGGCGAGCCTGCATAGGTCGGCTCTACCTGTTTTGAGCTTCCAGCCCGAGTGGCTAATTCCTTTTCCCAAAGTTCTTCGTAGTAACGAGCCTGGCTACTGCCGGAACGGCTTGGCGACGAGATACTCGCAACAGGTGCTGCTACATAAACTGGTGCCGGGTCTCTCAGAGCTTCGCGCTTCGCACGTAGTTGGTTAGCAGCATTTCGTTCCTCAAGACTGTATTCTTCCCGCGGAGCAAGAGGCGCCGGAGCCGGCATGGGTTCCGGCTGAGGTGGAGCGAGCATACTGGTTTTAACACCTCTGCCGGCGGCAAGAGTTCCGGTCTGTTTCGGCTGATACTCAGATTGAAGACGCGCAGCAGCTTTTTCTTTTTCGACAAGGGCGGCTTCGAGTGCTGCAATGCGATTAGCGGCAGCTTCGGCTTCGGCTGCCCTGCGAGCAGTTTCAGCTCTGAAGCGTCTGGCTTCCTCTTCCTGAGCGCGACGAGCGGACTCGGCCAACTTCGCCTGGCGGGCCAGCTCGGCTTCTGCTGCTGCCTTCGCTTTGGCGTCCGCTGCGGCATTATTTTTTACCGGGACAGGAATCCCAGCTTCCGGCGCGACAACGCTGGCTGAACCCTCTCTTGTCACTTTGACAATACGGAAAGTTTCTCCTTCATAGGAGACGTTAGACGCCGACGAGATTTGAGATGGCTCCGTTGAACGCACTGGAGCATTCGCCTGCTTCAATTTGCGCGCTGCTTCTTCCTGGGACTTGGCGCGGGCCGCTGCCTCTTGCTTTTCAAGACGAGCGACTTCCTTTGCGGCCTCGCGACTAGCTGCTTCTTCGGCAACTTTCGCTTTGCGCGCCTCTGCTTCAGCGCGAGCCTGACGCACAGCCTCCTCGGCTTGAGCTTTTTTTACTGCTTCATTCTCCGCTTTCGTTTTGCGGGCGAGTTCCGCCTCTTTCGTTTTACGCTCTGCTTCCTGTTGTAGATTTAGTTTACGAAGCTGTTCCGCCGTTTCCCTGGCCCGTTGTGCCACCTCTTTTTCCTGAGCTTTGCGAACGGATGCTTCGTGTTTGGCGGCCTCTTCGGCCTCTTTCGCTTTACGCGCGGCTTCTTGCACCCCAGCGTTCTTTGCAGCTTCCCGGGCGATTTCCGCTGACTTGCGAGCTTCTTCGACGGACTTGGTGCGTTTATCGGATTCGACGGCGGAGACCTTGTGCGCTTCCTGTTCGGCGAGTTGCGCTTTGCGTGCAGCTTCTTCAGCTCCTGCTGTGATCTTTCCAGCTTGTTTGCTTTCGCTTGTCTTGGCGGCTGCCGCAGCGGCGCGAGCCCGCCTTAAAGCTTCATCCCGCGCACGGGCCTTCTGCTCTGCCGCGAGGCGTTCCGCCTTGCGCGCAGCCTCTTCCTGGTCGCGTGCTTTTTTTGCCGCTTTTTCGGCTTCTTTCGCCCGTTTGACAGCTTCCTTTTTTGCCGCCTCTTCCGCATCCCTGGCCTTCTTCAAAGCCTCGGCGTCAGATTTAGTTTGAGCTTGAGCGGATGGCGTTAACGCCAAAAGAAAGCTCATCACCGCACAGAATATTGAGAACAGAAACTTTCGCATTTGGGGATTACTACTGGAAACACCTAACGGAAGCAACTCGTTTTCAGCTTGTTTGCGGGAATAACCAGTTGATACAAAGCGCTCAACGAACGGGAATTACTAGCCAAATCGGTATTGTGGAGCGACCATGCCATGAACAAAAATTGCACGAGCAGTGTTCTGCGCGTTGAGTGTTCTAAATGATATGCTGCGCATTCTTATTGTTGATGATCATTTATTGATCCGTTGCGGCCTGAAGCAGATCCTGCAAGCGGAGTTTGGGATGGAAGCGTTTGTGGACGAAGCGGCCAGTGCCGAACAGGCTCTCGAGAAAGTCGCCCTATCGGATTGGGATGTCGTCATCATGGATATCAACCTGCCGGGTCGCAGCGGCCTCGTGATTTTGGATGATTTAAAAGTGATGCGGCCAAAGCTGCCTGTGCTGATCCTCAGCGCTTACAGCGAGGAAGAGTTTGCCGTTCGCGTGCTTAAAGCTGGCGCTGCCGGTTTTATTGCCAAGGAAAGCACTCACCTTGAGCTGGTGAAAGCAGTAAAAACCGTCCTGGCTGGCGGCAAACATGTCACCAACAATACCGCCCAGATGCTTGCCACCTTTCTGAATGCCCCCGCTGAAAAATTGCCCCATGAAGAGTTATCGGATCGCGAACACCAGGTTCTTTCAATGCTCGGCCACGGCAAGACTTCTACCGAAATTGCAAAACTACTTTCTCTCAGTGTTAAAACGGTCAGCACGTATCGGGCGAGAATTCTTAAAAAAATGGACCTCAAAACAAACGGGCAACTTATTCGTTACGCGATTGAGAAGGGGTTGGTGAAGTTTTGACCTTCGCCAACTGAACGGGTAAATGGAAAGTTACCGCCATACCGCCATCGGACCTGTCCTGGCTCTCAAGTCGTCCTCCGATCCAATGGGCGCGTTCGCAGAGACCAAGCATTTCAAGGGATGAGGCATCCCTCAATTGATTGCCATTGAGTCCTCTGCCGCTTGCAGTGACTGAAATGAGCAGGATGTTTCTCTCAACTCGGACACCTACCGCCACCTCGTTTGTTTTAGCATGGCTCACCACAATAGAAGTGATTTCCTGAAAAAGCCGAAAGACCTCAATGGCAACCGCTGAAGCCAATGGAACCTCCGGAACATCCGTCTCCAGTGCCACCTTCGCACCATGTTCCTCTCTCATCCTGCGGCATTCAGACTGCAAAGCTGCGGCCAACCCGAACTCATCCAACATTTTAGGATGCAATTCGCTCGTGATTTGCCGCACGGCCCGGTTCACCCCGCCAACAAGCTCCAATAGGGTGGAAAGCGTCGTTGTTTCAGGATGCCCTTCGCAAAGGCGACTCTGCAACAGGGCCAACTCCATGGTGAGCACCGTAAGGTTTTGACTCACTTCATCATGCATCTTTGTCGCTATCTTAGTTTTGCCTGCCTCGACCCGGATACGTTCGCGCGCCAGTAACGCTCTCAATTGTTGCTCTATTGTGTTCACGACTTTAAATAGTATAACCGATTTCCAGGAGAAATGGTTGAGCCGATCAGACGAACTCTTATCTCGGAAATTTTCGCGTCGGCTTTTTGAATCGTCTATGTTCTTCTATGAGTTCACGCCGCTGCGCGTGGTGGAATGTGGGTATTTCCTTGAATAGCTTCATTCCAGCCAGATACTGATTAGCTTAAGTTTTTTGCTCTATGCCCACAACTGAACAAATCGAAGCCTCTGCCAATGGCGGCATTCTGAACCCCAAGAACATGAACATTCCTGCACAAGCTGTCGTTTGCGAATTGGAGAAACACATCCTGGTGGACGGTTTCAAAATCGTCATTGATATCGAAAAGAGCAACGGCTCTCGCCTCGTTGATATGCCGACCGGACGCTCCTTCATTGATCTCTACACATTTTACGGATCCCAACCGATTGGCTACAATCATCCCTACTTCACACAACCGGAAGTCGAAGCCGAACTGCTGCGTGCTGCGAAAATCAAAGTCGCCAATGCAGACATGTATTCCGTCCAGTATGCGAACTTCGTGGATACCTTCGCGCGGGTGATGCCCCTGAAACCGCTCGAACGTTATTTCTTCATCGAAGGCGGAGCGCTTGCTGTTGAAAACGCCGTCAAAGCAGCCATGGATTGGAAAGTCCGTAAAAACATCGCCGCAGGAAAAGGTGAACGCGGCACGGAAATTATTCATTTCGAAGGCGCATTCCACGGGCGCAGTGGCTACACCATGAGCCTCACCAATACCGATCCCAAAAAAATCGAGTATTTTGCCAAATTTAACTGGCCTCGCATCTCGACCCCGTTCATCGATTTTTCCCTGTCCCAACCGCAACAAACGGACGACGTCATCGCCAAGGAAAAGAAAGCTGAAGCGCAAATCCGCGAAGTGCTTGCGACAAAAAAGGACGACGTCGCCGCCATCATTATCGAACCGATACAGGGCGAAGGGGGCGACCGCCATTTCCGCAAAGAATGGTTTCAAACTTTGCGCACACTCGCCGATGAAAACGATGTGCTGCTCATTTTTGATGAAGTTCAGACCGGCATGGGGATCACCGGCAAAAACTGGTGCTGCGAACATTTCGGCGTGATGCCGGATCTGTTGAGCTTCGGCAAAAAATCACAAGTCTGCGGGGTTATCGCTGGCCCGCGCCTGGACGAAGTCAAAGATAACGTTTTCCGTATGCCGAGCCGCATTAGCTCCACCTGGGGTGGCAACTTCACCGACTTTGTTCGCTCCACCCACAACCTGCGCGTCATTGAAGGGGAAAAACTGGTGGAAAATGCCCGCGTTAAAGGTGACTTGCTGAAAAAAGGCATCGAGACTCTGGCGAAAAACCATCCCAACACGATTTCTGCCGTGCGCGGTCGCGGCCTGCTCCTCGCGTTCGATCTTCCCAATCGCCAGATGCGCGATCAATTCTGGACCGGTGCTTACGAACTGGGCCTTTTGGTCGTTCGTTGCGGAGAAAAATCCATTCGTCTCCGTCCCGTGCTCGACCTCAAAGATGATATCATCGAAGAAGCCTTGAAGCTGATGGACGGCGAATGCCGCCGACTCGGTTAGTTTCTTTTATTTTTTCGCACAGAAGCCGCTCGGATCATTGAGCGGCTTTTTTGTATACCTCAGTCGCAGGAGGGTCACCAATCAGTTTTTCCCAACCGGCGCCTCCACAATCCGGGCCTCCGTTGTTGGTGAAATCCTCGACGTTGATCCGATGCGCCAAATGCCGGCTAGAATGCTGCCGATCACAGAGTGAAACACACTCGAGATGGCGCTCGGAACAGCGGTCAATGGATCAGCAAAATTCCGCGCCAGCGCCACGCCTAATCCGGAGTTCTGCATGCCAACTTCGATTGAGATAGTGCGCCGGATCATCCGATCATAACCGAAAAACCGTGCAAACGAATATCCCAACAGAAAGCCAAGACTGTGCAGGCAAAAGATGGCGAGCAACAGAACGCCCGCGTGCTCGCGAATCCTCTCTGCGTTCTGCCCGACGATGCTGGCGCAAATCAGTGCAATCGTAATAACCGAGACCAGCGGCGCCAGCGGCAGGATGCGTTTTACGGTGCCCGGAAATCTGTGACTCAGCATCAATCCGATCAGAACCGGAGCCACTACAATTTTGACCGTATCGAGAAAAAGCGCCCATCCATTCACCGCCACGAGACTGCCTGCCAGCCATTTGGTGAGCAGCGGCGTCAATGCGACTGCCGCAAATGTCGAACACATCGTCATCATTACTGAAAGAGCCACATTCGCGCGGGCCAGGTAAACGACCACGTTCGATGCCGTCCCCCCGGGACAACATGCCACCAGGATAAGGCCCACGGCAAAAGCTGTTTCCAGCTTGAAGAGGTGCGCGATGCTCCATCCGAGCAGTGGCATGAAACAAAACTGCGCCAAGACTCCAATGACAACGCAGCGCGGAATTTTCAGGACACCCTTAAAATCATCCACCGTCAGTGTCAGGCCCATACCCAACATGATTACGGCGAGTCCCCAGATAATCGCCGGACCTTTGAACCAGGTGAACCACATGGGTTGAAAGAGTGCGAGCACACCCCCCAGCAAAACCCAGACTGGAAACAGATTCGTAAACAGATTAAGCAGGCGCAGCATGGTAATGCCGGAATACTTGCACCTGCCTCAGCGCAACGAAATCAATTTTTCATAAACTCTAATCGCCGGCCAGAATTCTGGAATTAAATGGGTCTGATGACACGCGCCAGCGAGCCAAACCCTCGTAGCAGACGACGTGAGGAGGCTCTGATATTTTCTTCGAGAGAATCGTTTGGCAGTCGTTCCTGGCTATTCTACGTTGAATCCACTGCAAGGACGCTTTTTTGGAACCTCTACGCTGCCTCTCGGCTCGCCAGACGTTGGAAATATTGTTCGTCCTCTCCGCTTGCGATAGGAATGTCGCAACTGAAACTGGGAGATACACGCGAAAAAAAGGTCAGAGCCTCCTCACGTCGTCTGCTACCAGGGTTGATCGCTGGCGCACGATTTTACACTCGAACTCCGCCAGATCCCGGACAGCGGTTGTCAGAGTTTTTGGGGGGAATGAATGCGGCAAACGAAAACCGCAAGGAACCTCCTGGAAACCAAGATCCCATTCCCTCCCAGCCACTTACAGAAGCGGAAACGACATTTCTCGCTTTCATTCCCTTCGTGCAGACTCGTGGGAAATATTTTTCTCGGAATTTTCACTCTGTAAAACACGTGGAAATATTTTCCACCACATTTTCCATCGTGCGAGGTCGTGGGAAATATTTCTCACGCCTCTGCACTTCGGGCGGACACGTCAGAAATATATTTCCCGGAATTTTCACTCTGCAAAACACGTGGAAAATATTTCTCACCACTTTTTCCATTCGTGCGAGGTCGTGGGAATATTTCTCACGCCTTTTTCCATCGTGCAGACACGTGGGAAATATTTTCCACCACATTTTCCATCGGAAAAACACGAGAGAAACGTTTCCCACGCCCTCGTCCAGCAGTCCGCCGAGTTAACTAAATCGCAGTGGAGTGAGGGATTACGTTCCTTTCAACTGAAAGTGGACCCGACTGACTTCCTGGCTCTCCAATGAAACATTTCCTCAACTCACAAATCTGTTTTCTTGTAATTCTGGCCAAATTTGTGCCTTTTTGTTGTCGATCCAAATTATGAAACAATTACGAGTAGGTCTCATTGGTTACGGCTTCATGGGCCGCACGCATTCCAACGCGTTTCGGAAGGTCAACAATTTCTTCGACCTCGACTACCAACCGGTTCTCAAAGCCATCTGCGCCCGCGATGCGAGCAAGGCCAAGGCTTTCGCCGCGCAATGGGGTTATGAATCGGTCGAAACCGATTGGAAAAAACTCATCGAACGCGATGACATCGATCTCATTGATATCGCGGCACCGAACAACGCGCACGCTGAGATCGCCATTGCCGCCGCCAAAGCCGGCAAAATGATCCTGTGCGAAAAGCCACTCGCAATGAATGGCCCGCAAGCGGAGACAATGGTGGCTGCCGTGAAGAAAGCCAAAGTGCCGAACATGGTTTGGTACAACTATCGCCGCGTCCCAGCCGTCACCCTCGCCAAGCAGCTCATTGATGAAGGGCGCCTTGGAAAAATCTTTCATTATCGCGCCAAATTTTTACAGGATTGGACGATCAACGCCGACCTCCCACAAGGCGGCGCAGGATTGTGGCGTCTCGACGCCAAAGTCGCCGGCAGCGGTGTGACCGGCGATCTGCTCGCCCATTGCATCGATACCGCGATGTGGCTCAACGGCAACATCGATACCGTCACCGCGATGACCGAGACGTTCATCAAAGAGCGCAAGCACACTGAAACCGGCAAAATGACGAAGGTCACGATTGACGACGCCAGCGCGTTTCTCGCCCGGTTCAGCAACGGTTCACTCGCCACTTTTGAATCGACCCGTTATGCGCGCGGTCACAAGGCACTTTATACTTTCGAGATCAATGGTGAGAACGGTTCGCTCGCCTGGGATTTGCATGATCTGCATCGCTTGCAAGTGTTCGATTACAAAGACGAGAGCAAGATCCGCGGCTGGAAATCGGTTCACGTCACTGACGGCGATCATCCTTACATGAAGAACTGGTGGGTGCCCGGTCTCCAAATCGGTTACGAACACACATTTGTTCATCAAGTGGCCGACTTCATCCAGGGATTGCAGAGTGGCAAAATGGCGGGACCAACCTTCAAAGAAGGTTTGGCAACGGATTACGTCACGGATGCGGTGTTGAAATCCGCAAAAACCAAAAGGTGGGAAAAGGTCAAGAAGGTCAGATAACTCTCACGGTAGATGACTGGCGCGGAGCGCGGCTGTGTCCGAAGGATCAGCCGCAGCGGTTACGGCAATCCGAGCAACGTTGGAAGGCCGAATGCTATGGTTACAGTCTTGAGTGCTGCGGCTGATCCTTGCGGACAACCATAACTATAAATGAGACGAACCGCAAAGCGGTTATGCCGCAACTCCGCACGTAGCAGCGTCATGATGCGCACGATCGGATTTGCTTTTTAGCATTGCAGCCATTTCCCATAGGGTTACACTGGCCGTGAGGTTACCATGTATTTCGGCGTTGATTATCATCCGGAACATTGGGTCTTTCCATACTCTGGCTCTCACGACGCACCCGAGGCGCGGTGGAAGGAAGATGCCCGGTTGATGGTCGAGATGGGCGCAAACGTGGTGCGCATCGGGGAAACGGTCTGGGGCATCTGCGAACCTGCGGAAGGCGAATTCGACTTCTCCTGGCTGGGCCGCGTGATGGATATCATGGGCACTGCCGGAATCGAAGTGGTTCTCTGCACGCCGACTTCTGCTCCTCCCATCTGGCTCACCAAAAAATATCCTAACATCCTGCCGAAGACGGATGAAGGCTTAACCCTGCACGAAGGAACTCGTCATGCGGCATGCTTGAACAGCGATATCTATTGGGAATACTCGCGCAAGATCGTCCGGGAAATGGCCGGGGCGCTGGGAAAGCATCCGCAACTCATCGCCTGGCAGATTGATAACAACATGGGTGGCCGAATGCGGGAACACGCCTTCAACGAAGAAGTCCGTCGCGACTGGCAGGCGTGGCTCCAGGTAAAATACGAAACCATTGAGCGGCTCAACCAAATGTTGGGCACACGCTTTCTCGGACAGATCGTCACTGATTTTTCCCAGGTTCCAATGCCGTTGAAAGCACCAACGCTACATAACCCGGCACTGGTCCTGGATTGGATGCGTTTCAGCAGCGACACCGCAGTCGCATTCATTCGGATGCAGGCGGAAGTCTTGCGCGACTTGACGCCGACTATCCCGTTAACCACCAATTTACGCACCTTTGCGCCATCGCACCTCGATTTGTTCGATGTCAGTGAGCCGCTCGATTTCGTTTCCGCGATCAGCAATGCGAATATCAAATCGCGTTCCGCGGAAAACGCCTGCGAACTCGACATCATGCGTTCGTTGAAAAAGTCCGGCATCAAAACTCCCGATGGCGACGAAGGATTCTGGGTCATGGAACAAAAGGCGGGACACGTCAGTTGGCAGGATGTGAATTCTGTCGTGCGTCCCAGCGTCTTGCGCCTCTTTACCTACCAGGCGATTTCGCGCGGGGCCGATGGCATCTTATATTTTTATTGGCGACAGCCGCGGTTCGGAACCGATCAGTTCTACGGAGGCGTGCTGCCTCACACCGGGCGCGCCGACAACCGGATCTATAAGGAGATTCAACAGATCGGCGAGGACGTGAAGAAACTCGGCGCCGCCTTGAAAGGAACAAAGGTTGTGGCGGATGCGGCGATCCTGATGAGTCATGACAATGAATGGGCATTGGCCTACCCACGCCAGCCCACCAAGTTCTTCAGCCAGCGTGAACACATTCAGCTCTTTCATGCTGCTCTGCACGATCGCAACATCGCCGTGGATTTTGTCCGGCCCACAGAAGATCTTTCGAAATACAAACTGGTGATCGCGCCATCCCTCCAGCTATTGGCCGGGGGCGAGGCGGATAACCTGAAATTATATGTGCAAAATGGCGGCACGCTGGTGGCCACATGCAACACCGGTTTGCTTGATGAACACCACATCGCACCCGACAGCGGTTATCCCCATGGCCTCACCGATCTATTCGGAATGGAAGTGCTGGAGTTCGATCCTGTTCCGCCCGGTGAAGAGAATCATCTGACGTTCAGAGGCGGTGCATTTCATGCCTCCCATTTACATGCAGCCCGCGTCTGGTGCGATATCATCGAGCCCAACGGCTGCCAGGTGCTCGCCACTTACGCGAAAGAATTTTACGCGGGGAAAGCGGCGATGACCTGTAATGAATTCGGCTTGGGCAAAGCCATTTACATCGGCACCATGAGCCAGCAGTCCTTCTATTATGACGTGATTGCGTGGATCCAGAAGATGATTGGTCTTCATCCGCTTTTGAAGGTGCCCGATACTGTGGAAGTCAGCATGCGACAGAGCGCGGACACGCGGATTTATTTTTTGCTGAATCATCAAAATTCACCGGTGCGAGTTCAATTTTACAAACCAATGCACGACTTTTTGAGCGGCAAAGATTTCACCGGCACCTATGATCTGCCAGCGCACGGTGTTCTGGTGCTGGACCAACATCCCAAACACGAGCCACAGCCTGAAGGGCAATCCTAAGCCCATGTGGTATTCGAAATCTGACAGACCCGATCCGCGCCGCCAGGTTCTCGCGATGTGGCGTGGCATAGACGTGGCTCCGCTCGAAAAGGCCATGGCGAAATCAGCCCGGCCAGTGAGTGAATTGATGCCGCAGATACTCAAGGATTTGCGCCTGGAACGTCGTCAGGCAGAAACCGAGATTGTAAAGGTTTGGGGCAATTTGATGGATCCCAATATTGCCGCCCACGCTCAACCCACCGGCCTGCACAATGGAACTTTATTTGTGAACGTGGACAGCAGCGCCTGGCTGGATGAAATTGTGCGTTACCGACGAAGGGAAATTCTGCAACGGCTGCAGCACAGTTTTGGAAGCGAGTTGATCAAAAAAATTTCTTTTCGGATCGGCTGAGCCCTCGAAGCCTCGGAGTTTAATCAGCGGTTCAACTATGGTTTTCAGGATTATCCGTAGCGATACGGTGCCGAGAGGCTAAACGCATTTGAGATGTGGCGCACTTCGTGGACTCTTCCGTCTTGCAGGAGGACTTCAACTATATCAAAGCGCATTTTGATCTGTGGTCTCCGTAAAAGTTTGAGGTAATCCATGGCACAACCGGAAAGCAGCTTTTGCTTTTTCGCATTCACAGCCGCAGCCGGACGGGTCCAGTCTTCTGAAGAGCGGGTTTTAACTTCCACGAACACCAGGCAGTCGTCATCCCTGAAAATCAGGTCTATCTCACCGCGCTTCGAGCGAAAGTTCGCGGTCAAAAACTTGAAACCACTTTTTTGCAGATGTTTTCTCGCGGCCTTTTCCCCCAAAGCCCCGCGTTGCAGATGAACGGGCAACTGGCGTTCGCCAAACCAGGATTTAATCCGCTGCAGCAGAGTCATCGGAGAAGAATTCAGTTTGCACGGGTCGAATTGGAGCAAAGGTCATCCGATGAATCGGACACGGGCCGTGTTGCCTGATGGCAGCGACATGAGCTGGCGTGCCGTAACCTTTGTGTTCGTGAAAGCCGTAAGCAGGATAGATCTGATGATATTCCACCATCATCCGATCCCGCGTCACTTTGGCGATAATGCTCGCAGCGGCAATCGAGTAGCTCAGAGAGTCACCCGCAATGATGGCGGTCTGGGCGCAACACAACGTTTTCACCGGCAACCCATCCACAAGGGCGTGTTGTGGGGCAGGATCCAATTGGCCGATCGCGAGATTCATCGCACGATGTGTCGCCTGCAGAATGTTGATCTGATCGATCATCTGCTCATTGACGCTAACCACTCCGTAGCGAACCAGCGGGTTGGTGGTCAATTCACAAAACAAACTGTCACGCTCCACGGCGTTCAGTTGTTTCGAGTCGTTGACCTTTTTCAGCTCCTTCGGCAACCCGGCGAGCAACCATTCAATCGGAAAACAAACCGCAGCAGCCACCACCGGACCAGCCAATGGTCCGCGACCCGCCTCATCCACGCCAGCGATAAGCGTCACACCGCTTTGCAACACTTTGTGTTCATAGCGGAACCGACGCGGGATTTTAACCTGGCTGGCCATAGTTCAGTCTCGGACGGAACAGTGCGAGTGCAACATTACTTGGCATTTAAAATAAACCATGAATGGACATGGTGGAATCGTTGCCTCGAAAGAAGCGCGCTTTTCATCATGCAACACTGCATCCGCGCAGCCATTCGTGGTTAAACAGAACTATTCTTACGGAGCCTTAGCCGCTTCCATTGACGCCTTCACCACTTGCGCCTTTTCATCCGCCAACACTTTATCGAGTTTCCCCACCCATGCCATGCAGTTTTGTAACATCACACGGAAGGCGAGATTCTCATGAGTGCTGCCGTCGTGTCCCAGCGATGTGCAGATAATCCTGGCTTTAGGATGTTTCGTGATCCAAACGACAGGTTGCTTTTCCCCGGTGGCAGGATTGATTCCACTGGCGAGCACTTCGATGGGCGAACCTTCTGGATCGGGTTCGAAGTGATACAACTCGTCCTCCACCACGAAGCTTTTCGGGATATTATACATGATCGGGTGATCGCGATTTTCAATCACCACTTCCACCGGCCCATACTTATCATGTTTGCGCGAGCCGCCACCAACCATCACGCGATTCCATTCGGGCCAATTCTTCCAGTTATACCAAAGGGCCGGATGAATGAGGAGAAAACCGCCGCCGTTATCCGCGAAATCAAAGATCGCCTTGTTAACCTCTGCATTCGTCATGGGCGAATTGTTGCAAAGATAAAGCACATCATGCTCTGGAATGCCTTCCAGGAAGTAGGTCAGGTTCGTGGTGTAGTTGACGGGCTCGGTAGTGGCGTACGAAATCGTCACCGAATCGGAAATATTGAACCATCGATCAAAATCGTGGTGAGTGCCACCGCCCAGCATGGAAACCCGAACCGATCCCAGCGCCGTGGGAAAGAAATCGCCCAGGTCTTCAATCGTTTCCACCTTTTTATACGATTTTTTGACTTCAACTCTTGCCTCAACATCAACCTCAGCTTGCGCTTCCAGATTTGTCTCTGTCGTGACCGGTTTCTTTTCTTCAGATTGGGCTTCTGGTTTGCAGCCGGTAACCAAAGTAGCGCCAGCCAGCACGGCGAAGGCTGCGATCAGGTAATTCGATTTCATTCTCATATTTTTAAAACTCCTCAGCTCTGCCCCAAGGGGCATGACACTGTTGTCTGGGAAAATTCTCGAACTTTCTACACTAAGACTTAATTCTTTTCCACTTTCGATTGCAGATGCCCGCCGCCTTTAATGGTCTCGGCAGTAATCGAAATGAACGTAGGCGCGAGCTGGTTATCGAAACTCTCCAGGCTGATTTTTTTGATCTTACCCTGTTTTTTCAAGTCCTTTGAGAACCAGCGCACCTGACCGCCATCAACCAACCCTTCCGCTGCGTGGGAACCGGGCACGTCGAACTTGCCATTGTAATCGGCGATTTCCTGTCCGTTCTTCAGGATGAATTCTTCCGTCTCGCCACCCTCGTAATGCACGGTGACTTTGGCTGCCGGCAGATTCTCATTCTTCTTGTCGCCGCAACATGGCCAACCCCATCCGGCCACACCCCCCAGGAAATGCAGCCTGGAAGCGCTCAGATTCACATCCGCAATCTCCACCTTCTGCGGCAATGTTTTTGCAAACCCACTGCCACCTTTCAGGACAATGACATTCTTCGCGGAAGCAGTGGTCAGCGGGTTGCCGATTTCAAATGGAATATCACCCACCTTTACCATCCCGAAATTTTTGAACTTCAACGTCTCATTGAGAGAATCCTGGCTGATGTAAATGCCCTTCAACGAGTTCGCGGTGAAAACGTGTTTCAGATCAATCAGCCGATACTTGGTTTCGGCGGCGCAAATATACGACAACAAGTCCCGCAACGTTTCTTCGCCGAGCGCCTCAAATCCTTCCGGCATCAAAGAACGCCCGGTGGACTTCTGACGTTTCACGTTCTTCTTGCTGAGCTCGATGTCTCCAGCGGTGTTCCGCAGCAGAATGTGGGTCTTGGTCTCACGACCAACAATGCCGTCGTGGCTCTCGCCATCCGTGGTCTCAACACTCACCGAAAGGAAGTTGGGCTCCACCACGCGGTTGGGATCCAGGGTATGAACGAGCAATTCATGCGGACCATGTGCGCCCATCCCGGTCAAATCCGGGCCGAGTTCTTTTCCTTCGCCGTTGAAGCGGTGACAAATGGCGCAGTTTTGGTCGAATACCTTTTTACCATTGGCGATATTACCACCGAGCTTCTCGATACTCGGTGCGAACCTGGCAATTAGCTCGTTCTTCTCCTTTATCTGCGGTCCAAGAATTTGCTCGATCACCTGATTAGCGCGCCTTGAAACCGATCTGTCACTGTGGGTGCGCAAACGGTTCACTGCAATTGGCCCTAATGTCGCCAGGTCAATTTGCTTCGAGGCAATGACATCCAGAAAGATGAGCGACCATTCGGAACGCTTGAGCAACTGGCTGAGCGCCTGTTCCTGCAAATCCGGTGAAAGGCTTTCATAAGAAGAAATCAAGGCCACAGCGACTCCAGGTTCCGATGCCCTGCCGAGCGCCTCAATGATATGTTTCTGCATGGCTGGCGAAACCGGCGTGCTCAAGATGCCGCCGATGACGTTCACTGCATCCGGAAGCAGATGCCGAACACCCAAAAGCCCGTTAATGGCGGCAATCCGTTCCGACTCTGGCGCTTCCGCATTATTCACCGTCTCCACAATTTCCATGATCACGTGGCGAACTTCAGGGGCCAGTTTGCCTTCTTTATCCCAGCGCACCACCAGGGGGATGACCCCCATGCGCACTTCAAGACTGTGAGCGCCGAGCAAGCCGTTCAGCAACATTTCCGTGGGTTCAGACCAGGGAAGCATAGTGTTCGGATCCATTTCAGTGGTGAGCTTTTCCAACACAATTTTCTTCAACGGCTCGGAATGGACTGGGCCCAGCGCCAGGCGGACAATGGTACTTGCCACCAACCCAAGGTCTGTCTTCTGAGCAACGGCACTGCCCAGGGCGGCTGCCAGGCTCTCCATCCCTTCTGGATTCTGCACAAGGAAGAGCGCTTCCAGATACTCCGTGCCAGCGCCAACAGCAGTGCCAATCGCGGCAGACTTCAGCCACGGGTCATCCAGTTGCGGATAGGCAAACATCATCGCATCCTGCGCCGGTTTGCCTGTGCGAAAAGCCGCTTCTGCAACAAGCGCATAAAGGGTCGCCCGTGAATCGCCAAACATGAATTTGCCAATAACAGAAAAGTGGAAATCGGCGTCAGGATTGAGATTTTTGAGACCACCAACAATCTGCAAGGCATTCTTCTGCACCGCCACGTTGTCGTCGTCCAAAACGCTGCCGACGAGATCGCGAATGGGCGCGCTGGAATTTTCAAGAACCCACATGGCGTGAACGCGGGCAGCAGGAGTTGCAGTGGTGGCGCGGGCCAATGCTTCGAGCGCTGGAAATAAATCCTTCGAACCGTTTTCCACCAGAAGACGATGCGCCGTCATCCGCACCCACTGATTGGGATGGTTTAACGCATCCACCAATTGTTCAGGGGCCGCTTTGGCGAGATTAGGAATCTCCAGTTTCTTTGCTTGTTTATGCTGCACACGCCAGATGCGTCCGAAGTGATGATCGCGATCCGGCCGAACCGCCGCATTGTTCGCTCCATGTGCCGGACCACGGGTGTCGTTGTGAACAACGGCCTGGTTGTAAAAATCCAAAATGTAAAGCGCGCCGTCCGGCCCAACGCGATGATGAATGGGGCGGAACCAAAGATCCGTGCTGGCGATGAATTCAGCTTCCTGATCTTTGCTGGCAACGAATGAAGTCCCCTGCGCCTTCAGGATGTCGCGATGCACCAGGTTCACCGTGGGTTCAGAAACGAAATGATTGTAATCCCATTCCGCCGGCCATGCGCCACCGTTGTAAATGGTGCCACCCGACGCCGATGTAAACCCTCCCACATGATCTATCTGCACGTAAGCTTGTTTCGGGTAGTCGCGGATCGGGAAAACAGCCTTATGATCTTCAATCACTTTGGAACTGGTCGTCCCTGGAATTCTCCCTCGCGAAAGTAACCGTTCCGGCATCACGACGTGAAGCAGATGGGCGCCGTTCGCCTGGGTGAAAAACAGTTCGCCATCCCACCCGAAATCCAATCCCCAGGTATTCCCATTCCTCGAAGCAACCTGTTCGACACCAGCGCCGTCAGGCCGAAAACGAATCACCCCTGAACCGACGCCGCCAAAATCTGTTTTCCCGTCACCGGATTTGATCGCTCCGCCGCTATAACCGAGCGCCGCATAGACCCAGCCGTCCAACCCCCAGCGCATGTTGCTGAGAACTGCATGGGTGTCACGGGTGCCGAACCCGGTGTAAAGCACTTCCCGCTTATCGGCTTTGCCATCGCCATTGGTATCGCGCAACCAAAGCACCTCCGGCGCTTGCGCAACGATCACCCCGTCTTTGAAAAAAACAAAACTGGTGACCAGTTCCAATGCATCCGCAAAAACTGATTTCTTATCCATCACACCGTCGCCGTTCGAATCTTCAAGAATGGAAATGCGATCCTGCGGCGTGCGATTGGGATCGCCTTCTTTACGTCCAGCCGGGTATTCGGGAGTTTCAGCAACCCAAAGCCGGCCTTGCGCATCCCAATCATGTGAGATTGGTTTCTCCATGAGCGGCTCAGAGGCCACCAGGTTCAGGTCGAACTCAGGATGAACTTTGATTTGCGCGGCCGCTTTTTCCGGAGCAGTCGGGCCACCCTCGGGATAGCGCAAGCTGGCCAGTTCCTCTTTGCTGCAAAGAGAATCCGCTTCCCGGTGTCCCGCCCAGGCGATTCCGCGCAGCAAAATGGCGCGGAAATGCGGCAGGTTGAAGGTCTTGTGATTGTGGCCCGGGATTGAAACAAAAGCGCGGTAGGGTTTCCCGCCTTCCAAAGTTTTTTCATAGACCCACATTTGCGGAACGATGTCGTAAACGGATGGAAACAGTTTTCCATCGCGTGTGTTGCGTTTGTCCGGCGCGTAGGTCGCGGCCAGAACGCGCGCTTCGGGAGAAATATGCAGGTCGTGGTAAAGCTCGTCATCGAAATCGAAGTTCGAAGCCCCTTTGGTAATCGGATGTTCCCGGTCGCTGTAATAAAAAGCGATGTCCCCTTCGAACCATTTCGATTTTCCATGTTCCCACGCGCCACCAATGATGTTTTTAAACCATGCAGGATCTTTGCCGCAGACCGCGTCGTGAATGGCCACAATGCCGCCGCCGCGTTTCAAGAATTTCTCAAGGTCGGCGCGTTGCTCCGGGGCGATCGTTCCGGCTTCCGCCGCATACATCACCAGCACATCGGTGTTTTCCAATTCCGTTGCGCTTGGGAACTCAAGTTTTCCACTCGCTTTGGCGCCGCGTTCATTCAGCAGCTCCTGCCATTCCGCGAGAAAGCGCGGATGATCGTGCTGACCCGGCCCATGCGTTTTCTCGCCGGCCCGGATAAAGACTCGCAGCGGTTGTTGTTGCTGCGCGAAAACGGTGATGAGGGGAAACCAGATGGCTAATAGAACTGCGAGTCTGTGTTTCATAGGTAAAGAGTGAAGGAAAACTTACCTGTCAGTCGAGACCGCCAAAAGACAATTCTTCTCAACTTGCATTACACAGCGCGAGGAACCGCAGTGCTTCCCCTCATAATCCTGCATCAATTCGCGCCAACAACGCTCCAGACGCCCCCAGGCCAACATCCCTCCATTGACCGGCAGAGCGATTAAACGAATAATCACCTCACGTATGGAACCACGCCGCCAATTCGCCAGCGATAATTACTCCGGCATCTGTCCCGAAGCCTGGGCCGCCATGGCCGAAGCCAACTCAGGTCATGTGCGCAGTTATGGCGATGATCCCTGGACGGACAAAGCCTCCACTCTGATCCGCGACACGTTCGAAACGGATTGCGAAGTCTTTTTCGTCTTCAACGGCACTGCCGCCAATTCGCTCGCGCTGGCTTCTCTCTGTCAGAGCTATCATAGCATTCTGTGTCATGAACTGGCGCATCTGGAAACGGATGAATGTGGCGCTCCCGAATTTTTCTCCAACGGAACCAAGGTGCTGCTGCTCCCCGGTGAGAATGGAAAGATCAGACCTGAATCGATCGAGCAAATGGTGAAGCGCCGCACCGATATTCACTTCCCGAAATCACGGGTGTTGAGCATCACCAATGCGACCGAGGTAGGAACCGTTTATTCCGCCGACGAAGTGAAAGCAATCGGTGCTGCAGCTAAAAAGTTGAATCTACATCTGCATATGGATGGCGCGCGATTTGCCAATGCCGTGGCATCGCTCAAGGTCTCCCCCGCCGAAGTCACGTGGAAAGCAGGCGTGGATGTGCTCTGTTTTGGCGGCTCGAAAAACGGAGTCGCTCTCGGGGAAGCCGTTATCTTTTTCAACAAACCACTGGCGGAAGAATTCGATTACCGCTGCAAACAATCGGGGCAACTCGCGTCGAAAATGCGCTTCCTTTCCGCGCCCTGGGTTGGAATGTTGCAGGACGGAGCCTGGTTGCGCTATGCCGAGTCAGCGAATCGCATGGCTGAACTGATGCACCAAAAGCTCAGCGAAATTCCCGGTCTGCAAATTCTTTTCCCGCGCCAGGTGAACTCCGTATTCGTGCAACTGTCCCAACCAGTCATCGACGCAATGCACGCCAAAGGATGGATCTTCTACGGTTTCATCGGAAAAGGCGGATGCCGGCTGATGTGCAGTTGGGATACGACCGGGGAAGATGTGGAACAGTTCGTCACGGATTTGAAGTCGCTCTTGTAGCCTCTGCCATCAAGGTCTTGAAGGCTGAGTGTTGCACAATGTGTTGCATCGCCTGCAACAAAAGGGTTTTGCCCGGCTCCATCCGGTGCCATGGCGAAGCGCCCGACGGATGCGGCAGCGGTACCAGGTCAAATCGGATTCCATCATAATCCACGGAAAACTTTTTACCCACCACATCTTCCAGCGTTCGAAAAACGAGGAATTGTTCAATGGCCAGTTTTCCCACCGCAATAACGAGCCCTGGCTGTAAAATATTCAATTCAGCATCCAACCAGCGTGAACAGTTTCGGATTTCCTCGGGAGCAGGCACCCGATCACCGCCAGTCGGTTTCTTCCCGGGAAAACAGCGGCAAACTGCTGCGATGTAAACCAGCGTTCGCACCTCCATCTCATTAAGGTCAGCCGATTCTTCGAACCATCTGAATAGAGTCTTCCCCGCAGTCCAGGCCCATGGTTTTTGAAAGACCGGTTCTTTATCGCCGGGAGCCTGTCCCAGGAGAAGAACCTCGCTGACATTCGCCCCGCCACTCACGACCGGCTTGTGCATCTGCGGACAAAGGGCGCACGCGCGCAAACTCTGCACATGCGCAGTAAGCGCACCCGCTGCATGAGTTCGTCTGTCGCGGCGACCGTTCATGGATCAAGATACAACAAAAGGCCAAAGTTTCGAAGGCAACTTGAGCCCTCCGTAAGTTCGTACTTTTCAACTCGATAAAAGATCACTGTATAAACTGAAAGGGCCGCCCGGTTTCCCGAGCGGCCTTGGATTCTGGAGACTATAAACAGAATACTGAATTACAGCGTCTGCACCAGGACGAGAGTACTCTTCTGGCTTTCACCACCATTGTTCACAGCCGAAACCAGCACTTCCACCTGCGCGTTGCCGGGCAACCCTTCGATCGTGAAGTCCAGGTCGGCTGGGTTGCCGACGAAGACGTAATCGGCATCCACACCGATCACCTTCTTCCACACGCGATAATGCGACGCGCGCGGTGCGGCATTCCACTTCATCGCGATGGCGTTTGTGCCGATCAACACCGCCGTCAGGTTCTTCGGCACATCCGGGGTGCGCTTTTTGCCCGGCATATTGAATCCGAACGCCAGCCAGAGCGGGTCCATCGGATCCATTTTGATCGCCATCTCGTCCAGGAGAGTGCGCAGGGTCAGACGGAGGGTTGCTGTCTTGGCATCACTCGCATTGAGCAAGGTTTTCAGCGTTGCCTCCTGTGCGCTGATGGCTGCCCGTCTTGCGCCGATCTCCGTGTAGAGCGTGTCGGCACGAACTGCCGTGACGTTCAGCGCCAGATTTTCCTGGGCAGGGCGCAGGGTGAGATAGTTTTTCAACGACCCCAACATTGGCTGCAGTTTGACCGCCGCGCTCGGGATGGCGAGTGAGTTGACGAACCCGCTGCCGTTCCAACTCTCGGCATATTGAGTGCCGAGATGCGGTTTGAGGACATCGCGCGTCGTTGTGGCGAAGCCGCGTCCTTCTTTCGCCTTCAACCGGAGCGCCACCTTGCGGTCGGTCAACTCCAGTTTACCGGCATCATGGTTGCCACAAGCCATGATGAGGTCCACGAGTTTTTCATCCACCATCGCCGGAGTGGTGTGGACGAGTCCGATTGTTAACGCGTGATCCGTCAGGGCGGTGCGCACAACTTCGCCTGCCGCGATGAGGCCTGGTTTTGATTTTGTTATTATATTTTCCATATTGGTTTCACTTTCTGAACCTCTAATCTTCGGAAGAGGCCGGTTGGCGCCACAAACAAACAGTGCTTGTCATCGCCACCGATTTTTCAATTTTCCCTCTTCCGTGTTCGACTCGGTTCATTCATCGAACGCAACCACTATGGCAGGGGGGGTACCGCAGAATTGGCGGTACCCCCCTCCGGCACTAAAAATATTTTTTCTGTATAAGTCGTTGAAGGAATGAGGGTTGGAGAGAAGCGAGGAAAAAAGATGAAAAAAAGTTTCTAAAAACGAAGAAAAGTTCGGTCCGAAAAGTGAAAATTCGGGGAACAGAGCAGTTTCAGGAAGGGAAACTGGATTTTAGAGGCAAAAACGAACACTCACGGGGTAAACCAGCCGGGATATTCAATCGTCAAGGCGTGTAACAGCGGGCGAGGCCAAACCTTGCCGATCGGCATATCGAACCGGATAGATCTGCTAGTTAATGCTCACCCTTTGATGGTTGTGTTACTACATCCGACAGCAACTCGCTTCGGAGTTAGGCCCAATCCGCACACAGCAGTTCAGCTTGCCGCAGCACGGTCTTGACCGCTTCGTCCTGCAAGTCGGGGGGGTAACCATATTTATTCAGAATGCGTTTCACCATGACCCGAATCTTAGCCCTCGCGCCTTCGCGTAGCGTCCAGTCGATCGTCACGCTTTTACGAACCTGGGTGATGAGTTCCGCGGCGATGAGCTTAAGCTTATCGTCGCCCATGGCTTGCACGGCGGAGGCGTTCGCCGCGAGCGCATCGTAGAAGGCGATCTCATCATCCGTCAAACCGAGGTCTTCGCCCCGCTTGGTGGCGGCGTCCATTTCCTTCGCGAGTTTAATCAACTCCTCCAGGACCTGAATCGTGGTAATGGCACGATTGTGGTAGGCGTTGAGGGTCTTCCTGAGCTTCTCGCTGAAGAGTTGGCTTTGCACGAGATTCTTCTTCGAGCGCACCTTGAGTTCGTCCTTGAGCAGCTTCTCCAACAGTTCGGCAGCGACGTTCTTGTGCTTGAGGCCGCGCACTTCGGCGAGAAATTGGTCACTCAGGATGCTGATGTCCGGCTTCGGCAATCCGGCGGCAGTGAAGACATCAATCACCTGTCCGTCGGTGGTGATGGCCCTGGACACGAGCTGGCGCACGGCGGCGTCTATCTGCTCGGGCGACTTTCTGCTGTTCGTGCTCTGCTTGTTCAGAGCGGCCTGGAGGGCTTGGAAAAAAGAAACGTCATTGCGAATCCCGGTGGCTTCGTCGCTCGCGGCGCAAAGGGCAAAGGCGCGGGAGAGTTCGGTCACCACCTGCACCCAGCGTTTCTTGCCGTCTTCCTGTTCGAGAATGTGCTCCTGCCCGGCGGGGATAAGAGCGAGTTGCTCCGTGGGTTTGCCACTCGTCCATTTATCCCAATTGAAACCATGCATCATGTCGCAGGCGATGCCGTGCTTCTCCATCATTACGGCGATGGCCTCAGCCATGTTGTAAGTCGGCGCGCCTTTACCTCCGCTCTCGGTGTAGGTGGCGAGCGCCAGCTTCAGCGCCTCGCCGAGTCCGAGGTAATCCACCACCAAGCCACTGGGCTTGTCGCGGAAGACACGATTCACACGGGCAATGGCCTGCATCAGACCATGCCCGACCATCGGCTTGTCGGCGTACATCGTCGTCAGGCACGGCGCGTCAAAGCCGGTCAGCCACATGTCGCGCACGATCACCAGACGGAACGGGTCTTTGCTGTCCTTGAAGCGTTTCGCCAATTCACGCCGCTGCGATTTGTTGCCAATATGCTTCTGCCACTCCGGCCCGTCGTCGGCGCTGCCGGTCATCACCACCTTCAGCGTTTCGGCCGCCCATTCGGGACGCAGCGCGATCAGCGCATCATAGAGAGCAACACAGATGCGACGACTCATGCAGACGACCATCGCCTTTCCGTTCATCGCCTCGATGCGTTTCTCCCAGTGCGCCACCAAATCCGCAGCGATGAGCGCGATCCGTTTAGGATCACCGACCATGGCTTCCAGCGCGGCCCACTTCGTCTTAAGCTTCTCCTTGCTCGTTTGCTCTTCGCCTTCGGTGATCTCTTCGAACTCTGCGTCGATCCTCGGCAGTTCGGCGGCGTTCAGGGCAAGCTTGGCGATGCGGCTTTCGTAGTAGATCGGCACCGTGGCCTTGTCGGCGACGGCTCGCTGGATGTCATAGACACTGATGTAGTCGCCAAAGACCGCCTTCGTGTTGGCGTCTGTCTTCTCGATAGGCGTGCCGGTGAAGCCGATGAAACTCGCGTTGGGCATCGCATCGCGGATGTTCACGGCGAGGCCGTGGGCGATGTAGCTGGTGCCATCCTTCCGTTTCACCACATGCGAGCCGAATTCGTACTGGCTGCGGTGCGCTTCATCCGCGATCACGATCACGTTTTGCCGGTCGGTCAGTTGCGCAAAGCGTTCGCCCTTCGTCTCCGGCACAAACTTCTGAATGGTTGTGAAAATCACGCCACCACTCGCTCGGTTGAGCAACTCCTTGAGGTGTTCTCTGTCTGCCGCCTGCACCGGTATCTGCCCGAGAATGTCGTGGCAGCGTTGAAACCTTGTCATTACCCACATCTTTTTAGTTTACCTTAAGGCTTTCTAATCCTTCGCACATCCAAATGAGTCGCTGCCAGCCACGCCAGATGGTCAGCCAGCCTGGCATTCCGTCAGCCTTGCGCCCAA
>JACDHS010000035.1 GCA_013820875.1 Verrucomicrobiota bacterium | reverse complement strand
GTTCCGGGCGGCGCCGCTCCGGGCGGAACGCCGGATTCATCCGGCAGTCCCTTCCTCGGTTGGCACGAGCGCGGTTACTTGCCGCATTTCGACGCGCCAAACGTTACACAGTTCGTCACCTTCACGCTATGCGATGCCTTTCCCGTCATCCGCCGTCGCGAATGGGAAAGCGCCCTGCACGAGGCCGACGATTCCACGCGACGCCGAAAACTGGAAGCATGGCTGGATCGTGGCCATGGTAATTGCTGGTTACGCCAGGAGGAAATCGCTTCACTCGTGGAAAGGAAACTTCGCGAGAAGGATGGCAATTTCTACCAACTCCAGGCGTGGGTCATCATGCCTAACCACGTTCATCTTGTCGTGGATGTCCGGCAGACACCTCTCTCGAAATTGTTGCACTCCTGGAAAGGCGCGAGTGCGCGCGCAGCCAACCTGTCGCTCAGGCGCACCGGCCCGTTTTGGGAGCGGGAATATTTCGACACGCTTATTCGCGACACGGCACATTTGCAAAAGGCTATCCGATACACGGAGGCGAATCCGGTGAAGGCTGGGTTGGTGCGGGATCGGAAGAAGTGGTCGTGGGGCAGTGCGCGGTTGCGGGATGAATATGAACGCATGCCGTTTCAATCTGCCGGATGAATCCGACGTTCCCGGGGGGTTATGCCGGATAAATCCGGCGTTCCGGGCGCGCGCAGGAGCGCCGTCTTCAGACGGCAGCAACCATAGGTCGTCGAACAACATGAACAGATGAAGAAAGCGTTTTTCACCTGTTTTGCGGAAATTTAAGTTAACAAATAGCTCGCCCATGAGACGTTTGCGGAAAAGAAAGTTAACATTTCACGGTTGCTCCCGCCTTTTACGGAAATTTATGTTAACGAATCAATTAGCCTCAGTCCTTTTGCGGAAAAATATGTTAACAGTTCAAGGCGACGATGGTGTTTTCGAGAAATAAAAGTTAACGACACCAGGATCATCTGCACGATTACGGAAATTTAAGTTAACAAGACACTTCGAGTGGGTGGGTTTGCGGAAAAGAAAGTTAACGATGCGAAGTAACAAAGGTCTTTTGCGGAAATAAAAGTTAACGTGATTTGCGGTTTCGGGGATTTTTTCTGCTGAAACATTGCTGAACCTGGAGTTTGACAGTTCTTTTGGATCAAAACCGGGGGGGAATGGATGTTTCCGGGTATTTGAAGCAGGTTCGAAAGGCAGATCAGGAGAAATGGATGATTTTTGCGGATGGATTCAGTGCTTGCGTCGGTTGCGGCAGCTTTTGAATGATGGCGTCATGTCTATTTCTGAGTTTCCGACCGCTGCAACGCCTGCCGGGGCACCTCTATTGGATCAGGAACTGATTTTTTCTGTGCTGATGCAAGTGGCACGACGCAAATTGCTGGTTGCGATGGCGGACAAGAAGCCACAGACGGCGGCTGAGCTGATGCATGCCGGGCGGGGACGCGGTTCCTGTTGTGCCGACAGCAATTTTCTCACTTCAACCCTCAAGAACCTGAAGCTGATGATGGATGCGGGAATCGTGGTCCAGACGGAGGATTCGCGTGATCGTCGCCGTGCGCTCTATAGCCTGGCGCCGGGGTTGAACGTTACGAAAGAGGGGGAACACACCGTGTTCGATTTCGGGTTTTGTGTCGTTCGATTGTCGCCGGATGGAGATTGATGGGGCAACGCGCTTAACTGAATGGCCCGCTTTGGGGTAAAAACAAGAATCCCCGTCCAGCCATTGCGGTTGAACGGGGACAAAAGTCGGGGTTGGGAGTGCGCCACGCTCTCTTTCCCGGGCCGACATTGGGCGCCACAAAGTGGCTGCCGGCTTCCCGACGCTACTTCTCCACGGCAAGCGGAGTGTCCGGCCTCGTAGCGGGGCCGTTCAGCGTCTCGCGACACTGAATTATCGAGTGAGGCTTGTTAGCTCGCTTCAACCGGTGGTTGCGCCACCGGCTTGCAAACCAGGTCAAGACACGTTTGTGATCTTTTCTCCGCGTCTTGACCCATCGCGCAGGACGGCCGTTGCTTTTGACAACGCGTTGGCCAGCGCAGGACGGGTCTTGCCTCTTATCTCTCAGGTTGCTTTTAGTTCACAAGCCAGCGGTGTTTTTGAGGCATCGCCGGCGTTTCGGAAGGTTTCACACGTTTTGCCTGTGACAGTGTGTCCTTCCCGGTCGAACGCTCAGTTTGTCCCGCCTTTCGGCGTCTTTCATTTGGCGAAAGCTTTTATCAATCGCCAGAGTCGTCCGATCCGTGCTGGTCCGCAGTAGCAACCACAAACCTCTTTGGGTAACTGCGATTCGCGCAAGTCCGAAACCAACTTGCGCTACTTGACTCGGTTCAACGCGGTTTCTAATCGCGCCTGGCCGCCATGTTCCCGATTCGCATTACTGACGCGTGCGACCGCGCCAGGGGAACAGGTGAATAATGCCTCTAGAGCCGATCTTGCGATTGTGTTTCTGGAGGGGCCGAGCCAACCAGCCTGGCTCAACCTTTCCCCGGTCACCCGGGATTATCCGCTGAAGTTTCCGCAGCTTTCTTTGCGTCCGCCGCTTGACTCCAGTTCTTTCAAAGAACGTGATCAGCTTAACAAATATTTTAGTTTTGACGATGGAACGATATCCACAGGGTTATTCACTGGAGAGCCTATCCGGAGACACCGAGGAAGACACACATGCCCACGTTATTCACATTCAAAAGCTCGGGAAGAAGCGCGCTGGTGAATAAGTTTTTTGCTGAGGCGGGAACAAAAAAACCGCCCAAGAAATCTCGGGCGGTTCTTTGGAAAAAAGTTTTACTCAGGCTTTGGCGGCGACTTTGGCAGGGGCTTTGGTCTTTACCTTGGCGGCTTCTTTCTTGCGTTTCAGGTAGTTTAGACGACGTGTGCGCTTCTCAGTTTTTTTATATTGCTTGCCCATAGGTGGTATTGTTGTGACAAATAAATCGGTTCGTTAAGCTCTGAATATGAAGATTTGCCTGTCACGGTTCAACATCATTTTACTCCTTCTCTGTTGCAGCGCCTTTACCGCCTGCCAAACCACCAAGCAGAATCCAGAGGAAACCGCCCTGCGAAAGAAGTATAAAAACGAAAAAACTCTACTGCAATTACACCTCGGCGGCGCAGCAAACAGCAGCGGACGAAGCATCGAAATCTATCGGCAAAAACCAATTTACGTTTCCGTGGATCCGATTCCATTTCTTGACTGGCGCAACATTACGGACGGGCGATTGGTAGAAGATCAGTCCGGGTTTGCGATTCAGCTTCAATTCGATGCGCACGGAACTTTTGTCCTGGATACACTCACCACCGCGAATCGCGGAAAACCAATCGCCATCCTGGCGATAACCGGGACGGAACAACGCTGGCTTGGGGCGCCGCTGATCCATCAGCGAAATGCTTCGGGATTCCTGACGTTCACACCAGACGCCACCCGGGAGGAAACTGAACGTATGATTTATGGCATCAGGAATGTCGCCGAACGCGTGAGAAAGCAGACGCAGTTCTAAGAGGGTTCAAGGTTTAAGGTTCGAGGTTCAAAGTTAATGTGCGTTCGCCAACTTTGAACTTTGAACTTTGAACTTTGAACTTTGAACTTTGAACTTTGAACTTTGAACTCCATCCTTTACGGAGTGAATCGTTCGTCCTTCGTTCTCGTCCTTCTGCTCTTTTGGGCAGCATCTGTTCATTCCCAAACCTTTAAGTTGCCGACGGCAAACCAGTCCCTGTTCAACTTGCAGGAACAGGACCAATATTTTTGCCCTACAATTGCGCGCACCTGGGAAAGTGGCACCTATGGCTGTGTGCGTTCCGGGGGCTGGCAAATGCATGAGGGGATCGACATCCGCAGTATTCAACGGGATAAAGATGGCGAATCCACCGATCCAGTTCTCGCGACAGCCAATGGCACTGTTGTTTATATCAATGGGAAATCATCATTATCCAATTACGGAAACTACATTGTTATCCGGCATCAAATTGATGGTCTGGAGGTTTATTCGTTGTATGCGCACTTATCCCGAGTGCGAACGGGACTGAAAGCCGGGCAGAACGTGAAGGCGGGGGAAGCCATCGCGTTGATGGGCCGGACAACCAATACGCGGGAGGCAATTTCAAAAGAACGCGCGCATCTCCATTTTGAGCTGAATCTCTTCGTCAATGAACGATTTCCCATCTGGCACAAAAAGCATTTCACCGGAAAAAACGATCACGGGCTGTGGAACGGCCAAAATTTGCTGGGACTGGATCCGCGACTCGCGCTCCTGGCAAGTCATCGCGAGGGCAAAGACTTCAACCTGGTCCGCTGGATTCAAAGCGGGCAGGAACTCTTCCGGGTGCAGGTGCGCAACACGAGCTTTCCGTGGCTGAAACGTTATGCGGCCCTGGTCGAGCACACCCCATCAGCACGCGGCGAAATTGTCGGTTACGAACTGGTGATGAATTATAATGGGGTGCCGGTCAAAGCGATTCCGCTATCGGATAAAGAGATGAAAAGCCGCGGCAAGTATCACCTTATTTCCGTAAATGCTGCTGAATATAAGAAAAATCCGTGTCGGAAACTGGTGACGCAAACCAAAGGGAAATGGAATTTAGGGGAAAACGGGCTGCGACTGCTGGATTTACTTACGCATTAAGAATGTTGCCAAACGTGCCGGGCTTTGTTATTTGAGTATCAAACCCAGTCATGAACCGGCTCGCCACATCAATTAGATCTGCGACTAAGGCATCCCCTTATTGCCTTAAGGATCGACGTTGCCGTGGGTTTACACTGGTTGAGTTGATGGCCGTTATTCTCATCATGACGGTGCTGAGTGCCATCCTCCTGCCTGCGTTAAATAAAGGTCGCACCCGTTCACAAGCGATCTCGTGCCTCAACAATTTACGTCAATTGCAATTGTCCTGGCAAATGTTCCCGGATGATAACAGCGGCCAACTGCCCGCTAACGATTTTGTAGACGGGATAAAATTCGGCAGCGCCCAAACCTATAACGGCGATTCGTGGTGCCCTGGAAATACCCGGATCGATTTCACATCCGCGAACATCGAGCGCGGACAGTTGTTTGAATACAATCGTTCGGCAGCCATTTACCATTGTCCATCGGATAACTCCAAGGTGGAGCTTCCCACAGGAAGCGATCCGGTATTGCGCACACGCAGTTACAGCATGAGCAGTGCAATCAATTCTCAGGTGAGCTCATTCCCTGCTTTCCGCAAGCAGGGCGAAATGCAGAACCAGAATCCCGCCCGGCTCTTTGTTTTTATAGACACTCATGAGGATTCCATTTCGGATGCGCATTTCGCCGTGGACCCAAACGGCAAGAGGTGGATCAACATGCCATCTGTCCGGCATGGGCGCGCGGGCAATCTTTCCTTCGCTGATGGGCATATCGAACGTTGGAACTGGCTCGCTGACAAGAAATTCACCGGCTGGTACCAGGACGCTGAGGGCCTGGATGGGGACGATCTGCAGCGTCTGCAATCAGTCGTTCGCAAGTAAGTAAATTCCACTGGGAACAACTACTGATTGCAAAATCCCTTGCAATCCCTGCCCTGCCCGTTATTTCTTGCCCCTCGTTTTATGAATTACAAGATTTCCAAACGCGCCGCGTCACTGACTGCATCCATTACTTTGGCAATCGATTCCAAAGCCAAGCAGATGAAAGCTGAAGGAATCGATGTCGTTGGATTCGGTGTCGGCGAACCTGATTTCGACACACCGCAACACATCAAGGATGCCGCCGTCAAAGCCCTGGCTGAAGGTTTTACAAAGTACACGCCCGCCAGCGGCATTCCTGAACTGCGCCAGGCTGCTGCGGATAAATTCAAACGGGACAATGGGCTTACCTATAAGCCGTCCCAGATCATCATTTCCTGCGGCGGGAAACATTCCTGTTACAACGTCATGATGGCGCTCTGTGAACCGGGCGATGAAGTCATCATTCCGGCCCCATACTGGTTGAGCTACCCAGAGATGGTGAAACTCGCGGAAGCGACTCCCGTGGTTATCGAAACGAGCGACAAAACGGAATTCAAAGTCACTCCGGAACAGCTTCGCAATGCCATCACACCGAAAACCCGCCTGTTTATTCTGAATTCGCCGAGCAACCCAACCGGCTCGGTTTATACCCCGGAAGAGATCAAAGCGCTCGGCGATATTTGCGTTGAAAAAGATGTTTTGATCCTGAGCGACGAAATTTATGAGCATCTCCTCTACGATGATGCCAAACATGTCAGCGTCGCGAGTTTCTCCCAGGAGCACTACGATCACACGATCGTTGTGCATGGTTTGGCAAAAGCGTGGTCCATGACCGGTTGGCGGATCGGCATTTTGGCTGCCCCTGAACCGATTGCAAAAGCGATTGATGCAATACAAAGCCACAGCACGAGCAACCCGACTTCTTTCGCGCAAAAAGGCGCTGTTGCCGCATTGAACGGCCCGCAGGATCATCTGCAACCCTGGCTTGCCGAATTCGCGAAACGACGCGCGTACGCTTTTGAAAAGCTAAACAGCATTCCGGGTATCTCCTGCGTGAATGCCAAAGGAGCCTTTTATCTCTTCCCGAACATTTCCAAGCTCGGCCTGAATTCGATGGATTTCTGCGCAAAGCTGTTGGAACAGGAAAAAGTGGCAGCCGTCCCGGGCATTGCCTTCGGCGCCGACGATTACATCCGGATCAGCTACGCAACCAGCATGGCAAACCTGCAAAAGGGACTGGAACGGATTGATAAGTTTGCCCGTTCACTGGCGAAATAACTATCTCTTGGACAAACGGCTCGGTTCCATGTGTAGGCTGCATTGATCGGGGGCTTTGGCCATTTTGAGCAAATTTTCGATGATTTGTTCATTTGCCACTTTGACGTCGTTGGCTTACCACTCGAGGGATGGGTTTGCCGGTTATTACAATCGCTCAGATGCGGGAATGGGAACAGGCCTCCTGGTCTGCCGGAATCACTGAGGCAGAGGTGATCGAACGGGTGGGCGCCTGTGTGGCTTCGCGTGCGGTTGAATTGAGCACGGGGTCGAAGCCAATCCTGGTTCTCGCCGGGAAAGGCCACAATGGCGATGATGCCAGCGCCACGGCTGATTTTCTTTCCACCCGAGGACACCCATCTGTCTCTGTTTCCGTGGAGGATCCGGTAAAAGCGCTCGCTGAACTGCCTTTGCAGAATATCCAGGAGCACAGCCTAATCGTTGATGGGTTGTTCGGGATTGGCATCAATCGTCCACTCAATGAAGGGTGGCAACGGTTGATCGGCGCGATCAACGATTCCAATGTGCCGGTTCTCTCGGTTGATACGCCGTCAGGGTTGAATGCCGATTCGGGTGAAGTCCAGGGTGCGGCCATTCGCGCCAGTGTGACGCTGACTGTCGGCGCGCCGAAACGGGGATTGCTCCTGTCGCAGGCAGCGGAATGGGTGGGGCGGTTGGAGGTGGCGTCGGATGTTGGACTTGTTCACTGCCCTTTTCGCACGAATCTAACCTGGATTGAATCGCGTGACTTCGAGCAGTTCCCGCCGACGCGTCTTGTCAGCACGCATAAGGGAACTTACGGGCACGTTGCCATTTTTGCGGGGAGTCTTGGTTATCATGGCGCAGCGGTGCTGGCGGCGGGCGGAGCTTTGCGCGCTCAACCGGGGCTGGTCAGTTTGTTTACGCCGGAATCGGTTTACCTGCCGGTGGCGTCGCAGTTGCAAGCAGCGATGGTTCATCCGTGGCGCGGTGACGAAGAGGTTCCGAGGTCCAGCAGCGCGATCGTTTGCGGGCCCGGGATGGCGGCCATCGGTTTTCCCGCGGTGTTGAAGGAGAAATTGCGTGAGCTCTGGATGACTTCGTCGTTGCCGGTTCTTGCGGATGCCAGCGCGCTGGATTGGCTTCCTGCGGCTGAAATTCGTTCCACCGCAGTGCGCGTCATCACGCCGCATCCTGGAGAAGCAGCGCGTTTATTGCAGCAGACGACTGAGACGGTGCAGTCAGACCGGGTGCAAGCGTTGCGCAATCTGTCAGCACGTTATGGCCATTGTTGGGTGGTGCTGAAAGGGCATCACACATTGATCGGGCGCAGTGAGGGTGAAGTTTTTGTAAACAGTTCGGGCAATCCTTACCTGGCGCAGGGCGGGAGCGGCGATGTGTTGGCCGGTTTCATTGGGGGGTTGATCGCCCAGCCTCGTTTGCAAAAGGATCCGGCTCGAACAATCGGCTACGCAGTCTGGCAACATGGCGCGGCGGCGGATGGGTTGAGCCGGACAAAACGCAATTGGACGGTGGCAGAGTTAAGTCAATCGTTGAATAGTTGAATGAGGCGCCGCAGCGCGTACGGCAATGCGAGCAACGTTGGAGTCCTGCAGCCTTGAGCGCTGCGATTACGCTCGCCTCCGCCCTGCGCCTATCTGACACGCTTCACGCGTTCCCCCCCCAATCGTTCAACGATTCAACAAATTACTTCCTTTGCCCAACCTCATTTGTTATGCAACCTGACGTCATGGCCAAATTTAAATTTGTTCTGCTGTTCGCATTTCTTCTCGCGGTGTTGGGAAGTGCGAATGCAGGCACTTATACGTTGTCGGATGGGCAAACAATTACCGGCGAACCAGTCTCGTTTGACAGCAGTGGTGTTATCCTGCGCCTGAGCGGTGGCGGTTTCTCCCCGCGCACCCCATGGGGTAAGTTCACGCAGGAATCACTGAAAGACCTTCAATCGGAAGCAAAGAACCCACAGGAAGCGGATATTATCACACCGTTCCTCGAAGAAACGGCGCTTGAGGAGGCCCAACAACAGCAAATCAACATCAAGCCGCCCCCTCGCATGGAACGGCCCACCGGGAATACCGGATTGAGCGCGTTATTTAAGAGTTCGCTAGGGTTATTTTTATTTTTGGTTGTTTACGGAGGGAATCTTTATGCCGCTTATGAAATCGCCAGGTTCAAGAACCTGCCGATTCCCCTGGTCTGCGGGGTATCAGCAGTGGCGCCGTTCCTCGCTCCGATCGTTTTTCTCATGGTTCCCGGTCGTCTCGATTACGTGGATCAACAATCCGCGGATCAATTGATTGAGGAAGCAAATGCCCGTGCCCAGGCACAAGCGGCTGCCGAAGAGCCTCCTCTCGAACATCACGGTGGAGAAGAGGGCCACGCGCCAGCTCATCACGGAGAACACAAGCCGGCGATGCATTTTACATTGCCATCAACGCCGGTCAGCGCCCCTGCTCCGGCTCAGCCAGCAGTGACCTTTCAGAAAGGTGAATTCACTTTCAACCGCCGCTTTTTCGAAACCAAAATGCCGGGCTTCTTCCGGGTCGTGCCCAGTGAAGCAGAGAAGGACATGGTTCTGGTGGTTCGTGCAATGCGTGGGGAATTCATTGCCAGGCGGGTTTCAAAAATTACGCAAACGGAAATCCACCTGGAAACCTTCAAGGACCACGCCACGGCCGAGGAGATTGTTCCTTTCACGGAAATCCAGGAAGTATCCATCCAGCACAAAGACAGCGTTTGACCCGGCCCTGATTTGAAATAGGATTGTTGGTCAGCCTTCAGCAAAAATCATGAAATACCGCACATTTCTTTTGTTTGGCGCGCCTGGTTCCGGCAAGGGAACCCAGGGCAAAATTCTGGGCACGATCCCAAATCTCTTTCACTGCGCTTGCGGCGATGTGTTCCGCAATCTCACAATTGATAGCGAAATCGGACGCATCTTTCTCGATTACTCCAGCAAAGGCCAACTGGTCCCTGACGAGCCGACCATCCGGTTGTGGCGCGAAAACATTCATGCCCAAACAAAGCTTGGCCGTTTCAACCCGGAACTCGATACTTTGATTCTGGATGGCATTCCGCGTAATCCGCACCAGGCGGAAATGCTGAAAGACACGCTGGATGTGAAGGCGGTTTTTTATCTCAGTTGCACAGACATGAGCAAACTCGTGG
This sequence comes from Verrucomicrobiota bacterium, assembly GCA_013820875.1. Classification (GTDB taxonomy): domain Bacteria; phylum Verrucomicrobiota; class Verrucomicrobiia; order Limisphaerales; family JACDHS01; genus JACDHS01. Next base: position 30,485 of record JACDHS010000035.1, on the reverse strand, counting down.
AGCGCCTGCAACGCCGCGCCCTTCGGGAAAATCGTCTCGACGACGCCAATCTCGAGGTCATCCGCCAACGACTCGAAACGTATGAGCGGGAAACCAAGCCGGTGCTGGAGTTCTACGGCAAAGAACTGGTGCATCAAATTGATTCCACTCAAACGCCGGTCAATGTCCTGCTTGATATTTTGCGGGTAATCGCCGCAGTTTAAGCAGGAATGCTGCGCGTCATTTTCATGGGTACCGCGGAACTGGCCTGCGCCAGTCTGGAAGCGCTTTGCGATGCCGCAGGAATGGAAGTCATCGCGGTGGTCACCCAACCCGACCGCCCAAAAGGCCGCGATCTCAAACTGCAACCCTCGCACGTCAAGCAAGTCGCGTTGCAAAAGAATCTTCCCGTGCTCCAACCGCAACGCGCTCGCAATGAGGAATTCGTCGAGCAACTGCGTGCATTGAAGCCTGACCTGATGGCGGTTGCGGCTTACGGACAGATTTTGCCACAAGCCATGTTGGATATTCCGCAACACGGCTGCCTCAACGTTCATACTTCCCTGCTCCCGAAATACCGCGGGGCCGCCCCGATTCAGTGGGCCATCATCGATGGTGAACCCGAGACGGGTGTCACCATTATGAAAATGGATGCCGGCCTCGACACTGGGGACATTCTCGCGATGGGTCGAACGCCGATCGCTCCGGAAGATAATGCACAAACGTTGCACGATCGTTTGGCAAAACTCGGCGCTGAGTTGTTGGTGAAAACGATTCCTGATTACGTCGCAGGAAAGATCGCCCCGCAAAAGCAACCCGCAGAAGGCGCAAGCTACGCGCGCAAGATTGAGAAGGAGGATGGCCTGCTCGACTGGACACAACCGGCGCGCGTCTTGTGGAATCGTATCCGCGGATTCACTCCATGGCCCGGCGCGTTCACTTATCAGTTGATCGAAAACAAACCGCGCCTTCTCAAAGTCTGGCAGGTGGTTCTCGAAGAAAATGCCACAGGAGAACCGGGCGCCATTATCTCCGCGGATAAAAGCGGGATTATCGTCGGTTGTTGCGGGAGTGGCGCGCTTCGCATCCTCACATTACAACGCGAAGGCAGCCGCCGCATGACTGCCCAGGAATTTCTAGCAGGGAATCCGCTGCACCCTGGAGACAAATTCTCGAACCTGCGTTAGCTTCCCCCTTACTGCCATGGACGAATTGGAAGAAGCCGTTGAATCGCTCGGTCTTGAAAAGTTCAAGCGCCACATTTTTCTTTGTTGCGATCAAAGCGAGCCATTGTGTTGCTCGAAAAAAGCGGGACTGCGTTCCTGGGATTTTCTGAAGAAACGCTTAAAGGAATTGAAGCTCGCCGGCTCGGAACCGATTGTCTTTCGCAGCAAAGTAAACTGCCTGCGGGTTTGTGTGAATGGACCCATCGCCGTCGTTTATCCGGAAGGCACCTGGTATCACTCCTGCACGGAAGAAGTTCTTGAGGAGATTATCCAGGAACATCTGATCAAAGGTCGCATCGTCAAACAGTACGCCTTCGCAAGGAATCCCAATTTCGAAAAAGATAGCGGTCGTGGGAAGTCGCGCCTCTGACCTGCTTCGAAGCAGGTCTTCGGTGACAACGAATACTGACCCAGTTTGGTTTCAGGCCCCCCGATGTAGCGGACAAGATGGTTTTCGAGGGCGCGAAATGGAAGTTATTCGTGAACACGCCATTTCACCTTGAAACGGCAGTTGAATCGCCTTTCTGCGCTAATAGTCGTTAATGTAGAGGCGGTTACGCGAGACGAAGACTTCTTTTTGGAGGCTGGTCCGGTCCTGACATTGCGTAAAAAAGAGTTTTTTGGCCAAAGTCAGGACTGACAACGGTCAGAAAAGACTTTTTTGAGCAAAGTCAGTCCTGACAATGACCAAAAAAGTCCGTTTGGGTGGGCAGTCGGTCCCGACATTGGCCGAAAAAGAGTTTTTTGGGCAAAGTCAGTCCTGACTTTGGCTGGAAAAGACTTTTTTGAGCAAAGTCAGTCCTGACTTTGGCCAAAAAAGTCCGTTTCGATGGCCAGACGGTCCTGACTTTGGCCAAAAAAGTCTTTTTGAGGGCAATTCGATGCGCGCCGGCAGTTCGGGGAAAAAGCGATTCACCCTGCCGCCATGCATTGGAATGCGCTTTCCCCATGAATTTGTAACCGATGAGTCCGACACGGAGAGTTTGGGTCATACTTCGTGGAATTAAGTTCGTTTAGGGCAAATCACATTTTTGGCCGACCCTGTTCAGCAGCGCTTCGGCAGGAGTCCGCCACGGCTGAGAGATTTTGCAGGAACTCCTCCCTTTTGTCCTCGGCAAGAGCGCCCAGGATTTCCGTCTGCACCGCAATCGCAATTTTTCTGGCTTCCTCGTATTTCTCACGGCCCAATGCTTTGATTTCGATTCGTTTCGCACGCCGATCTGCCTGATCGGTTCTACGCGTCACCAGGCCGGCCTTCTCCATTCGTTCCACAAGCGACGCAATGGTGTTCGGATCGCTCGCCATCAGAGTGGTCAATTCACTTTGCACCAGTCCCTCCGCTTCATGTTCGAGCAAGGTCCGCAGTGCGGTGAACTGATCCGGGGTAATGCCCAGGTGCGCGATGCGTCGTCGAAACGCCTGGTTCAATCCATACCACGCGCGTCGAAGCAAAATAGGCAGGCGCCGACGTTCGGGAGAATCAATGGGAAGTTTGTGTGATTTGCGGGGCATGGCCTGTTGATTAAATGGGGTTACATGGTTGAATAGTTACACGGTTGCATGAGGATCAGCCGCCGCTCGTCCCCCTATGCAACGATTCAACGATGCAACCAGAATGATACGTGTAAGTATCTTTTGGTTGCGTTGACAGCAAGCTTATAGAACTATCCCTAAATAAATTTTGCCGAATTCACCCCAGGCAGCATTTGATTATGAAATCGAAGTTTTTCGCGGTTCTCGGTGGGCTTTCTCTTTTCGTTGCCACAACGTCCCTCCACGCTTCTCCCGTTGATGGGTGGCTCAACTGGCGAGGCCCCAATCAAAACGGCACTTCACAGGAAACAGGATTGCCGGACAACATCGATCCAAAAAACCCGCTTTGGAAAGTCTCTTTCCCGGGGCAATCCTGCCCAGTCATCGCAAACGGGAAGGTTTATATCATGGGATACATCGACGAAGGCCCCGACCTGAAAGAAGGTGTGGCCTGCTTCGATGCGGAAACCGGCAAGAAACTTTGGGAACGGCGTTATAATGATTTTCTTTCGGACACCATTTACCTGCGCTACGCGACGTCCAGTCCGGCGATCGATCCCGAAACCGGCAATGTCTTTTTCCAGGGAACACAAGGTTTGTTCGGCGGATTCACCCCGGATGGCAAGGAGCTTTGGATGCACTCGCTGATGGAAAAGTTCGGCCGCCTGACATTTCCAAACAGCCGCACCGCCTCGCCGATTATCGATGGTGACCTGGTAATCACCCGCGGCATCACTGCAAACTGGGGTGCGCAAGGCCCTGGTGGAGATCGATTCTATGCGTTCGATAAAAAAAGTGGAGAACTGGTCTGGTCCTCCAGCCCGGGAGATCGCCCGCGCGACAACTCCTTTTCGCATCCCTACCTCACATTTGTTGATGGCAAACGCGTTTTAATCGCAGCAACGGGCGATGGCAGCATCGTGTGCATCAATGCGCGGACGGGCGATCCGCTTTTTCGTATTCCGGTTTCCAAGTCGGGCATTAATGCAACGGTGCTCGTTCATAACAACGACACAGTAATTGCCATTTACGGAACCCCTTATGAACCTGGTCAAATGGTGGCTTTCAAAATGCCTAAAGTCGCCGCGACGAATCCCGCCTCCGGCCCGGTGGTAGTGGAGCGTTCCAGCGCGCAACTTTGGGCGAATGATCTTTCCACCTCCACCAGTTCTCCGATCCTCGTTGGTGACCGCATCTATGTTATGAGTGAAAAGGGCGACCTTTGTTCAGTGGACGTGAGCAACGGCAAAGTTTTGTGGCGTCTTAAACTTGGAATCGAACAGCGCAATGCCTCTCCAATCTTTGCTGACGGAAAACTTTACGTTCCCATGCTGGACGATCCGGCTTCCAAGGAAAAAAGTGGCGAAGCCGGAACGACCGGAGCGTTTTACATTATTCAACCGACCGACACAGAGGGAAAGATCCTGGATCACGTGGCGCTGGAAGGTCGTTGTTTTGGAACTCCCACAGCTTACAACGGCAAGATTTATATCCAAACCACACGCCATCTTTATTGCTTCGGCAAAAAAGGAGACAACAGCGGCAACCTTCCATCTCCCAAAAAGGAAAGCTGGCCCAAGCCCGGCAAAGCCACGCAGTTGCAGATCATTCCTTCAGAAGTGTTGCTGCACCCGGGCGAAAGCACTTCACTTCGGGTGCGTTCCCTCGATTCGAATGGCTTTACAGTCGAAGAATTTAAAAATCTGAAGAATATGAAATGGGCTTCTTACATTCCTCCCACGGCGAAAGTGAAGTCAGCAATGAAAGCATCATTCACTCCCGATGGAAAACTGGTGGCCGACAAAACACCGACACCTTCTGCCGGAGCATTTGAAGCAACTGCCGGTGAACTGAAGGGATACATGCGGGGGCGCGTGCTGCCGTATCTGCCTATCACGCAGGATTTCGAATGGGCGGAACTGACTGAGATGACCGCCAACGACGTTGAAGAACCGACGCCATTTGCTTATCCCCCACTGCCGTGGATTGGGGCGCGCTTTAAATTCGAAATTCGCGAGAAGGATGGAAATAAGGTTCTCACAAAAACAATCGATAACAAATTCTTCCAACGCGCCACTATCTTCATCGGCGATCCTGAGATGAAGAATTATACGATCGAAGCAGATGTGATGAGCGAAGGTAATCGCCGCAAAATGTCTGATGTCGGTGTGATCGTTAATCGGTATGTGATTTTGCTGAAGGGGAATGAACAAAAACTGGAGGTAAACTCAAATCTCGACCGCTTGCGTGTGCCGGCAACGGAAGAACCGCCGAACTTCCGCTGGTCGCCAAACATTTGGTATCGCTTGAAAGCTCGCGTGGATACGAGACCGGATGGCAGCGGAGTCGTTCGCGCCAAAGCGTGGAAAAAAGATGAAGCTGAGCCCGACGCCTGGAGCCTTGAGGTGCCACACAAAACCGCGCATCAAAATGGCGCTCCCGGTCTATTCGGCTTTTCACCGCAGGATATGCGGGTGTTTATTGATAATGTGAGTGTGACGAAGAATTGAGATGCCTGAGATTTCGAGATTTTACGGGATCACGGTTCGCGTGAATCCTCGCGACCATTTTCCAGCACATTTCCACGCGAATTATGGCGAGCACGAGATTGCGATAGCGATTGCAACTGGCGCTGTTCTGGCGGGAGAACTGCCAAATCACGCTTGGCGTCTCATTAAGGAATGGATGGAAATACATCGTTCTGAAATTTTGGAGAATTGGAACTGTGCCCAGGCAGGCCGTTCTTGCTTCAAGATCGAACCTCTGTGATTTTGTTTTATGAAGATGCTTAACCGTGTCAAAAGCGTTCGCTGGCTCGGCGACTATCGACTGAAATTGGTGTTTAAAGATGGGTATGTGGGTGAAGTAGATCTGCATGGTATCGCGGAATCACCTCGCGGCCCAATGGAGCAACCGCTCAAAGAGATCGACTTCTTCAAGGAAGCCGTCGCAGATGGATACTCGGTTGCCTGGCCCAATGGTTATGACATTTCTCCAGACACCTTGCGCCACTGGTGTGAGATTGGTCGCGCCTGTTCACAAGAGGAGTTGGATGCAGCGTTCGCAAAGCATTCGGAAACCTCAGCCTTTATTCTTCACGACAAACCTTCAGAAAAATGAAAATTCAAACCTTAGTTTTCACGGCTTGCCTTTTATTCGCATCCAACACGTTTGCCTCCGACTGGCCGGAGTGGGGCGGGAAACCGATCCGCAATATGTATTCGCCGGAGAAAGGTTTGCCCTCTTCCTTTGATCCCGGACAATTCAAGTCTGGCACGGAAGAAGTCGATCTTAAGACCACCAAGAATGTCAAGTGGGTGGCAAAGATTGGCTCGCAGAGCTACGGCAATGTCACCGTCGCCGGCGGAAAAATCTTTGTTGGCACGAATAACGAAACCCCGCGGGATCCACAGCATCAAGGTGATCGCAGCATTCTCATGTGCTTCGACGAAAAGACTGGCGACTTTCTCTGGCAACTTGTGGTGCCGAAATTGAAGTCAGGCAAAGTTAATGACTGGGAAAATCTCGGCCTGCTGGCGTCACCGACCGTCGAAGGAGACCGCGTTTACATCGTGACAAGTCGTTGCGAAGTGATGTGCCTCGATGTCAACGGCCAGGCGAATGGCAATCAAGGCTTTCAGGATGAAGCCAAATATTATGTCCAGGACACCGGCGGTCAACCCGTGAAGATCGGCCCCAAAGATGCGGATATCATCTGGAAATACGATATGATGGATGACCTTGGTGTATTTCCGCACAACGCATCTAATTGTTCCGTGCTCATTGTGGACGATGTGGTTTACGTCTGCACATCCAACGGCCAGGATTGGACACACTCCAACATCCCCTCCCCCCTCGCACCGAGCTTCATCGCTGTGCATAAAAAGACCGGTGAATTCCTGGGTGAAGATGATGCAAACATTGGGCCACGCATTTTCCACGGCCAATGGAGTTCGCCATCGCTCGCAATCGTGAACGGCAAGAAACAGGTTCTTTTTGGTGGAGGCGATGGATGGCTCTATGCGTTCGATCCGAAGCCAGTGGAAGCCGATGACACCAGTTTCCTGAAAACCATTTGGAAATTCGATGCCAACCCAGAGGAATACAAAAAGCACAAATACCCCGCAGCCGAAGGTCCAAGCGAAATAAACGCCACACCGGTCTTCTACAAGAACCGCGTTTACGTTGCCATCGGCCAGGATCCCGAGCATGGCGAAGGCGTCGGCCGCCTCGTTTGCGTGGATGCCACAAAAACCGGTGACATCACCAAAGATGGTTTGATCTGGGACTACAGAGGCATCAAACGCAGCATCTCGACTGTTTCAATTGATCCTGAAAGCGGACTACTGTTTGTGGGCGATTTCTCTGGATTCGTACATTGCCTCGACGTTGAAACCGGGAAACTGCACTGGGTTTACGACATGAAAGCGCACATGTGGGGTTCCACCTTTGTTGCTGATGGGAAGGTTTTTGTTGGAGACGAAGATGGCGATTTCGTCATCCTTCCCGCAAAGAAAGATTTCGATCCAAAGAAAGACAAACCCCTGTTCGAAACCAATCTGAACGCACCCATTTATGGAACACCGATTGTCGCGAATGGCGCCGTTTACATCCAATCCAATACTCATCTCTACTCCTTCAACGACCAGTCCAAAGTTCAGGGCGACAAAGCTCCCGAGGTTGAGCTGACAAAGTAAAAAGAAGAAGAAGCACGGATGAACACGGATAATCACAGTGTGTGCAGCAACCATTTTCCCATGTATCTTCCCGTGTCCAACGGTGTGGTCAAAAAATAATTATTTCGAATGTAATGACATCTGAAAATATCCAAACGGCCCAGGAACAACTCGACGCTCACCTGCGCGAAATCATCAACTGGCATTTCTCTCCAGAAACCGGCTGCCAATATTGGTTGGAGTGGGCAAAGAAGAATTTCGATCCACGCCCGGAAATAAAGACGTTTGATGATGTAATAAAAAAGTTCCCGCATTTCCAGGACGAATCATTGCGCGAACTGCAACCGGAGGTCTGGGTTCCTCAGAATTTCAAAGGCCGTCCTTTCAGCATTTTCGAAACCGGCGGCACCACCGGAATGCCGAAGCAACGCATCGGCTGGGATGATTACAAAGTGGATTACAGCGAGTTCTCCGAAAAGATTTCCGACGAGCATTTCCCGCGCAATCATTACTGGCTGATGATGGGTCCCACCGGGCCCCGTCGCCTGCGCCTCGCCATCGAACACCTCGCGAATGTCCGTGGCAGTTCCTGTTACTTTATTGACCTGGACCCTCGCTGGGTGAAAAAGCTGATCGCCGAAAAGAAGTTTGACCAGGCCCGTGCTTACATGGATCACGTCGTTGATCAGGCCGCAACGATTCTGAAGCACCGCAAGGTGAGCGGACTCTTCACCACCCCGAAGCTCCTCGAAGCACTTTCCGAAAAAGTAAACCTGTGGGATGCCGGCATCCGTGGAGTTTTCTGCGGCGGAACCACTATGGCGCCGCAATATGTTCGTTTCATTGTCGAAGAAGTTTTGGAAAATCGGATTGGATTTTATCCAACTTACGGAAACACGTTGATGGGACTTGCCGCCAGCGTCCCACTACGACCGGAAGACAGTTTCTCCATCACCTACTACGCCCCACAACCTCGCGCCGTCCTGCGCGTTGTGGATTCAAACAACACAGCCCAGGTGAAGAACTACGGCGAATGGGGGCGTGTCGAACTGACCACAATGACGAAAGAATTCTTCATGCCTCGGTTCCTGGAGCGCGACGAGGCGATCCGCCGCGAACCTCGCGCCCCATACGCATGGGACGGCGTGGCTGAAGTGCGCCCATTCGGGGCCATGGAAAAGAATATTGTGGAAGGCGTTTACTAATCGAAGAGACGATCAGGACTGGTTGAGGCGGTTCGCCCAGGCCATTGTCTCCCTGCGGAGTGGCAGGCTTTCCAGTCCCGGGTCGTGCGAGAGGATAAAAATGTTAAAACTAACCAGATACTTGCGGGGCAACACCACGCAAAGGATTTCCACTTTCACCGCTATTGCCCTTGTTTCGGTCTTTCTCACGATCTCATTGCGGGCGGCTGAATCGCCATTCGAACTTCGGGAAGGCGGGATCATTCGTGGGCCGAAACTGGAAAAACGCATCGCCCTGGAATTTACCGCGCATGACTTCGGCGATGGCGGCGAGACAATTCTCAATGAATTGGCTAAGCACAAAGCCAAAGCATCCTTTTTCTTCACCGGCCATTTCCTGCGCAAATCGGAATTCAAACCGCTGATCAAGCGCGTTGTGGCAGACGGTCATTATGTCGGGCCGCATTCGGATGCACACCTGCTGTATTGCCCGTGGACAGGTGAGAAGAAGACCTTGATCAGCAAAGAACTTTTTCGGACTGATCTCGATAAAAATATCAAAGCGATCGAGGCATTCGGCGTTCCACGCTCTGAAATCAAATACTTTGTGCCGCCTTACGAATGGTTCAACCAGGAGATTGTGGACTGGAGCAAAGAGATGGACCTGACGCTGATCAACTTTTCACCTGGAACTCGTTCCACGGCCGATTACACGGAAGACACCGCCAAAAACTTTGTTTCTTCAGAAGCGATTTTAGAAAGTATTTTAAAGAAAGAACGAGAAGATCCGAATGGTTTGAACGGCTTCCTGTTACTGCTGCACTTCGGAGTCAGCGACAAACGAACTGACAAATTTCACAAACGTTTTGGTGAGTTAATGGATGTTCTGAGCAGTAAAGGATATCAATTTGTCCGCGTGGACGAATTGCTTACCATTAAAGATGAGAATTAACCAACATCGCGGCGAAGCCGCAAAACGGAGCGCGGCGCAACCGCAAAGCGGTTCGTCGTTTCTATAGTTCTGGTTTGTCCGAAGGATCAGCCGCAGCGGGTACGGTTGTGATTGCAGCGGTTAGATCCCCAACCCGCTCGAACAATCTCACCCGCTGCGGCTGATGCTCCGCACACAGCCGCGCTCCGGTAAAATGCATTATCCTGCCCCCCGCTATTGAGATTGCCGTAAGCTGTTGTGGAATCTAACTTAAACCCAGCGATGATTGATTTAACTGAGATTCAGCCGCGTGGCGGCTTGGACTTTGTCACCCGAGAACCGCTTCCCCCCGAGAAGTTGGATTCGCTTTCCCGCGACATCCTTACGCTTAAAAAGAAACTGAACGCCGTGATTCTCGCGCACAATTACCAGGTGCCGGAAATCCAGGACGTCGCCGATTTCGTTGGGGATTCCCTCGGACTCTCCCAGCAGGCGGCTAAAACCAGTGCCGATGTGATCGTCTTCTGCGGCGTTCATTTCATGGCGGAAACCGCGAAGATTCTTAATCCGAACAAAATCGTCATCCTGCCCGACAAAGATGCCGGTTGTTCGCTGGAAGAAAGTTGCCCTGCGCCGAAATTAAAAGCACTCCAGGATACGAACCCTAATTTTTACACAGTCACGTACATCAATTGCAGCGCTGAAGTGAAGGCGCTCAGCGATGTGATCTGCACCAGTGGCAATGCGGTAAAGATCGTCAATGCCGTTCCCAAAGATCGCGACATTTTGTTCGTGCCGGACGAAAATCTCGGTGCCTGGGTCATGGAGCAAACCGGACGCAAAATGACTTTGTGGAAAGGAAGTTGTTACGTGCATGTCGAGTTCACGCACCAGACCATTTCCCGGATTCGTCAGCAGTATCCAAATGCCCCGCTCGTTGCCCATCCGGAATGCACCCGTGCTGTTCGCATGCTGGCAGATGAAGTCTGTTCGACCGAAAAGATGGTGGAATACTGCAAACGTTCTCCTGCGAAAGAAATCATCATCGGCACCGAAGCCGGAATGATTCATCGCCTGCAAAAAGAGTGTCCAGACAAACTCTTCATTCCTGCCCCAACAGATAACTGTCGCTGCAACGAATGTCGGTTCATGAAAATGAACACGTTGGAAAAGCTTTACGATTGCATGGTGAACCTCGGCCCGCGCATAGAATTACCCGAAGAAATCATCCAACGCGCCCGCTTGCCGATTGAACGGATGTTGGAGATTTCAGCTCAAGCGATTGAGAACGCAGGCTGACGAATGGCGAATGAAACAATGAAAATTCGTTGAACCATTCTGTCGCAACTCGATTCTACAATAGTCATTCCTTCCCAAGTGAAGATTTTACTTCGCGAATTCCACACAACGGGTTTCGCGAGAGACGGTCACTCGAATCTGGCCTGGGTATTGTAACTTATCTTCAACCTTTCGGGCGATACTTCGTGCGAGCAGAAACGCTTCGTCATCGGTCATCTGCTCGGGCTGAACAATGACGCGCAGTTCCCTTCCAGCATGAACTGCAAAACATTTCTCGACTCCAGGAAAGGACATTCCGATCTCTTCCAGTTCTTCCACGCGACGAATATACGTCATCATGGTCTCGGAACGGGCACCCGGACGAGACGCGCTGATGGCATCGGCTGCGCTGACTAAAATTGGCAGAAGACAAGTCGCTGGAACTTCGTCGTGATGGCCCGCGACCCCATTCACCACCTCGTCCGATTCGCCATAACGCTTTACAAAATCCGCGCCGATGATGGCATGTGGACCTTCCACCTCGTGATCAATCGCCTTGCCGATGTCGTGTAACAAACCGGCCCGTTTTGCCGAGAGGGAATCAATGCCGAGTTCAACCGCCATCAACCCCATGAGATTTGCAACTTCGATCGAGTGACTCAGTATGTTTTGCGAAAAGCTGTGACGGAATCTTAAACGACCCAGCAGTTTTGCCACTTCCGGATGCACCGGTGGCACTCCTACTTTGATGACTGCTTCCTCGCCATTGCGAAGAACGGTTTCGTCCATTTCTTCGGAAACCTTCTTCACCACTTCCTCAATGCGAGTTGGATGAATGCGGCCATCAAGAATCAGACGATGCATCGCCTCACGCGCAATTTCACGGCGGACAGGATCAAAGCCAGACAGCACAACGGCATTCGGGGTGTCATCAATCAGGACTGTAATTCCGGTGGCAGCTTCGAAGGCGCGGATATTGCGCCCTTCCCGACCGATGATGCGACCTTTGATTTCATCGTTCGGCAGCGCAACCGTAGCGGTGGAAGTTTCAAAGGCGTGTTCGCCAGCGTAACGTTGAATGGCTACGGCAATGATTCGTTTGGCCTTCTCTTCCGCGCGCAGTTTGGCATCTTCCACAATCCGATGCGCCAAACGGCAGGCATCCGTGGCCGACTCTTGCTCGATCATTTTCAGATAGGTGACGCGAGCTTCTGTTTCGTTGAGACGCGAGATGCGCTGGAGTTCTTCTTTTCGTTTCAGGTGAAGGAGGACGAGTTCGTTACGCAACTTTTCCGCTGCTTGAACATTCTTTTCGTGTTCCGAACCTTTCTCACGCAGTTCTTTCTCCTGCTGCACGAGACTTTCAAGCTGCTGATTAACGAGCGACTCCCGTTCGATTAACCGCTTTTCGGTCGCGGCCACTTCCTTGCGTTGATTCAAAAATTGCTTTTCTGCTTCTTCGCGCAATTTGAGAAATTCTTCATTTGCTGAGAGGCGGCCTTCTCGAATGACCGTTTCGGCCTCTTTACGAGCATCCTCAATGATGGTCGTGCTCTTAAGAGAGATGGCAGCCTGGCGGGTCCGATGTTTCCAGTTGCGGAGCAGATAACCGAGCATCACTCCGAGCAGGAGGATGAAAACGCCTTCAAAAAGGCCGGCGTCGGAAGAAATATTTACCAACCAACTCATTCAGGTTTCGCGTCAGCAACAGGAATCCATTGCGTAGGCGTCAAAAGGTAATCAACAGGAACGTCATGTGGTTCAACAGGCACTTGTTTAATAATCTGCTCGTCAAAAGCGACTCCACACTTCGCTCCTGAAACGTCGGCCAGTAACTTGTCGTAGAACCCGCGACCGCGGCCAAGCCGGTTGCCAGACAAATCGAATGCTAATGCAGGCACCAACGTTAAGTCCAGTTGCTTTAAAGGATAAGAGGAACAACTTCCGTTCGGCTCATGGACACCGAATTTTCCCGGGAACAGATCGTTCTCAAGGTTTTGGATTTGAAATGGCAAATAGCTGTTGGTCTCTGGATCAAACTTGGGGAGGAGAATGATCTTCTTCATCTTCATCACCTCAGGAACCAGCGCCCAAATGTTTAATTCACTCGGAAGCGGGGCATAAAAAAAAATAGACCGCGCGTTTTGCCAGACAGTTTGGTTCTGCAAAAGTGCGCATGCACGAGCAGCCGCTTGTTCGCGAAACATGGCTGGCAGGTTGGCAACTTTATCGCGCAGCTCCTTTCGTATCTGTTGCTTTTGAGCAAGGCTGGTGTCGCTCATGTTCTTGAGGAGACGGAAACCCTGCGTAACAGGTTTCCAATCATTATGGATCCTTCGCTGACGCGCCTTGTTTGGTTTTATCCAGTGCAGTCCGCCATTTTTCGACGCGATCTTTTATTTTCTTTTCCACCCCCTGATCGGTCGGTTCGTAGTAATGCTTCACCGCCCCGAGATAATCCTGGGCAACAAAATGATCCGGATGATCGTGGGCATAGCTGTAATTATCACCGTGGCCCAGACGCTTTGCGCCAGCGTAATGTTTATCGCGCAAATGATTCGGCACCGGCAACGTCCGACCAGATCGAACATCTTCCAGCGCCGCATCAATCGCCACATACGCGCTGTTCGATTTATTGGCCGTGGCAATGTAGATGGCAGCTTCCGCAATCGGGATACGAGCTTCGGGCCAGCCGATGAATTCCGCCGCTTGATGCGCGGCTTGTGACAGAACAAGCGCCATCGGATCCGCAAGTCCGACATCTTCCGCCGCGCAGATGATAATCCGGCGCGTGATGAATCGCGGATCCTCACCGGCATGAATCATTTTCGCGAGCCAGTAGAGAGTCGCATCGGCATCGCTGCCGCGCATTGATTTGATGAAAGCAGAAACAGTGTCGTAATGCGCATCGCCATCGCCGTCATAGACAATAGCTTTCTTTTGAATGCATTGTTCCGCCACCGGCAATGTGAGGTGAATGTAGCCATCACCTTCGGGAGCAGTGGTCAGCGCGGCAATCTCCAGTGAGTTTAAACATTTCCGAGCATCGCCATCAGCCATTTTCGCCAGGTGCTGGAGCGCTTCCTCATCTGCTTTGATCTTCACATGGCCAAGCCCTCGCTCTTCCTGCATAGCGCGGCGCAACAATCCCATCAAATCTTCCTGGGTGAGCGATTGCAATTCGAATATCTGGGAGCGCGAAACGAGCGGTGAATTAACGAAGAAAAAAGGATTATGCGTTGTCGCACCGATCAACTTGATCACTCCGCTTTCCACGTCGGGCAAGAGGACGTCCTGCTGCGATTTGTTGAACCGATGAATTTCATCCACAAACAGGATGGTCGGTTGACCGACGTTTTCGAGGCGATTGGCCGCCGACGAAAGAACGCGCCGCATATCAGCAACGTTCGATTCCACACCGCTAAGCTTTTCGAACTTACTTTTTGTGTGGTTCGCAATGATCTGTGCGAGCGAAGTTTTCCCCGTTCCAGGCGGCCCATAGAAAATGAGCGATTGAATGCGATCGGCTTCGATCGCGCGGCGAAGGAGTTGGCCTTTGGCTAATATGTGAGTTTGTCCGACATATTCTTCCAGGTTTCTCGGACGCATCCGCGCGGCGAGCGGCTGGTGAGCGGTCGGATCTAAACGTTCGTTATTATGCTCCGGGGGAGACGAAGGATCGGGAGCAAACAAATCGTTTGGTGGTGTCGAAGGTTTCAATCGTAACTTAATTCCCTGCCATTAATCATAATCTCCACGGTTGCTGTGGCAAAAAGAGATTTCGATTATTCAATTTCTGGTTTCGATGGTGCTGGGTGCAAGTGGTAAAGCACCTGGCATGAAAAAATGGCTATAAAGAAGCCAAGAGAGGATGAGAAGAGAAAAAAATAACCCCGCCTTTGCCGTGTGTAACAGTTCCTTTGAACTGACCTGAAACAGGTGGAACCCAATCATGTGGCTTACGACTTCCAGTAAAGGCCTGTCGGCCACCATCGAAGTCAAGGTTCCGTTTTTACGAGCTTACGGTTCAAGGACTTAGTTTCGTATCACGAACAAGGCAGGGAATTCTAAAATTCCAAAATATTTTACAAAGATCGGAGAGCTTCACTCACGCTCTCTGCTGACGCTTTCGATTATGCTTCACCCGTGTTTTTTCTCAAGCCTAAATGTCATTTATCAGCAGAAAAAAATAAAATAATTTCATGCCATCTTCCCTGCTGTTTCGAACTCGGGTTCTTTCAGTCGTTTGCCCACAATCGGCAGAGAAAAATAGAATGTGGCGCCTTTGCCCAGTTCGGACTGCGCCCAGACCCTGCCTCCATGTTTGCGAACAATTCTTTCTGTCAGCGCGAGCCCCACACCAGTTCCTTCAAAATCCTCCGAACGATGGAGCCGCTGAAAAGCACCGAAAAGTTTATCTACAAATTTCATATCGAAGCCGACACCGTTGTCCCGAATGAATATGATTATTTCTCCATCCGGAATGTCTGACCCAATATGAATCGTCGCTTCCTTTCTTGGACGGGTGTATTTGATGGCATTTGAAATGAGATTGGCCAGCACCTGACGAATCAGTCCGGGATCGGCGGAAACTTCCGGGATATACTCGATTTCCCAATGAATGTTCCGTTCTTTCATCTCAGGTTGAAAGTCTGCGACAATCTCGTGAAGGATGATGTTTATATCCACCTTCTGCAGGCTCAATCCCTGCCGCCCGATACGAGCCAGATTAAGCAAATCATCCACAAGTTGACTCATACTTTCGGTGCCGCGAAGGATCCGCTGCAAATAGTCCCGCGCTTCTTCGCCAAAATTTTCGCTAAATTCCTCCTCCAGAATTTCCGCGAAGGCAGTGATGTGCCGAAGCGGAGCGCGCAAATCGTGCGAAACGGAATATGTAAACGCCTCCATCTCCTGATGACTTGCAGTCAATTCGGACGTCCGCCGCAATACGCGTTCTTCCAATTCAGCGTTCATTCTCCGGATCCGTTCCTCAGCGCGCCTGCGATCAGTAATATCGAGGCACACACCTGTGACTCGATTGAATTTAGCTGCTTCCGGCCCATCTGAAACAGCCTTCCCCCGTAACGCCAGATGATGCTCCGATCCATCCGGCCAAATCACTCGACCTTCAACTTTCAATTCCTTCCCTTGCAGCAAAGTCGCTTCCACAGCTTTCATTATCGTGGGCCGATCCTGCGGATGAAACTTCTCAATCAATTGCCCGGAACCACCGCTGAATGTACCTCGGTCAATGCCAAACAGTTTTTTAGTGAACTCGTCCCACACCATTTGGTTCGCTTCAAGATTCCACTCCCAGGTTCCCGTTTGGGAAGCGCTCAGAGCCAGTTTCAATCGTTCTCGACTGGCAAAAAGCTCCACATCACGGTTGCCAAGCTGCCGAAGCATGTCGTTGAAAGCGTTGGTCAATTCGCCGAGTTCATCCTCACCAAATTTTTGCGCGCGCACGGAATAATCTTTCTTCTCTGAAACGGTTCTGGCCGTCTGCGCCAATTCCAGAATCGGATGGGAAATGCTGCGCTGCACCCAACGGGAAATCACGAAAGCCATCAGGAATGAGCCAGCCATTACCAGTGCGACGATGAGTCCATACAAACCCAGCCGGTTATAAATATCCCTTAGATCTGACTGGATAAAAAGTGTGCCAACCCTCGTTTCAGCGCGCTCAACCGGTTGTACCAACAGCAGAGCACCCTGTTCGAAGCGATACCCGGTGAAATCGGGCAACGGGGGGAAATCAGTCTTCGATGCATCAGGTGAATACCGTGCCAATAATGAGCCGTTCGCGTCGTAGAGGGCGGCGGAGAGAACGTTCTCCTCAGCGCGCAACGCGGATAGAATTTCGGTCGCAGCCCCTTCATCGTTGAATGCCACAGCCGCAGTGCTATTGGCCGCAATCACCGCGCCAACCGTTTTCATTTCCTGAACCAGTGTGCTGCGGAAAGAGAAAACCTCGTAGGTGATGAATGCAATGGATGTCACTGCGAGCACCATGCTGGTGGTCAGCATGATAATGATCGTCAGCTTGCGCTGGATAGGTACATTTCGCAGTTTCATTTGCCCGACCTGGTTCTGGCCGCGATGACAATGATTTACGCCCTCTCACCTTTGGCCCATTCTCACTCGGAAGGTTCGCAGCCAGAAACTACACATCATTCAGTTCTCGGAAGTGGTTCTTAATAAGAACTCTACTCTCCGATGTAATTATACATCAACGTTTCACGCCGACTCCAATTGTGCAAACGGTGGGTTTACGGAAAAACGAACAGGGAAAGCCGCAGACAAACAGATGCAGGTATGTTGCAAAAAAAACAAAACCCGCTCCCTTGCGAGAGCGGGGTTCGAACACACAAACGTAAACCTCACTAACCTAACAGCTCAAACATAGTTCCAAATACCGGCATTTGTAAATATTTTTTGTGCAGAAAATCACCTTTTATCTAACAATTCCTCAGTGAGCTGCTTTTTTGACGTTGGTAACGATGAGTGAGATGATGTGGTTACTGTCCACAATTTTGAAGCGGTCGCCATCCACTATGACCGCTGCGGTTTTGGATTTGTTCATCATGAAAAGTCTGAGTGCGGCACTTTGATGTTGGAACCGTTGTCCATCTGAATGGTGAAAGGCTTAAACGGGGTGCTGTGCAAAATGTCTTCGATGGTTTTGATGTTCATGATGTGAGGTTATTGTCTGGTTTTACTGGGTTTCGTGCAAGTGAGATTCGAATGATGTCCGCCAGGTGGAATGGAAAAAACATGAATTGGAGCCCCTGAAAACGCCGCAAACCCTTGATAAATGGCGGAAGGGGAGGGATTTGAACCCCCGGTAGCCTTGCGACTACGCCTGATTTCGAGTCAGGTGCCTTCAACCACTCAGCCACCCTTCCGCACGTTGCAACCAGGCCAAACTGTTTGGCGAAGTTCCGGCAACTATTTCGCACGCATTGGCATCGGCGGCAAGCTGATTCGCATCGCCCCCCACTTCAATCGACTTCAATCACAACCGGCGAGGACGCTGCCCGCCTTCTGAAAACTGAATACTGAAAACTGAACACTACCCTACAAGATCCGCACGATCACCACCGTGCTGCGCGCGCTTTCACCCCCATTATTGACAGCCGAAAGCGCCACCTCCACCTCCGAATTACCCGGCAACTCCTCCATCAACATGTCCAAATCTGACGTGCTGCCAACGAAAACCATTTCTGCATCCACACCAATCACCCGTTTCCAACCGCGGTAATGTTCCGCACGCGCTGTCGGCGGCCATTTCACGGAAATCGCATTCGTTCCGATCAGCACCGCTGTGACACCCGCGGGTGCATCCGGCGTCGGACGGGCGCCCACCTTGTTGAACCCGAATTCAACCCAGCGCGAATCGAGCGGAGCGAGTTTCAGCCGAAGCGCGCTGGACAACTCGCGCAGAATGTAACGCACTTCCTCCGCCTTCTCCGCGCGTTCCTCCAGTGATCGTTGCAAAACCGCCTTCTTCTTATTCACAACAGTGTTCGCCGTCACCAGCGCTGTCTCCAGAGCTGCGATCTTCGCTGCAACCAGGTTGGATTCATCGGCGCCCAGGTCAGGATTCGCCGCCAGGTGACTGCCCATCTTGGTCAACATCAACACCAGGCTATTCACCTTGCCGGGAACCTTCAACGATCCCTGGAAACCAAAGGCATCCCAGGCCTGCGAATAGGTTGGAGTCAACGTCGGCCTCACCAGTTCGCGAACCGTCCGAACATGGTTCCGGGCTTTCTTGATTGCCAACCGCCGGGCAGCCGTGGCGCTTTTAAGATCGAGCCGCGCCTGTTCGTAATTTGAGTCGCTGGCGACCAACGCCCCCTTTTTTATTTGCATGCTGGCTGCCATGCCGACGGGAAGCCCAATAGCTGCTTCATACTTTGTGACACCTGGAATGGCCAACGTGATCTGCGGGATCAACTTCACCGGCGAACTTGTGATTGTATTCTTCATAAATTACCCCCGAGAGGATTCAAGGACGGCGAAAATGACAGTACTCCGCCCAATTGGCCATTATTTTTCAATAAAAGAATCCAAATTATCGGAAATGCCCTGCCTTTTAGAATAAAATGACCAGCTTTACCGGTAATATCATTCATTTCATAATGAATTTTCTACCGTTCCTGGTAACGCTACTTATTTTACGCAAAACTACTCAGCTTTCCCGGTAACGATGGCCGTTTTACAGAAAATTATCTATACTTACCAATAATGGTAACTCTTTTAAGATAAATCATCTGGATTGTTCAGTAACGCTAACCGTTTTATAATACAACGCTGATATTTCTTGGTAACGCTGAGCATTTTACCGTGAATTATTGAAGTCCAGCGGTAAATTTGGCTGATTTTTTCTAAATCAGTAATCATTCTCGGAGTAGGGTGATTATTTTGAGCGGTGAAAACCCGAGGTGCGTCTCGAACTCGTAGCAGCCGACGTGAGTCCTTTCTGCGCGCGTGCCTGGGGGGAGCTTTTCTCACTTAACTTTTTTATAAACTCCGAACTCATCCTGGCAGTTTCACTGAAACAGTTAGAGCCTCCTCACGTCGGCTGCTACGAGATCATTGGTGGCAGTTGACGTGCCGCCCCACGTAGCGTAGCCGTCCTCGGCTGCGAGTTCACTGGGCGTCCCGCCCTGTGTTCAGGATTGAGACGCACTGCAAGAAACTGGGGATGCATCCCTCCCAATGTGCTCCGCGGCACTTGCCGGGCAGAAAAAAAGCCCTGAGTCGCTCAATCTGCCGCCAGGATCCCGGTAGCACGTGCCCCCGCTGCTGCGACCGCAATTACTTTGACCAACTTGCCTATTTAATATAATTGCCTGACATGAAATCCCTCCCAGCGCAATGGTTCCTGCGCCACCCTGCTCTGACCTGTATTTCAAACTCCAACGCCATCTTCGGCTGGTCACGGGGGTTTGCTTTAACTGCGGCAACTCTGCTGCTGGCGTTTGCACAACCCGCGCACGCCCAACTTAGCAAAGGAAATTCCATCCTGGTGGATCGTGGATTGCAGGTGATGGGACTGGTTCAACCGGATGACGGTTTTAATTTAAACACCTTTTCCAATGCCAATTACAGCGCGCTCATTTGGGCGTGGGCCTACTCGGAACCAGCGTCGTGGAATCTCATGTCGCGGTTGGGCGCGGCTCCCGGATTCCCATGGGCACGCTGGGCGGGTGATGAGAGTGCCGTGCCGCCCCTGGGAGGCGAAGCCCCTTACATGAGTCAGCTTCAGATGGTGCAATTGGGCGACGAATGGTTCCTCGATGACGAAGTCATTCGTGATCGCGCGGTGAATTGGTTCGATTCCATCCGCGAAGATTTCCCCAACACGATCCTTTATATGAACAACTATGGCGGCCAGGTAAACGACGCAAATCTCTTTGATTTTGCTGCACGCGCCCAACCGGACATGCTTTGTTTCGACACTTACCCCTTCCGGTCTGTTTACGATGAGAACGAGCCCAACAGCACCGGTCCAGCGATCGGTGGCCCACCAACCACCTGGTACAGCGAGTTGCGTCGCTATCGCGATATCGCCAGGCCCTTCAGCATTCCTTTCGGCAGCTACAACCAGGTTTTTGCTGCGGTGGAAACCTGGGATGGCGGCAGAGTCTATCGCCATCCATCACCGTCAGAGCTTCGGGTCAACATGTTTGCCGCCCTCGCGTTCAATGCCAAAGTATTGATTGATTACACCTATAACTCGGGGGCGTCTTCCCTGTTCGATCGCACACCAGAAGGACACTGGACTGGCGATGGCTTGCCCAATGCCCTCTACGCGGAAAAAACCGATGCCAATCTTCGGGCGCGAAATCTCGGCAAAGCCCTCGTCCGACTAAAGCCGATCGACGAGGCAACCGGCAGTTGGACCACCAGTGTTATGTTCAACCGCGGGCAAAACTCCGCGGGAGATCTGAATGCAATTCCCATCAACTTCTACGCCGGTCCCTCCACCGCCAATCCCTACACTGATTGGGTATCCGGACGGAACGATCCTTATCTCGTGAATTGGACCGTGACGAATACGGGTAATAGGAATAACGGTTACCCCGGCGATGTGATTGTTTCCTGGTTCAAGCCGTTGGATGAAAGTTTCGACGGACCGGATCACAGCGACCAGGTTTATATGATGGTGGTGAACGGCTTGACTGATCCCGAGCCGAGCAGCACGGCGGCTGATTGCGCTCAACAGATCAAACTCAACTTCGCGAACACATTCAAAGCGGTTGAAATAATTAATCCACTCACCGGCAATGTGGAAGTGCAGGAATTGCCTGTCGTAAACAATCGACGTCAACTCACGCTGAACCTCAATGGCGGTGACGCAGCGTTGTTCAAGTTTGCCACAGGCGCACCGTTCGTCGGCGCCAATGTTGTTGGCGCTCCTGTCATTCTTCAAGACCCGGCGAGTCGCACCAACCTTGCCGGTACGGATGCGACTTTCAGTATCCTTGCCGCGGGTGCTTCGCCCATGAGTTTTCAATGGCGGTTCAATGGTGTGAACATTTCCGGCGCGACGACCACTAGTTACACACGAGTGAATGTCCAGTCAGCAGACGCAGGAAACTACACTGTTGCAGTGACAAACGATTCAGGCAGCGTGACAAGCATCATTGCGAAGCTCACCGTTCAGGCGCCGCCGCAAATTATCACCGAACCCCAAAGCCAGACCGTCAGCGCCGGGGCGGACGTTTCATTCAACGTAGTAACCAGCGGGAGCCCAACGCCTGCTTATCAATGGCGTTACAACGGCGCGAACATTCCAGGCGCGACCGGTAGCAGTTACACTCTTTTAAACGTTCAATCGTCTGATACCGGGGATTATTCAGTGTTCCTCTCCAACGTCGTCGGCAGTGTCCCCAGTGCGGACGCAACTTTGACCGTGAATGGTCCGCCTTCAATTACCTCGCAACCAAAAGAGGGAGGCGTGCTGCTCGGTCAAGACACCAGCTTCAGTGTGACGGCGGTTGGAACAGGCTCGCTCACTTATCAATGGCGGAAAGACAACTTCGATTTGTCTGATGACAGCACCTTTTCAGGAACGACAAGCTCCGTCTTAACAATCGCCAACGTGCAGAATTCCGAACTCGGCACTTACACAGTCCAGGTGGGCAATACTTTTGGCAACGTGATCAGCGCGCCCGCGGCACTGGTCATAGCGACACAGCCGGTCATTGAACAGCAACCGGAGAGTCGCACGGAGAACGCCGGAACAACCGTAACATTCAACGTCGTCGCGAGCGGCGGCGGGTTGGGCTACCAATGGCGTCGCGCTGGAAGCAACATTTTTGATAACGAAAATATCGCTGGGACCACAACAGATACCGTGACGCTGAGCACAATTTTGAGAAGCGATGCCGGCAGTTACACGGTTGTTGTCACAAATGCCGCAGGAACTGTCACCAGCGCTGCTGCCACTCTCACCGTCGTTTATCCATTGCCATGGCGCGACTCATTCAATTATTCCACCGGCGAAAATATCGGGGGTAAACTAAGTCCAAACTTTTTGCCTTGGGCCGATGTCGGCACCGGTGTTACCGGACCTTTCATCACCGTCGTGCCCGGCAACCTCGCCATAGACGGTCTCCAGGCAAGTTTTGGAAACAGCATCCAATTCGGCAGTCCCGGCAAATCGGCACGGTTGTCATTCCCAACAGGGACCCCCTTTAACAGCGGCACCGTTTACAAATCGTTCGCTTTGAAAGTGGCTGACCTGACCGGCGCAACCGCGGGTGGCGGGTTCATTGCAGGATTTAATAATTCAGTTGGAACACAAGCCGGGGAACCGACAGTCGTCGCAACGCGTGTCAATCTTCGCGCTGTCACCGGCGGATTTAATATCGGTTTAGCGAAGAGTTCCTCAACAGGAGCTGACTGGGTGTGGGACAGCAGAGTGTTCACCACGAGCGACACGATCTTCATCGTTGGCAGTTACACCTTCACCACCGTTGGAAATACCACGGATGACATTGCAAAGATGTGGATCAACCCCGATCCAGCCGACTTTGCCACGCTCAATCCCCCGTCTCCCTCATTAACCGCGACAGCAGGCAACGACATTAATGCAAACCAGATCGCCAGCTATGTCTTTTTCCGTCGTTCTGCCGGGAACATTCCCGCAGTGATGTTCGCCGACGACCTGCGCATTGGCACAACCTGGGCGTCCGTTACTCCCACCCTCGCACCGTTACGCATGGAATCGGTAGCCGTTTTGGAGAATGGCGATTTTCTTTTAAACGGCAGCGGTGATCCTGGAAATTATGTCATGGAAGCAAGTGCCGATCTAATCAATTGGACCGATCTCAACAGCCAGTTCAGCACCGACGGAACTTTCGAGTTCACCGATCCGGCCTCCAACCTCCAGCAATATTACCGCGTCAGGCTGGAATAGACGGATTCCGGAACACTGAATACTGCCCTACTCCAATGCAAACTGCCGCTGCATCCGCTGCGCCAGATTCAATGCGTGCGTCACTACAATCAAGGTCACCTGCTGCTCGCGATTCAGTTCCACTAAAAGATCAGCGAGACTTTCGGCGGAATGACGGTCCAATGCGCCGGTCGGCTCGTCGGCGAGAAGAAGCTTTGGTTGATTGATCAAGGCGCGAACAACTGCCACTCGTTGACGTTCACCACCGGAGAGTTGCCCGGGCCGATGCGACAGACGTTGTCCAAGACCCACGCGGTCCAGAAGTTTTCTCGCACGCGCTTCAGCGCCTTCGCGCAGCGATTTGTCGGGCATGGTGGGAACGAGGACATTTTCCAGCACGGTACATTGCGGGAGCAAATGGTGGGATTGGAAAATAAAACCGATTTTGCGATTTCGCACGGTGGCAGTTTGTTCTTCGTTTAAACCGCTCAATTCTTCGCCATCGAGAGAGACCTGCCCGCTGCTCGCCTGATCGAGGGTGCCGATGATATTGAGCAAAGTACTTTTGCCGGAACCAGACGGACCGATAATCGCGAGCGACTCGCCCGCATGGACTTCGAACGAAATATCGCGCAGCACCGAAACCACCTCCCCGCCTTCGACGGAGGCGTAGGCTTTATTGACGTTTGTTAACTTCAGCAATGTTCGCCCATCAGACATGTTGTATTAGTGAATCCAAATGGCACGGATGACAACTTTTCTAACCGGGTTTTAATACGCATAAAGTCACGGCGCGGCCAAATCCGCAAAAAGGAGCGCGGCGTAACCGCAAAGCGATTCGTCATTTCTAGTTCTGGTTTGTGCGAAGCATCGGCCGCAGCGGGTGAATTGTTCAAGCGCTTTGGGAATCTGAACGCCGCAATCCACAGCCTTACCCGCTGCGGCTGATGCTTCGCACCGCGCTCCGGGGATTGCTTTCCCTTTGCAACCAAACCTATCCTCCAAGCGTCATGACTCTCATGCGATCGATAGTGTTCCTCCTTCTGACCAGTGCTGTTGCCATCTCGGCCCCCGGTAAAAAGCAAAAAGTGGATGGCTCAGAATTCGTTTACGATTTCGCGGAGAAGAATCTTAAAGCCAAGGTTCTCGATAACGAATTCTTCTATGATGCGGATATCGCAACGACGACGGAGGGCAACTGGCTGACCTGGCTCGAGTTTCAGCCCGGCAAAGGCGACGTGATTTGGGTCGGGCTCCGAAAGAATGACGATTGGGCTCAGAAAGAACAAATCACTCCGAAACACGACGCATTTGCAAAACCGACTTTAACCATTGATGCCAAAGGCAAACTGTGGCTGACCTATGAAGCCGGGCCAGGCGGCAAGTGGGACATTTTTGCGCGTCCCTATGATGGCAAGAAATTCGGCGCGGCACAAAAGATCAGCACTGCGGAAGGAGCGGACATCAATCATTCGGTGGTCGCCGATTCAAACGAGGGACTCTGGATCGTTTGGCAAAGCGACCAGGACGGACAGTTCGAAATATTGGGCCGCAAACTTTCCGGCAGCAAACTGTCAGAGATTCACACGATCAGCAGCAGTCCACGCGGCGATTGGCAGCCAAGTGCTGCGATGACAGCGAAAGGCGAACTGATCGTTGCATGGGACTCCTATGATGGTGAGAGTTACAACGTTGTCCTCCGTTCGTTTCGTGATGGGAAGTGGAGCAATATTTCAACGATTGCCGGAACGGCTGCTTTCGAAGGTCGCGCCAAAGTGATTGCGGATAAAACCAGTCGCCTTTTTATTTCCTGGGAAGAAGACGGCGCAAACTGGGGCAAGCATTACACCGCCCGCATACCCGGAGACAAGGGCTCCACCAAAATGGGCGATTCCGTCGGCCCGGTGCATCGCTTCCGTAAATTACACCTGGCGGAAGTGGATTCGAAGACACTGAAACCAATCAAACGCTACGCATTACCACAACCTTCTTTGCAGCAGGCAGCGGAACGATCCAATGCTCCGAGTGATGTAAAATTTTTGGGCGCGTTCTATGAACGCGCGCAGTTGGTGCTGGATGGACTGAACCGTCCATGGATTGTTTATCGCCATTACTACACGCCCTGGATGGGACTTCATCCCCACCATCATGTGGAAGATGATTTTGCGATTTACGCCCGCTGTTTAATGAAGGACGGATGGTCTGATCTTGTGAAGTTTGATGTCGGCCAGGGTGATGGCATGCAGCGGCTTTCCCTTTCTGCAACAAAGGACGGATTCAACGCCATATGGACCACAGGCAGAACGGATCGCCAGAAACATCCCAAACGTCCGCGCGGTATCGCATATTCCGAAGTCACGCTCGATGGTGCGGCGAAAGCTTCCGTTTCCATTCAACCCACGGCATTCCAAACAGAAAGTTCAAAAGCTTCAATTGCAACACCCCGCAACTCGCGTCCTGTAACCAAAGCCAATGGCAAACAGATGCAACTCTTCTTCGGCGACCTGCATCGCCACACCGACATGTCGCTGTGTTACACACCGAGCGATGGCACCATTGAAGATGCGTATCGCTATGCAATTGATGCTGCGCCGTTGGATTTCCTGGGGATCACAGATCACACGCACGACCTGCAAATGGGCGAACCGCTCAGCCAACTCTGGTGGCGCGCATTGAAGGAAACCGATCGTCACAAGCTGCAAGACTCCTTCATTACATTCTATTCCTACGAACGCAGCCGCGGTGATACCGATCACAATGTCATCTCACTGCGTCCCGACAAGATGCGTCCGCACACCTATCCCCTGCCCGATTTCTGGCAGGAACTGGATTCCGACACCTTCACGATTCCGCATGAGCCGTTCAACCCCGCCCTCTGGAAACACAAGGACAACGCGCACCGTCCGTTGCTGGAGATCTACCAGGGCTACCGTCACATGAGCGGCGAAGATGCAGCCAATGAAGGATTGAGCAAAGGACACGAATTCGGGTTCATCGCCAGCAGCGATCATCTCAGCACCAGTGCAAGTTTCGCCGGAGTCTGGGCAGAACAATCAACGCGTGAATCCATCTTCCGCTCAATGCAGGCGCGTCGCACATTCGGCGCAACGGCGCCGATTATCCTGAAAGTCACCAGCGGCAAATATTGGATGGGAGAACGTTTCGAGACAAAGAAGATGTCTCCGATAAAAATCGAACTACGACCTACCGCCGGCGTCCGTTCAATTGAACTCTTCACGAACGGAAAACTGGAAAGTTCCGTCATTGATTTAATTTCGAGTCCCGGCAAGCCGCTCATCTACAACTGGCAACCGAAACCGGCAAGTGGACCGAATTTCTATTACGTCCGCATCACGCAAACCGACGGCAATCGCGCGTGGTCATCGCCGATTTGGGTGGATCTAAAATAGCATGCCATTGACCCTCGCACATCCGGCGGCAGCGGTTCCGTTCCGCAGACTGGGCCTGCCGCTTTCAGCCCTAGTCGTTGGGAGCATGTCGCCGGACTTCGCAAAAATATTCACGCTCCGGCCCTCCGCGAACCTTGGACACAGTTTGGATGGTATCGTGTGGTTTTGCATTCCGAGCGGCTTGCTGGTGCTCATGCTGTTTCATTTTTTATTAAAGCGACCATTGATCGAGTTGCTGCCGGGACAGTGCGCAAGCCGCTTGGCTCAATTCCTTGATAACACCCGCTGGCGGAACGTTCACAATTTGCCGGTCGTTTGTGCCGGTTTGGCGATTGGAGCGTTCACACATTTATTCTGGGACTCATTCACGCACGCAGACGGCTGGACTGCGCATCACCTTCCGTTTCTGCAACAAACGGTGTTCGAATTGAAAGGTCACGAAGTGAAAGGATACAAACTGGCGCAACACGGCAGCACATTTGTGGGAATGTTGTTGCTGACGTTCTGGGGTGGACGCTGGCTCTACCGTGCTCCTGCTTCGACTGATTATAAAGCTGTTTGGCCGTTCAACATTCCAAAAGTGATCATGCTCATGGCGCTGTTTCTCACAGTAACGATTCCAGCCGTGGCTTTTGGTTTCTGGAAAGCGAACGGATTGGGTGACGATCGAATCCTGAAAGTTTTCGCTGGCCGAACTGCCGTAGCGGGAATGGCGATGTCATACCTGACGCTGCTGGTTTTCAGCATCGTCTTCACGCTCCGCGTTCGCCTCCGGAAGACAATATAGATGGTCAGTTGTGACTACTTTCGGAGCCTCTATAGAATTTACTATTGATCCCGAGAGGCTCACTCACGACAACCGTTCCATTGGTGATGACAAACTGATTCGTCACAGCACTCCAAACGGCTGGCGTGAGGCTGTCTGTAGATTCGAGGATGTAACTCAACGGCGCAAACCACGCCTATACAGCCGGAATGGACGCCAATTGCTGTCGACAGCACCTTTCGGGCGAAATAGGGTAATCCACATGAACAGCGATAGGCCAAGCACGGCAGGTAGACTCAACTGTTAGACCCAGTTGCACATATGAGCGCCATACGACTTCCAGATGATTTAGTCACATTCCTCAGTAAGGGCCTACAGTTGGATTACGACGGAAGCAAATGCGAGCCCGGTCACATCAAACTTCTTGCCATGGGGGCGCACACTGTCGGTGAGGTATGGATTGAGCCGGATAACGATTCTTTGGGCGATCAGAACCCGCACGCAGGGGAGGACGGCTACTACGCTATTCCTGCTGTCAACCTAGTTGCCGAATCCGAAGCATACGATCCTGAGTTCATCCTTCTCTGGTTGCCTGAGGCTTGCCTATATGGAACATGGGACTCCGATCATTGGGATCTTCGGGTCTTTCCCGGGATCACTTGGATGCAGATCGCGGCAAGTCCTCTCAAATACGTAAATGCGCAGTGGGATCCCGACAGTGTTGACAGCAAGGTGTTCGTCCCGTGGCCGCAGTATCCCTTTAAGA
Source organism: Verrucomicrobiota bacterium (assembly GCA_013820875.1). Taxonomy (GTDB): domain Bacteria; phylum Verrucomicrobiota; class Verrucomicrobiia; order Limisphaerales; family JACDHS01; genus JACDHS01. The sequence goes on along the minus strand of JACDHS010000035.1, from coordinate 2,321 downwards.
AAGGAAGGCCGTTTTGAGAAGGTCTAACAAAAAGAAATGTAGATAACTCGAAGTGAAGCGGGAGTGAGGGTTGGGATAATCGAGAGACTTAACCCGCTTCACTTCGGATTATTTGCATTCCTTTTTTTGTTAGGCGCTCAGTCACAACAAACTACGTCTGAGTTGAGCTTTCCGAGAGCGTCCGGTATTTTTCACGCATGAGCATGACCGTTGAACAAATTGCAGCGGAAGCGCTTTCTCTTCCGAGCGAGGCGCGTGCGCTCCTCGCTGACCGTCTCGTGGAGAGCCTTGACCCGGCAGAGGACGGCTACGTTCGGCAGCTTTGGGCCGCCGAGGCTGTGCGCCGCCGTGATGACGTTCGTAGCGGGCGCGTCAAAACTGTTCCCAGCGACGAAGCTCTTGCTCGCGTTCGACGCGCTGTCGCGCGATGAGATATGAGTTTCTACGTGCTCATTATCGCCGTCATGCACAGTAGCCGGAGCCAAATTATTGGCGTCATCGCATCGCACGAAGCGCCTAACAAAGCGTCGAGCCAACCGCCAGTTGCGCTTTTTGTTTTGTCTTGAGTCACTGGCCGGCGGTGACTCACGCTGGCGTTAGACTTTATGTCAGCGTCGCCACAAATCACTCGCCGCTACCGTCTTTTCATTCACCCTCTCCGGCATACCTCGCACGTCCCGCCAATACTCCACCCGCAGGGTCTGGAATGTTAACGAACGCTACGCCTGCCAGTTTACAGCACAAGTCACCAGGAAACTCAGTTTCCACCTTGGTCTCAGGGCGACCCGTTCATCTCGAACACCTCGCCCTGAGACCTTCTGATCCATTTTTTCATCTCGAACACCTCGCCCTGAGACCTTCTGATCCGTTTTTTCGTCTCGAACACCTCGCCCTGAGACCTTCTGATCCGCTTTTTTATCTCGAACACCTCGTCCTGAGACCTTCTGATCCATTTTTTCATCTCGAACACCTCGCCCTGAGACCTTCTGATCCGTTTTTTCATCTCGAACACCTCGTCCTGAGACCTTCTGATCCGTTTTTTCGTCACGAACACCCCGTCCTGAGACCTTCTGATCATTCGTGATGACAACCCTCGTTGGTCACAGCACTCCAAACGGCTGGCGTGAGGCTGTCTGTAGATTCGAGGATGTAACTCAACGGCGCAAACCACGCCTATACAGCCGGAATGGACGCCAATTGCAATCGACAGCACCTTTCGGGCGAAATAGGGTAATCCACATGAACAGCGATAGGCCAAACACGGCAGGTAGACTTAACTGTTAGCCCCAAAGATGACAGACGATCCCGAATATCTATCTTCTGCGACGCTCATGATTCTAGGAGATGATTTGGTGCCAGAAGAAGTGTCACGTGCACTAGCTTTGAACCCTGACCAGTCTTGGGTGGCGGACGAAAAACGAGGATGGGGGGGATGGAAGCTATTTATTCATCCCGAAGGCAAAAACCTGCCGCTGGAGGAGCAACTTGCTTTCTGGTGTCGGACCTTGGCCGAACGAAAGACCTCGATTGTAGAGCTCAAGGAGAAGGGATACATGTGCGCTTTGGATCTATTCGTCATCACAGCCACAACGGCATCGATAATCCTCAGTTCAGAGTTGCAGCGGCAACTTGCAGAACTGGGGTTGGAATTGAGAGTTTCAATCGCACTTCATCACGAGGGCGAACAAACCAGATGCAACAAACCCGGCGGTGACGCTCTCGTTGACAATCAAAGATCTGCAGCGCCGGGTTGCTGATCCGGGACGTTGGACCACTTCGTACGCGCCATGAGTTTTCAATTGTCACCAACTCAGGTTGAAGTGTTACTTGGCGAGTTGTGCGTCGCTTTGGGATTCTGTTTGCCTCCAGATGAGCAGGCTCACCGGTTCCTCGCTGTTTTCAGTGGAATAGAAGTTTGAATGTTATGTCCCTTGGCAGATCAGAGGCTCGATTGGTGGACGGAAGTTTTTCTCCCTCACCCTAGCCCTCTCCCGCTGGGCTGATCATTACCCATAAGTGCGAGCGCCGGAAGACGGGGCCAGGTCGACGGAACTCCAAATCACCGCCAGGGACCAAAACCCGGTGGGGTTTTGCTGCGTCAAAACCCACTTTCGAGCGAAGTCAGAACAAATTATTCGCTAAGTCGCTGGTGCGACGGGCGAGGCGAGCAAAGCGAGTTTCATCTTTAAGTGTTTCCGATTTTGGTCAAAAACCGCCGATACGAATTGTCATTCCATAGCCTTTTCCGCGGAAAAAGTCAGGGTTTTGACACAGCAAAACCCCACCGACTTTTGGTCCCTGGCGGATTCCAAGCGTTCCCC
>JACDHS010000181.1 GCA_013820875.1 Verrucomicrobiota bacterium | reverse complement strand
CCTCCAGGGTGAACCGCCACTGAAGCTATTTGCGGGTTCAAACCCCATCAAATAAAGAACTTCCCTACTTTTCAAGCTCCTCCAACTGCCGGATTAAGGTTTACATATAGAAAAAGCGAAAAAGCGGACGGATTAACAACAAAGTTGATTCTGGTTGGCACTTTCACGATTCTCTCGCGGATGACGACAGACGAAGCTCTCCAGATTTTCAGACAAACCGGCGCATTACTGGATGGCCATTTCCTTTTGCGCAGCGGACTGCATAGCCGCCAATTCTTCCAATGCGCCCTCGCGTTGCAGGAAATGCCGATTGTCGAAAAACTCGGCAAAGCCCTCGCCGATCAAGTTCGGCATCTGGGTGTTCGCACCGTGGTGGCTCCGGCGATGGGTGGACTTGTCATTGGCCAGGAAGTGGCGCGGCAACTCGGCGTTCGTTTCATTTTTGTTGAAAAAGAGGAGGGCAAACTGGTTCTCCGCCGCAATTTCAGGATGGCCCCGGGCGAAAAGATCCTGGTTGTCGAAGATGTGGTGACCAAAGGGGGGCGAGTCCAGGAGACCATCAACATTGTTCGAGAAAACCAGGGCGATGTCGCGGGAGTCGCCTTGATTGTGGATCGCACCAATGGAACGGTTGATCTCGGAGTTCCGATGTTCAGCTTGATCGCCCTCCAGGTGGAAACCTTCGAAGCAGACAAATTGCCACCCGACCTGGCTGGCATCCCTGCGACAAAACCGGGAAGCAAGTAAACCTAAAAGTAAGTAACTGCCGGATTTAGGGGCGGTTGGCAGGAAGTTGCTGTTTCAACTTACGGTTCCAGTGCTTTGGGAGGATTCAGAATGATGGAAGCAATCACCGCATGACGAGCCGTCCGGGGATGTTGGAACAGCGAAACCACTTTTTGAACTTCATACGAGGTTTCACGTCGTTGGACTACGGCAGCGTGCGATGAACCGCGCGGGGCAACCTCCGCAAAACGAGCTGCAAGAGCGTGTTCAGCATGTGTCGGCGCCTGAACCGCAGTGCGGCGCGGAACGGGCGACAAGTCGGGGCGCTGGGGGCGGGGTTCGGCGATTATTTCGGTTAAGGGAAAAAGGCGGGTTTGCCGATGACAATGCGGACAACGGATATCGCTCCCGGTGAGATTGGAAGGGAACTCAAGGTGTCCATTGCAGTGTTCACAATCGCCGCGATAGGTTTTGACCGGTTGCACCGGGGGAGGAGTCGGTGATGGCATCGGGCGACTCGTGGCGGTCCGCGGCGTTGGACGTTGTTCACGAATGACGGGCGGAGCCGCGGGAGGGGCGGCCGGCTGTTCTCCCTCCAGCATGCGCCGCAACTCTTCTTCCCAATTCGTCGTCTGACGCGGGGCAGAGGTCGGGGCATTCGGCGGAGTCGGTTGATCGAGGCCGCTCCACTCGTCCTGTTCGCCTTGTTTACGTTTCTGCCACCAGTTAAAAAGGGCAGAAGCAGCCATAATCAGCAGCACGACGAGAAACTCGACGCCTGCCGCGAATAGCGGAACAACTTGTATGTCGCTTCCGTTCATTTCTTTGTCAGTCAGTCAAATCAACTCTGGCCGGGAGTTTTGCCGGGTTGATTGGCAGGACCACCAATGCTTTCACGCATCCCGGTGTCCGCCTGAACATTCTTCATTTTATAGTAATCCATGACGCCGAGATTGCCGGCACGAAATGCTTCGGCCATTGCCATTGGGATCTGGGCTTCGGCTTCGACGACACGCGCGCGCATTTCCTGGGTGCGGGCCAACATTTCCTGTTCGAGCGCCACGGCGGCAGCGCGGCGGACTTCCGCCTGGGCCTGGGCGATGAGCTTGTTGGCTTCGGCCTGTTCGGCCTGCAGTTTTGCGCCAACGTTTTCGCCGACATCAAGATCAGCAATATCAATCGAAAGAATTTCGAACGCCGTTCCGGAATCGAGCCCCTTGTCCAGCACGGTTTTGCTGATGCGATCGGGATTTTCCAAAACGTCCTTGTAGCTCTGCGCGGATCCGATGGTGGTCACGATGCCTTCACCGACGCGGGCAATGATTGTTTCCTCTGTGGCGCCGCCGACGAAACGGTCCAGATTGGTGCGCACCGTCACGCGGGCGCGGGCTTTGATAATAATCCCGTCCTTCGCCACGGCATCGATGGTGAATTTGCCGGAAGCGGGAGCCGGACAATCGATCACCTTCGGATTAACCGATGTGCGCACCGCTTCAATGACAGTCTTGCCAGTTCCTTTGGTCGCGAGATCGACGGCGCAGGCTTTGTCGAAATCCAAATGGATGCCGGCCTTCTGCGCGTTAATCAGCGCCTGGACGACCATATCCACGCCGCCGCCCGCGAGGTAATGCGTGGAAAGTTCATCCACGGAAACAAACTGGGGGTTGCCAAATTCGTCTTTCACTTGAATGCCCGATTTCACGGCAGTGATGCGGGCGTCAACGATGTGGCCAACAGGAATTCGGCGCAGGCGCAACGCGATGAGTTCGCTGAATTTAACCTTGGCGCCGGAGGTGAGAGCGCGAATCCAGATCATGCCGAAGTTGGCAAAAACAATGAAGAAGATAAAGGCCAGCAGGCCAACGACGGCGTAAATGATTAGCTTGAGATTTTCCGGGAGGGCCGCGAATTGAGGCATTATAGTTTCCATAGTTTTATTTTTTAAATTGCTCGGACGACGACACGCATTCCTTCGATTTGCACAACCTTAATGGCGGCGCCCCTGGCGATCATTTGATTTTCGGCGACTACATCCACCCGCTCGCCGTCAATGAGCGCCGTTCCTGCTGGTCGCAAATCGGTGAAAGCGGTTCCAGTTTTGTTCAACAGCTCGGGCTTTTCCACACCAAGATCCCCGATGATCCGTCGTGAGATGAACGGTCTGGCCGCACGGCTGTTTGGGAAATGTTTAAACCAGATCATTGTTCCCACAACCAATCCAGCCATCACACCAAAAAGCACGCCGTTCCCAGTTTTAAAACCGAACTCCACATAAGTCATGATCACTGCGATAAGCATGCAACAAACGCCAGCGATACCGGCGATACCTCCGGGCAGAAAAATCTCCGCCAGCATCAGTAACACGCCGATGATTAAAAGCACGGCGATCATTTCCATGGGGCGAATATAGGTATAGTGGACTATGCGGCAAGTGGAATACGCCGGGAATTTTGTAATGATGAGATGACAACAGGGACACGGAAGGGTTGCTTCTGGAGAGTTTTATTCGTAATTGTCGCCAAGCGGTTGCAGCGGTTGTTGCTTCATTTGCCGCAATTCCGCCTTCTGTTTGGACAATTCGATGAGCGCGTTTTGAGTGAAGGCTAGATCGGAAAGTCGCCGGGTTAACTCGGCAAGTTTCCGGTCGATGAATTTATCCCGCAGAATCTGCACGACACCAAGTGTGCCGGGCGCGCCTTTCAGCAGTATCTCCGGATCCGGGATTTCGCGCTGTTCTGTAACTGCTTCGGTGATCAGTTGACGGGTGAAAGGATCTTCAACTTCCCCCAGCCAACTCGCCAATCCCCGCCATTCACTTATGGCCGCAAATCGCGACGCCAGAATTTGCCCCACCGTTTCGTGAGAAAGCCAATCGAGATCCAAATGCTGCCAGACCCACTCGACATGTTCTTCGTTTTGCAGGACGAGGCGCAACAACCACCATTCCTGAACGGAAGGACGCGGCATGGTATACTCAGGGACTTCCTCGTCACTCTCCGAATCGTCGGTTGGCAAACTTACGCGACCGCCTTTCTTGAACTCTGCCCGAACTGAATCCGCAGAAACACCGAGGCGAATCGCCGTTTTTTGCGAATAGGTATCGAGCAAAACTCTGTTGTTTGCTTTTGAAACGGCTTCACCCATCGCTCTGACAACAGCGACCCTTCCTTTGTCTGTGCGAATGTCGTTCGTTGCACAAAGACGGTTTAAATAGAAATCAAAAAAACCTTCCGCTCCATCGATCAACCCTTGAAAGGCGCTTCCCCCATTCTCCTTGATGAAACTGTCTGGATCGTGCGGGGAAGGCATCGTCACAACGCGCACAGCCAGTCCAACCTGCAACAAAGAATCAAGGGAGCGGATGGCGGCATTTTGCCCCGCATTATCGGAATCAAAGCACAGCACGACTTCGTCCGCGTAACGTTTCAGGATTCGCGCATGTTCACTTGTCAGGGCGGTGCCTTGCGGTGCTACTACATTTTTTACACCTGCCATGAAGCAGGCAATCAGATCGAGTTGCCCCTCGCAGATGATGGCCGAATGCACGTCGAGTAATGCGCGTTTCGATTTATCCAGACCGAAAAAAACTTTGCCTTTCGTGAAGATCGGCGTTTCGGGCGAGTTAACGTACTTCGCTGTTTTCTCGTCCCCAGACAAGATGCGCCCGCTAAAACCGATGACGCGTCCTTGCTCATCGCAAATGGGAAATATGAGACGCCCCCGAAAGCGATCATAGAACCGGTCGGTTCCCTCTTTTCGAATGACAAGGCCGGATTGTTCCATGACCGCCATCTCATGCCCTTTGCCTTTTGCCCAATTGACCGTGTCATCCCATGCTTCCGGCGCGTAGCCGAGGCGAAAGAGTTTGATGGCGTCTTCGGATAATCCACGTTTCTGTAGGTAATCACGGGCAATTTGCCCTCCGGCGTCGTTGGTGAGAGATGCCTGCCAGCGTTGGGTAATCTGCTCGTGAATGTGCAGAAGGGTATCTTTTACATGTCGCGCTTCCTGCTGGCCGGGACGGTTTTCGATCTCAAGCGCAATATGGGCGCGTTCTGCCAACCGGCGGACGCAATCCATGAAACTGATGCTTTCGTATTCCCTTACAAACGTGAAAACGTCCCCGCCTTTGTGACAGCCGAAACAGTGGAAAATCTGTTTGTGCGGATTGACGTTGAAGCTGGGGGTCTTCTCTTTGTGAAAGGGGCAGAGTGCGGAGAAGTTTGCTCCGGAACGTTTTAGCGGCAGGTACGAACCTATGATTTCGACAATATCACTGGCGTCGCGAATCTGCTGGAGCTTGTCAGGAGGAATGAAGCCATCCATGCACAGCCATTATTGTGCTTTGGGAGCCGTTGATGGAGGAGAAGTCGTCCCACTGATGACTTCATCCACTGCTTTCTCGCGCTTTCTGGCAATTGCCTCACGCTTGGGCGCCTTGGCATTTGGAGCGGTTGGCGCAATTAAAAGATCAGCCAGATGAGAGCGCGAGAAAGAACCCACACGCGATTCGTTAAAGACATTGATTTGAATGGAAGTGGTCGTCGGGAACTGAATATTACCCAAGTTATCTTTTTCAGTTTTGCGATAAGCTTTCTCTTTTGCCTCGTCAATCGGTTTGGCATTGAGCAACGCCAAACCGATCATGATATAGCAGGCGTAGCGCAACATCCCCGCAGCCATGCCAAAGTAATACTCCATGGAACCGAAGATATCGCCCCCGACCAATTTTTCGCCCACCGCGCGTTTAAGGCGCGTAAAAATCATATGGGTGACAAGCCCAAACAGAATATAGGCACCAATAAATGAGGCAAGCAGGCTCATCGTGCCGTTGGTCCATTCGGACAGCTTAGTGCCGAAGAGGCTGTAGATTTTGGCGCCCACCACGACAATCACAAGCAGCTCAAACAAGGGTAGAAGCTCCAGGGACATGCCACGCTTGCGGCCATGAAAAATGCCAACAGCAAGCAACACAACGACGAGCAAATCAAACCAGTTGAATATTTTCATACGTTCGCAAACGGGAACTAGCGCCCTATCTTAGCAGAGCTTTCCATACACACGAGCCATTTTCTTGCCAATCAAAAATGATTATTGAAGGAATTCGAAGAACTGCCCGAACCGCGCAAAAATAGAAAAGCCGCCGAATATTTCGGCGGCTTTTTTGAAGGTTCTTGTGTTACTTGGCCCCTTGATCAATCCAGGCACGAAGAATTCCGATCTGTTCTTTCGTCAATGCAACGTATTTTTCCCGCTTATCAATTGGCGGCATTTCCATCTCTTCAATCAAGTCAGCGACCATGTGAATCACTGGGCTTTCAGCACTTTTCCCGGCAATCACTGCGGCGATTTCACTGTCCCCGCCTTTGATGAATGCCTCCCGACTGTCCACGCGATACTTGGACTTGGGCTTTTCCACACCATGGCATTTTAGGCAGGAATCTTCCACCATACTCTTGATATCTTTATCAAAAGTGAGCTCTTTTTTGTCGGAGGCGGGCGGAAGTTTGCTGACATCCACTTTTTCCGCTGCATTCAGCGAAATCAGGGCAAATGCACAAAAGCCGGTAAGTGTAAGAAATTTCAAGCGCATAGTTTTGTTCCAAATATCAGGTTCTCTGACGAATTACAGGTAAAAACATTCACCAGCGCGGTGTCCGGATCTGATTAAAAGCCGAAAATTCACCATTTTTCCCCTCGTAACCGAGAGGCTACGGGATCACAAATCGTCAACCCAACTCTGCCTACTTCTACTACGGTGTCCTTTGTGCGTGGAAGAAGCCAACAGCTCTTAAGTATCGGAAGTGACCTTGAGACCATCCAGACGGTTTTGATATGATATTCAAGTGGCCTTGAGACTCTCCAGGCCACGTTTCTGGCGACCCAAAGTGCAAAACCCCTTATTTTTTCGACAATTTGCCGGATGAAGCTTCCGCACCTGCCCGCAAAAACACGCAAAATTAAAACCGAGTCGGAGAATCCCCAAAATGTTTCGTGACACACAACTTGTGGGGACTGGAGCGGCTGGAACAAAGAGACGCACTGGCGCTGGCCGCCTGAGCAGCGGCAAAGATACCAAAAAACAAAACTCCGTGGAAGCAACCACATCACGACCGTTTGGATCCCCTACCACCGCCACTCGTTAAACCCGTTTCCAAAAATACGCGTTTTGCGGACAAGCTCTTACTTACCTGCCGGTTTCTCGGGTAATTCGTCCACTTGCCCGCGTACATTTGTCTTTAAAATGCGCATAACGGTATCGCCATGTTTCAACATTTTCACCTCCTCCCAGGCAGGAGGAAAGGTGAGAGTGTCGCGTTTGGTGTGACCCAAAACAAATAGTCCATGTTCCGGCAACAGCTTCGCAAGATGAACGTCATCGAGCATTTTTTGGGCGAAGGAGGTGGAGCGGCGGTTGACGTTTTTCTCGCCGTAAGGCGGATCGGCGAGAATGAGATCAAATTTTTCCCCGGCGGCTGCCATTTGGGCAATGGCGATAAACGCATCCTGCACCCTGGTCTGCAAAGAACCGGCTGGCAGTTTGGCCAATTCCAGGTTGCGACGGATAAATTGCGCGTGCTTGGCCGATTTCTCCACGCAGACTGCGCTTTGCGCTCCGCGACTGATCGATTCGAGGCTCAGCGCACCCGTGCCGCCAAAAAGTTCGAGCACTTTTGCGCCTGCAACTCGTATCCCGAGACTGTTGAAAAGCGCCTGGCGCACCTGGTCCGGAGTTGGTCGGACACCCAACCCTTCCGGAACTTTCAGAATGGTCCCGCCTGCTGTTCCACTGATGATTCGCATAGTAGCTTGTGAACAGGAGGTGAACCGGGCCCCCGCTGGGTTTAAGGCTTGGGCATTCCGTTAGTTTGTGGTTGCTCGAAATGAATCACGATCTCGCCCGGCTTCGCGTAACTGAGGCGTTCGCGGGCAAGGCGTTCGACAGTGCGAGGATCCTGCAAAGCTTTGGTTTGGGCATCCAGCTTTTTGGAAGCTTCCACTTCAATCGCTATTTTGCCATCGAGTTCCAGCTTCTCTTTGCGCATCCGCTCATTTTGTTTAATGACCGGTGCGTACCAGACCACGACGAGCAACAGGAACGCCCCGAAAATAAGGAGCAAAATAACGCGGGTAAGATTTTCCCAAACGTTCATAGCGCAAAGTTGAACATGGCCAACGCAAAATTAAAAGATGGAAACCAAAAAGAACCAATTCTTTCTGTTCTGAAAAAAAATTCGCGGAGTGCTGAATGCGGCGGCATGTGAGGCAGGCTTTTGAACTCTCGCTCTGTCTCTCTGGTGGATTCTTCTAATCTACCGCACCACCCGCCGCCAGTCTCTTAAAAGTCCGTCCGGGCTGAACGTCAATCGCAGAAAACGGTCTGGTGTGGGCGGGTCATAAAATGGATCGTGGAAAAACCGGCTATAGGGATAAGGAGAGTAATAGTAAGGCGAGTAATAGTAGCCGCTCCGACTCCCGCGATAGGTAAGCCACTCCGCAACGACTGTTCCGTCGCTGATTTTTGCCGCTTTATCCGGAGGTCCCAATTCCAACACAGCCTGGTCGTAGGTGTAATTTCCCACACGAGTACCCCAGTCTGTCCTTGACGCTGCGCAGCCACTGAGGAAAAGCGCCAGCGCCGCGATCATAAACCACGGCGAAGCTTTAGCCTTCATGCTTCACTTTACACCTAAGCGCAAAGTCCGCTACTGGCGATCGTTGAGCTTTTCCGGGAAATTAAGGGCAGCTTTTCACCTGATGAAGATTTGCGCTTTGGTTGCGACTTCCGGAGCTTCAGGCAAACGGCCTTCACTGTCCAACCCGCTTCTTCCAATTCCTTGTGTGCTGTCGCTGGATCCACACCTGTCACATCGCAAACGATCCGAACCGCGCGATCGCGCAGTTTGATATTGGATGGATTCAAATCCACCATCAGGTTACTGATCACTTTTCCGAGTTTCACCATCGAAAGGGTGGTGAGCATGTTCAGGATCAGCTTCGTTGCGGTGCCTGCTTTCAAGCGGGTTGAACCGGTCAACACTTCCGGCCCGATGTCCGGCGCGATGAAAATGTCCGGCTTATGTTTTGTGGCGATCTTGAGATGCGGGTTAAAGCATATCAACATGCTGCCGGCTTTACGCTTTCTCGCTTCCATCAAGGCTCCCCAGACATAAGGCGTCTTACCGCTGGCAGCGATTCCGACCACCACATCTTTTGCGGTGATGTTGTTGAAGCGAATCGCTTCAGCGCCAGCGATGGAATCGTCTTCGGCGCCTTCCACAGCTTTCCACAAAGCGCTCTGGCCGCCAGCGATGATCCCTTGCACCATTTCCGGTGATGTCCGGAAAGTGGGCGGACATTCGCTCGCATCGAGCACACCCAGGCGACCACTTGTGCCTGCGCCAATATAAAACAGCCGACCACCTTTTTTAAATGCCGCCGTAATCATTCGAACCGCCTTGGCAATCTTCTCGCGTTCATTGGCGATGGCTGCCGGAACCTTTTCGTCCTCGTTGAGCATCAACGAAACCATCTCTTCAATGGAGAGCTGATCCAGGTTGACCGAATGCGGGTTGCGCCGTTCTGTCGCTGGCAATTCAGGAGATAAGAACGACGGGCCAAACAGCGATTCTGTCGATACCCCAAGGACGGTGCTCGCTTGGTTGCTTTGGTCGTAGGCTTTTCGGGCCAATTCCACAGCGCCCCAGACACTTTCGCGATTAAGGGGGGCCACCACGCTTTTCGCCCAAAGTTTCTGGACGCGATCTCCGACTGCCCCGGCGAATTTCGGCTGTTTCAGCAAAGTGCTGCCAGCCAGGATAAATTGAACAGGTGTGCCGACTTTGACCAAACGTTTTGCACAATCCACTGCATCGTTGGCCAAACTTTCGGCGGCTGCGGTAATAATATCATCCGCTATTTTCTCCCCTTTGTTCCATGCAGAAAAAACTTCCACAGCCAAGGCGGCGATATCTGTCTTGTTGGCCCCCTGGACCCAGCCGATCAAATCGTTCGGCTCGTTCAACTGCAGGGAGCGCAACAGTTTTTGGCCCAACTTCGGCCAGACACCATCACGGTCATAATAGTAAACAACAGCCTTCAACGCTCTCAGGCCAATTTCGTAGCCGCTGCCTTTATCGCCGATGAAATGTCCCCAACCACCCACTTTGGCTGTTTTGCCGGCGGGAGTTTGTCCGTAACAGCAGGAACCAGTGCCGCTTAAAACCAAAATTCGAGCAAGCTCCCGTTCGTCAGTAATTTCAGCGGCAACCAAAGCGGTTTCCAAATCATTCGTCGCATGACAGGAGGCTCCCGGCCATACCTTGGCGGCAGCGGTTCGAATCCGATCCCGATCCATCTCGGTGCGAGCTCCAGCCATTCCGATGGCGATAGCGACGGGAGGGGATTTTGCGGGGTGGATTGCGCTGATCTTGCGAAAATGAGCAACGAGTTGCGGATCGTTCAAGAGGCGAAGGTTTGCGGGGCCAGCTTCGATTTGAACTGCTTGGGTTCCACTGCTTTGCGTAAAAACGGCAACGCTTTTGGTTCCCCCACATTCAATTCCCAAAAAAGAAGGCACTGTTGGTTGTTTGGCAATGCTCATGCAGCGGCTGATATTCCAGATTTTCTGCCATTTTCCAAGCTCAGAATTGCCATTTTTCTGTCTAATGCCTCGATTTGGGACAGGGAGAATAATGGAAATTGCGTCTTAGAGCGTGTATGGAAAATCATCCTTTAGCGTTGGCGAGACGTTTGAGCATGAGTCGGATCATGGTCAGATAGATTATGGTTTCGCTGGAGTGAGGTAAAGTTTCGTAGTCCCGCGCGAGGCGG
>JACDHS010000180.1 GCA_013820875.1 Verrucomicrobiota bacterium | reverse complement strand
TCTCGGTTACGTTTACAGAGGCAACTTTCCGCGCATTTCTCTCTCGGTTACGTTTACCGAGGCAACTTTCCGCGCATTTCTCCCTCGGTTACGTTTACAGAGACAACTTTCCGCGCATTTCTCTCTCGGTAACGCCGAGAAGATGGGCATTTTTTGGTTTCAGGTCTTTGTAAACGTAAGGATATGAGGAACATACGCCCCCACTAATCCTGAACCCTGCAGTTCAATACCGCTAATCTAGCGTGGGAAATGCGTTACGTTCGGTTCGATGAGGGGCGGAAGCGTGTTGGTGGTTGGCCCAACGACCTTTCACTTCCAAATCTCTCCTGCCTACTCTCCAACTTGATTGAAGGGGCTTGGAAATGTCCCGCTTACAGCAACTCCAATTGGTTCCCTGCGGGGCGCTGAAAGGAGGTGGTGGAGAGCTCTGGACGCGTTTTATCGAGACCAAACTTTCTGCGGGCGACTCTGAATGTTTGCTCGATCTGTTCGGCGAAAATGCCCTGGCCCTGCATGCGTTGGCCCCAGGTGGAATCATTCAACTTGCCGCCGCGCAAGGAGCGGATCCGGTTCAACACCTTCTCGCTGCGATCCGGGAAGTGCGTGACAACCCATTGCTCGAATAATTCTTTCACTGCGTAGGGCAGACGCATTCACCGTGTAGGCAGCGGAAACGGCACCCGCTTCGGCAGCTCGTTCCATGATCTTCACCATTTCATGATCGGTGATGGCGGGAACAACCGGGGCCACCATGACGTTCACGGGGATACCGGCGGCAGAGAGTTGGCGGATAGCATCCAGTCGCGCTTCGGGCATTGAGGTGCGCGGTTCCATGATTCGCGCGAGATCTGAATCGAGAGTGGTCACGGACATATTCACGATCACGGCGTTGTGTCGAGCCAGTTCGGACAGGAGATCGATGTCACGGGTGACCATGTGGTTTTTCGTGATGATGGCAACCGGGTTGTGAAATTCCGCGAAGACTTCCAGGCAACCGCGCGTGATTCTCAGCTTTCGTTCGATCGGTTGATAACAATCGGTCACGCCACTCATCACAACGACCTGCGGTTTCCATTTCTTGTGCGACAACTCTTCACGCAAGAGTTGCGGCGCATCTTCTTTGACCAGAATTTTACTTTCGAAATCCAGGCCGGATGAAAAGCCGAGGTATTCGTGGGTGGGACGAGCAAAGCAATAGATGCAGCCGTGTTCACAGCCGCGATAGGGATTGATGCTGAACTCGAAACCGACATCCGGGCTGTCGTTGCGCGTCAGGAGGGAACAGGTTTTGTCCTTCAGCAGAATGGTGTTTTTGGCGGGGAGATCCTCTTCGGTGAGTTGATTGACGTCTGCATCGAACTCGATATGCAATTTCTCAAACCGGTTGGCTGGATTCTGCAATGCCCCTCGACCCCGAATCGGTTTCTGCTCAGAAGACATCTACGGTAATGGAACCGGTGAAAGCCACGGAAGTCAAATGCTGGGGAAAAGTTAACCACATTACAGGGTTGAATCGTTACATGCATCGAGTGCAACCACATAAAGGCGCGCCCACTCTGTAGTAAACCGGTTCCCTTTCCCTCAATTGGGTTTTTACCTGATTCCCGTTTGTTTTCCGTAGCCTACTCTTGGCATCGGAATCGCAGGCTACATGGAATATGATCTCAACAACTCTCTGACATTTTATCCGCACCTGATCGAACGGCTTCTGAGCAATGCCTACGAATTGCAGAGCGATAACACCGATGTGCATCGCTTTCCTTACCGGGTAAACGGTCGCCGCGATCTGTTGTGGAATAAAATAAAATCGAAGTTGTTTCAGGCCGCGCGCCGGCAGGGTTTCGTTTATATCCACCCAGCGGAACCAGAAAAAGTAGTGCAACACCTGCGGGAGGTGGCGGCGCATGGGGCGGGCTTCGAAAGTTTTTATCGGCTGCTCGGTGATAAGGATTCGCAAGAGATGCTGGTCGCGGTGATCGCTTACAGGATTATGGGGGCGGATCGGATCAAGTTGCCAACGAATGATGCTCCCTATTGGAATGCCATTCAGCAGATTCAAAAGGAATTGTTGCTTCACGAGAAAACCCTGGCCGTTCCTGTGTTCGACGGTTTTTTGAATCTCTACGACCTGGATTCAGCGGGCTATCCGATCCGTTTGCACGCGCACTTGTTAAACGTGCTCAATACCTTTGTGCTCGAACAGTATCGTTACTCTGCGGGCGATCGGACGGTAGCTGTAGAGCGCGGAGACATTGTCATTGATGGCGGTGGTTGCTGGGGAGACACGGCTCTGCAGTTTGCGCACCGTTCGGGGGATGAAGGGAAAATCTATTGCTTTGAATTTGATCCTGAGAACCTGGCGATTCTGCGTCGGAATCTGGAATTGAATCCTGCATTACGCAATCGCATCCGGGTCATGGAAGAGGCACTTTGGAGTCGTTCTGGTGAAACGGTGAAATATTCTCCGCAAGGGCCGGGAACTTCACTTCTTCAGGACGGAACAACCACTGCAAGCATCGCCACGCGCTCGATTGATGACCTGGTGCATGCAGAAAAAATCCCGCGAGTGGACTTTATCAAAATGGACATTGAAGGGGCGGAGATGAACGCGTTGCAAGGTGCGGCTGAAACGATTCGCCGGTTCCACCCCAAATTGGCGATTGCGCTTTATCACCGGTTGGAAGATTTCACGAAGATCCCGCAGTTCATCCAGAGCCTTGATGTTCCCTACAAGTTTTATCTCGATCACTTCACCATCCACCAGGAGGAAACGGTGCTCTTTGCGTGTCCGGAAGAGTAGGCGGCTTTCATTCAAACGGTCTTTCCCACAATTTGTTTTGCTGGCGAATGGTTGTCGTCCGTTTACATTGCCTCCGCATAAATGAAGAAACAGTTCGATCCCATCGAATCCGTCCTCACTGACATCAAGCGCGGCAAAATGGTCATCATGGTAGATGACGCAGACCGCGAAAATGAAGGCGACCTGGTCATGGCCGCTGAAAAGATCACCCCTGCCGCTGTGAATTTCATGGCCAGGTTCGGGCGTGGCTTGATCTGTGTGCCGACTACTGCCGAGCGACTCAAGCAACTCGGCATTGAGAGCATGGTCCTGCACAATCGCGAGTCATTCAAAACCGATTTCCAGGTGAGCGTGGATGCCACGCGCGGTGTGACGACCGGCATCAGCGCGGCGGATCGTTCGGAAACGATTCGGATCATGGCAGACCCAACCGCGGTGCCCGATGATCTCGTGCAGCCCGGACATATTTTCCCACTGCGCGCCAAGGCTGGAGGCGTTTTGCAACGCGCGGGCCATACCGAAGCTGCCGTTGATCTCGCGACACTCGCTGGCTCCCGTCCCATTGGAGTGATTTGCGAGATCATGAGCGATGACGGTTCCATGGCGCGTTTGCCGGAACTGTTGAAGTTCGCCAAAAAGCATGAGCTGAAGATTTGCACGATCGAGGATTTGATCGAGTTTCGTCGCACCCGGGAGAAGTTGGTGGAACGTCTTGAAACCATCAAAATGCCGACCGATTACGGCGACTTCGATTTGCACCTCTACCGCTCAAAGCTCGATGGGCAGAATCACCTCGCGCTGGTCAAAGGGGATGTTGCCGGTAAAAAAGATGTGCTCGTGCGGGTGCATAGCGAATGTTTGACCGGCGATATTTTTGGATCACGCCGTTGCGATTGCGGGCCTCAACTACACCAGGCAATGAAACAGATTTCTGACGCGGGCAGGGGAGTGATTGTTTACATGCGGCAAGAGGGGCGCGGCATTGGTCTCGGGCCAAAAATCCAGGCCTACAAACTTCAGGAAAATGGTTATGACACCGTCGAAGCTAATATAAAACTCGGCTATGGAATGGACCTGCGCGAATATGGTTTGGGTGCGCAAATTCTCACGGATCTCGGGCTGAAAAAGATTTGTTTACTGACGAACAATCCGAAGAAGGTCGTGGGGTTGGAAGGTTACGGACTGGAGATTGTGAAGCAGGTGCCGATCAAGATTAAGTCCAATCCGCACAACGCGAAATATCTGGCCACTAAACGCGAAAAGTTGGGGCACCTTATCTGATGACGGGTTGGCATACGTTTGGGGGGAGCAGAGAATTGATTGTTGTCACAACTTTTCTGTGCGTTTGGTGTTACATTGGATGATCCATGGCAGATGTTGAAAACACAAAGAATGGTTCAAAAGGCAGAGTGCCCTGGCTTCTGCTGTTGGTTGTTCTCCTCATCGGCCTTCTCTTATGGTGGTGGTCAAGGGTCAGACCTCCCGTAAAGGTTGCGGAAATACCCGCGATTGAGCAACCGCTACTGGCTTCCACGGTCCCGCGCGAATTACATGTCCCAGCGGCCCTGGAAGCCAACCGTGATTTGCAACCGATCACTAATCGAGTTTCAACAACCTCTGAAATAGAGATTTTCGGAAGGGTGGTTTTGCTTGGCAAGCGACCGGAAGAACGGGTCATCGCAATCCAGCAAAACCGTGACGGCTCCGAAACGAAAAAGCTGAGCCGGGACTATGAAGTATCTACCAGTGGAGGATTGGCGAACGTCTTTGTTTACGTGCAAAAGGGATTAGAAGGAAAGACTTTTGCGGCTCCGAAAGAGGTTGTTCGTTTGGCTGAGACCAACCAGTTCCTGGAACCATTTGTTCTTGGCGCACGCGTGGATCAATCTATTGAAATAGAAAACTCCAAAAGGCGGCATCAGTTCCGAATGATCTCCAGCAGTGGTTCAGAATTCGGCTGGGAACGAAACGCGAACGGACTGATGGATGACCCTCTGGAACTCGTTTTCAGCGGGGTAGATATTTTCAGCCGTATCACCTGCAAATTGCATTCATGGGAATGGGCCTATTTCGGCGTCGTCGAA
Organism: Verrucomicrobiota bacterium; assembly: GCA_013820875.1. Taxonomy (GTDB): domain Bacteria; phylum Verrucomicrobiota; class Verrucomicrobiia; order Limisphaerales; family JACDHS01; genus JACDHS01. Next base: position 5,676 of record JACDHS010000180.1, on the reverse strand, counting down.
CATCCCTATTTCGCTGTTACAGATAATGACGGTTATTTCAAACTGCCTAAAGGAATTTCGCCCGGGACCTACACCATCGCGGTGCAACATCCTAAAGCCGGGGAAGCAATCCAATCCATCACGGCAGTTCAGGGTGGTAAATACAATTTGTCCTTTCGATTGAAGGTTCCCAAGGTAGATCCAACATTGCTCGCTCCGGCGCCGGTCACGGAAACCGAGGGCGAATCGTTGGAAGAGAATTTTCGATCATCTGACGGTGGCACGGTGGCGAGGCGCACAATTCCCGAAGGTTTTTCCGAAGGCGCTCCGATCATTGGAAATGATTCCATCGCAGTGGGAATGATTCGTGGCCAGGTTCGTCTGCGCGGAACGCCGATTCCGGAAAAAACGGTGGATGTGCTCAAGAATGATCTGAACTGCGGCAGGCTTGTCCAGAATACTCCCACCACTCGATTTTACGTCACTGGCGATGACTCGGGGCTTGCGGACACAGTTGTTTATATCGAAGCGGAATCGTTGCCGAAAGGAATGACGTTTCCACCGCGCGCCGAACCGTTGCTCCTGGACCAGGTGAATTGCGAATACACTCCTTACATCGCTGCGCTGCAAACCGGTCAGAAAATGCTCGTCCGAAACTCTGATCCGCTCCTGCACAATGTTCATCCGACACCGGCTGCGCCGGGCAATCGAGAAGCGAACAAAGCGCAGATGCCTAAAGCGGCAGATTTAGAATTCGTTTTTGAAAATCCGGAACCGTTCCTGCGCTTTAAATGTGATATTCATCCGTGGATGTTTTCCTATGTCTCTGTTTTCGATCACCCGTTTTTCGCAGTGACAGATGCAAACGGCAACTTTTCCATAACGAACGTGCCTCCCGGCAAATATCGCCTGCAAGCAATGCATCGCAGAGCAGGAACAGTTTCACAGGAAGTGGTGCTTACAAAAGGGCGGGGGAGTGAAATCGCCTTTGCGCTGGACGCAAAGTAACGTGCTGCCAGCGTCCCGCTGGGAGACAGTAGGAAACGCAAATGCACTTCGCATGGACTTGCGGTCGGGATGTCACACTTGGGGGCTGCCGACGGAACGCTGGCAGCACGTCGGCGTCGCTCATCTCACTTCTTATTCAAAGGAGCGACTAGATCCTTAAGAATTTCCTGCGTTTCTTTACCCGCGGCTGAGCCCTTCTCAATCACTTCACTCGGCGACGTAAAAATTCCTTCGAGCAATGCGCTCAATCCCACCTGGCCAATTATCAATACACCGACAACTTCCAGATCTTTCTCCGTTTTGATGTCTTTGAACGTCCGGTCACGCACACCGAGAGTCCGTTCGTAATTGCGGTTGGGATAGCGCTCACTCGTAAACTTCGCTGTCCCAAGGGAGATCGCGAGATGATCAATCCCGGCGAATTGGATGTTTTCCGATGTCGCATTCGTTGAACTCCTGCCGCGTTTTCCTGAATCACCCGATTTCTGGAAAATATCGGTATTCTTTTTGCCGTCCTTGTTTTCCACCACGTGAATTTCAGCGAGATCAAGCCGGAGATTACGAAGATGCAATTTGTTTTCACGCAAAGCATTGGCGTCCAATTCGATAAACAATTCTGGAATGTAAACAAATGTGGAGCCGCCAAACTCTGGCGGGTTAATCAATTTCAAATCGGTAATCCGCAGTGTCTGTGAACGCAATCCGAGGTCAAATTTGCCGATCGTCGTCTCCATCCCGGTTTCCGCCTTGAGCCGCTTTTCGGCGGCCGATTTTGCGATCGGGTTGATGGAAAAAATGCCGACCACCAGCAAAATGATCAGCACCAGGAAAATATAAATGCTCCAACGTAGTGCTTTTCTCATGGTGTTCCGCAGGGTTGTGAAAAAATGAAGGGATGCCCAATCAGGTTTCGATATCTTCAGGACGAACTTCCAGGCACTCGTCATTATCTTCCCAAACCAGCGCCGGGTAGAATTCGGCCAGGCGGGGAATGATCCTTTTGCCAGCCATGCCGAGTAATTCCTCGGCGCGTTCGGCTGCTTCTTCGAAGTCATCCTCGTAATCTTCGGACTCGCCCTGTTGCGCCTCATCCAAATGCGCCACCTCATGCACCGGGTTATATTCCAACGCCCAATTCCGGATCGGCTCCTGTAGATCCACGGGGATTTCCTCGAAAGGAACTGCTGTTCCTGTGCAATGGGCGCAGGCCAAACCCGTTTCCAGAATGTCACGCGTGAACACCGGCAGCAGGGGAGCGCGGCAGCAGGGGGCCTCCGTGTAGCCGAACGGAGCCGTGGCCAGGCGTTTTGGCCAGATTTCACGATCATGCGCCACTTGCGCGGCCAACCGGTAAGCGCCGACCAGGGGATGAGACATCCGCCAGGAGCGTCCCTGTAATTGCCCCAGAGTTTGCGCCATCCAACGGGCGAGTGTCAGGTCATCGAACTCCCGAAACACGACGCTGTATTCATTCCAAAGTCGGTCCATCGGTGATTCCGGCGGATTTGTCATCGCCGCAAACATGCCGTTGAGCAAACAAAGTGCAAGGTTCATTTATCCACAGCCACTTGCACATTGGACTTTGTGCTGCGGAGTCTATAAACAAATGCGCGTGCCGAACGTCCCGACAAATCCGTTGCAAACACCGCTGACCAGCATTCGCGGTGTCGGACCCGAACGCGCGGCGCAACTTGCCAGGCTCGACCTCCACACCGTCGAAGATCTTTTGCTCCACAAACCGCGCCGCTACGAGGACCGGCGACATTTTAAAAAGATCAAAGAAGTTAAACTGGGCGAAGCCACAACTGTCTTCGGGAAAATTGCCGCCTGCGGGTTGAAAACATTCGCAAGGGGCACAAAGTCTGTTTTCGAAGTCATTCTGAAAGACGAAACCGGTCATCTCCATTGCCGTTGGTGGAACTTGCCTTTCATGGAGAAATATTTTCGGGTGGGCGATGATGTTCTCGCCTTCGGAAAGGTAAAAGGGCTCAAACCACGCACCATTGATCATCCGGAAACCGAAGTGTTGGAGCCGGGCGAAGAAATCTCCATTCACCTCAATCGCATCGCGCCGATCTATCCGCTCACCGAAGGGTTGCCCCAGCGCTGGTTGCGCGCGCTTGTCTGGCGGGTGTTGCATGAGTTTGAGGAATTCATTGAGGAGCCCGCGCTGACTCTCCCTACATTTCCGGGAAGGGCCAATGCCGTTCATATGCTCCATTTTCCATCGGGTTTTAATGAGGCTGAAGCCGCCCGCAAACGACTTGCCCTCGATGAATTTGTCGTGCTGCAACATGCCATTCAATTGCGCCGCAAAAAACTGGAGGCGAACGCCAAAGGCTTGCCTTGCTCCGGCACCAACCAACTCATTAAACAATTTCTCGCGGCTCTAAGTTTTCAACTGACGGATGCGCAAACCAAAGTCCTTCGCGAAATCCGCACGGACATGGGTTCGAAAGTTCCCATGCGCCGGCTCCTGCAAGGCGATGTCGGTTCCGGGAAAACGGTCGTTGCGGCGTGTAGCGCGCTAATGGCGATCGAAAACGGCTTCAACGTCGCGCTGATGGCGCCGACCGAAATTCTTGCGACCCAACATTTTCAAAATTTCCGCCGCTGGTTTTCAGATCTGAAGATTCGGGTGGAACTGTTGACCGGAAGTTTCAAGACCGTTACAAATTTTGGCGCGAACGATAAGAGTCAGCCGACACTTCTTGCCGCGACCAGCAGTTCTCAACCAGCCACTCTTTACATCGGCACGCACGCACTGGTCGAAAGCGCATTCATGCCGCAGAAACTCGGACTCGTCGTCATTGACGAACAACACAAGTTCGGCGTTGCCCAACGCGAAAAACTGGTGCGCAAAGGAAATTATCCGCATCTCCTCGTGATGACCGCCACCCCTATTCCGCGTTCGCTCGGTCTGACCCTTTACGGCGACCTCGACATGTCAGTGATCGATCAACTTCCTGCTGGTCGCGGAAAAATAAAAACCTACGTTCGCGCCGAAGATAAATTGCCGAAGATCTGGGATTTTATCCGGCAGAAAATAACCGAGGGACGCCAGGCTTACATCGTTTATCCGCGGGTGGAGGATTCCGGCGTGGCAGGAGATTTGAAAGCGGTCACCGCCGAGTACGAAAAGCTGAAAAAAATCTTCGCACCGCATCCGGTTGGATTATTGCACGGGCGGATTAAAGCCGAAGAAAAGGAGCACGTCATGAATGCCTTTCGACACGATCGCGTAAAGGTTCTCATAGCGACGTCAGTCATTGAAGTCGGCGTGGATGTGCCAAACGCCTCGGTCATGGTCATCGAGAACTCGGAGCGATTCGGCCTTGCCCAGTTGCATCAGTTGCGCGGTCGGATTGGGCGCGGTGCGCATGACTCGTTTTGTGTGCTCGTCACTCCGGCAAAGAATGAAGAAGCAATGGAGCGCCTGCAGATATTGGAAGACACGAACGATGGCTTCAAAATTGCCGACGAAGATTTGAGATTGCGCGGTCCGGGAGAGTTGCTTGGAACACAACAAAGTGGCATGCCCAAATTACGCTTTGGTGATTTGGTCCAGGACAGGATGTTAGTCGAGCGAGCGCGGACACTGGTCAGGGAAAGTCTCAGTAAAATCTAATTTTCTCTCCGAATTGTCGGTTTCGGGTAAATGAGGAACTCTGCACCTGAACTCATATGAAATACCTGCTAATTCTCTTACTGGGCGCCTTCGCTTTCGCGGGCTGTGAACGACGAGACACTGCAACTCCACCGCCGGTGGATGAAACCACTAATGCTGTTCCGGAAGCGCCGGAAACGCCGTAAGCACCGTTCAAATGAATTTCTCCAAAGTTGCCGAACGAACCTCGGCAGCTTTGTCATCATTTCCGAATGTCGTCCACTTTGGCTGCGAAGACGAAGTCGCTTTCCGTCAAGCCATCGATCTTGTGGGTCCATAGCGTCAGTTTCACTTTGCCCCAGGCGAGGTAAATGTCTGGATGATGGTTTACGCGTTCGGCGAGTTCACCTACCTGGTTGGTAAAGTCCAGCGCTTCACGGAAGTCTTTAAACTTAAATTCCTTCTCCAAATGATGTTCGGAGATGACTTTCCAGCCGTCGGCGAGGTCGGCAAGGAGTTGGCTTAGTTGATCTCCTTGCAACGGCGGTACACCACCTTTGCACGGAACGCATTCTTGTTCGGCTAGTTTGCTCATAGAGAATTGGAATGTGAGATTCACCCAACTTCTGTTGACAAAGAGGATTCGTCAACCCTTGCAAAACCTATCCCGGCATCCGGGGTGTGATTAAAAGTAGGTGAACTATGAAACGCAGACCGCCACGCGGTCTCGTCCAAGACCTGACGGAAATTCTGTTTTGGACCCATGGTGACTGCGATAATCACCGGCACATGCCACAATCAATTATCGCGTTTAGTGCATCTGGTGTTCAGTATTCAGCATCCTCCAATAGGTATCGCGTTTGTTGGAATGCTACGTTGGGGGATTAAGAACCCGGATATCGCGACCCTTCAGGCCGCAAATGTGGTAAAACCGTTTACCCAGCCCGGTGGGCTGGGCTGAGGGATTGCCGGCCCTTTGGGCCTCCGGCCAGATGCACCGAAGCTGTGCGATATCGTTTATTCCTACTCCTTTAGAATAACTCGATTCAGGACCTATCCGGAAATTACTTTTGGCAACCGTT
>JACDHS010000234.1 GCA_013820875.1 Verrucomicrobiota bacterium | reverse complement strand
GCCTTCCCCGCAGAAAAAGTCAGGGTTTTGTCAAAACAGAACTGCAAACGAGACGAACCGCTCAAGCGGTTACGCAAAACCCCACCGGCTTTTGACCCTGGCGGATTCCAAGCGTTCCCCTCGTCGTCCGGCAAAAAAGATGTGGGACATGCTCAGCCCGCTGGGAGAGGGAGAAAACTTCAGTCCACCAATCGAGCCTCAGATCTGCCAAGGGACATAACAATCAAACTTTTATTCCACGGAAAACAGCGAGGACTTCACCCAACAGGTGGTTGGCTTTTCAAGCGGCCTTCTTCGCAATACCCCCTCTGATTAGCGGTATTGAACTCCCGGGGTATCAGCGGACGATTCGTTTCTGTTCGATCCGCAAAGGCGCTTTGCCCTCAGGATCCAGATCCATCGCCAGGTAACCGCCGTCCTTGAGCAATTCAATACCAGCGAGTGAAGGACAAAGGCGCACCCTGAATTCCTGCCAGTGGCGCGCTTCATGCAGGGCGGTGCTGAAACGGCGAACACTATTGCCGAGAAACGTTATCCTGGGAATGCCGGCCAGAAAGTGGCTCTTCCAGAGGATCAACGGCGAATGCAAATGGCCGATGATGGTTTGTTCAACCTGAGCAATTCCGGCGCGCACGGCAGGTTCCCTCCATAAAAATGGAAGGGCGGTGGGATCATGACAGAACAACACCACTTTTTGTTTTGGTTTTAGATGTTCAAACGTTTGCCGGATTTTTTGCAGTTGAATCTCTCGAAGCGCCCGCCACTCGGGCATTTCGGAGGCGAGAGTTTCCGGTTCGAACACGGGTAAAGCCAACAATGTTGAAACGACTCCCATGAGAACATAGTTCCCGAATTCAACCTTCCAAAACGGCTCCAGCTTGAGTGGCCCGATCGCGCGATGCCAACTGCCGAGTCGCAGGCCGCCTTGATTGCCCGCAAGGCTCAATTTCCCAAGTTCGTGGTCTCCAAAGACCGCCTGAAACCTGGAACCGAACTGTTGGCGGAGTCGGCTGAGGCAAATGTCGGCGCTCTGGCATGCCGCCTCATCGGCGACCCCAATGAACCCTGTGTTGCAGGAGTAATCCCCATTGGCGACGACAAAATCGGCGTCGCCAGTCTGCTCCAGGAAGTGATCCAGCAGATGGTTTTGATTGGTGGGATTCTTGAGCCAGAGGTAATCGCGGTAAGCGCGGAGTAACGAACGGGTGATCGGGTTGGAAATTCCTTTGAATTCGTGATCGCGGCGCGCCTGCTCCGCCGGGGAGGCGTAGTGAATGTCGCTCACGATATAAATTCGCATGGACGGGAAAGTGCCACAAATACAGCGGCACGGAATTTTAATTTTCTTTTACGGAAGATTGTTCCGCAAGAAATGACGTTCTATGTTCCGGCGAGTGTCTGCGGAGCAACGAACAGAGATTACCTACCGGGCTGAACAATGGAGGGCCCTCAGTACCGGGATACTGGAAACGGCCGGGACGACATTTCTGCTTCTGATTGCCGAGCGCTGGTATCGCACCGGGGAAGATGCCAAGGCATTGATTGCAGTAGGCGGAAGCCTGGGTTTGCTGTTGTCGCCGTGGGTGGTGAACCTGGTGGAAAGCCGGCGCTGGAAGACGTCACAAGCCGCTTCAAAAATTGCCGCAATGGGATGTGTCACTTTCCTGGTGGCGTTTTTCTTTCCCCATCTCTGGGTGTTTACCGCCTGCAGTGTCATTGGAATGGCGTGTTCGGCGGCGGCGATTCCGTTGATGACGCAGATTTACCAGGAGAATTACCCGGATAAAGAACGAGGGCGAAGGTTCGCGCGCACGCTGATCATCCGGATTGGAACCACGGCTTTGTTCAGCGAACTGGCTGGGAGGGCGTTGACGGCGCGATTTGAAAATTTCCAATGGCTTTTGCTCATCTTTGCAGTGGCATTTGCCTGGGCCAGCATTCAGCTCTCGCGGATTCCTTCGCAGACGTTACGGCTCTCGGGCCATACCCACCCATTGCGCGCACTGCGCTTTGCATGGAGCGACCCGGTCTTCCGAATCACCTTGATCAGTTGGATGCTGCTTGGTTTCGGCACGTTGATGATGCAACCGATGCGGGTGGAATACCTGGCCAATCCGAAATATGGCTACGCCTTCTCGGCTGCGACCATTGCGCTGCTCATCGGGGTGATTCCAAACATGGTGCGGCTTGTTCTCAGCCCGGTTTGGGGCTGGCTGTTCGATCACATCAATTTCTTCGCGTTGCGAGTGACGTTAAACATCGGCTTTGCGGCGGGGATTCTGACGTTCTTTATCAGCGACAGTTTTGACGGGTTTGTGATGGGCGCAATTATCTTTGGAATTTCCAACTCGGGCGGTGACGTGGCCTGGAGCTTGTGGGTGACAAAATTTGCGCCGCCGGATCGGGTGGCCGATTACATGTCGGTCCACACTTTTTTCACGGGGTTCAGAGGAGTGCTGGCGCCGATCATCGCATTTCAAATGATCAAGCATGGAGTGCCGTTGAGCACGTTGAGCTGGGTGGCGGCGAGCCTTGTTTTTTTTGCGGCGTTGTTGCTCATTCCGGAGATTCGAAACAACCGCAAGGCGCGCCCGGTGACTGTGTTGGTGAAAGAGGGTTCGGAATGATTATTTCCAGTCTTCGGACCTGAAATCGTCCGCAACAAAGTTTTTAAAAATCGCCAGGCCCTCTTTAACCACTGTCATGGAGTTCCGATCGACGATTTGATAATAGCGGTTTCGCTCCGGCAGAATATTCTCCAGCGCTTCCTCCACGCTTGCGAAGGAATCGAGAAAGTCTTTTACACCGCCGAACGGTTTGCCGACGTAATAAGTAAAAAGCAAAAACTGGTTCATTGTTGTTTAGGGCGCCTGCCAGCAGACAGTTAGCAATTGATATGCCGCGGCTAACGATTGTTGTAGAGAACGCCAGAGGGGTATGATTAAAAGTGGGTGAGATTTCCGAAGGAACGGAGCGCGGCGTAACCGCAAAGCGGTTCGTCGTTTCTATAGTTCTGGTTTGTGCGAAGCATCAGCCGCAGCACGTTATTTTTGAGAGCGATTTGGGACTCCAAACACTTAATTCCAGTCTCACGCGTTAGCGTCCTCGGTTTTCAGATGCCTCTGTCTGGTTCCTTCTCCTCGGGGGAGAAGGTCACTGCCATTAGTTAAGGTACAACCCAGCATGCTGAGGCGGAGGTGGAGCGGAAGCTCCTAGCCAAAAAAGGTGGGGCAAACCTGCCGGTTTGAGGTTCCCCCGATTTAGTGGACACACGGGGGTGAGTGCGAGACAAAGAAAGCACTCAATGGAAACGAAAAAAGATAAACAGGCTCTGAAACGATATGACGAAGGGTTTAAGCGTTGTGCGGTG
>JACDHS010000233.1 GCA_013820875.1 Verrucomicrobiota bacterium | reverse complement strand
GGCGATCACCTGATATTAGGCGAATGACAGTCGAAAGCGGGAAAATCGGACACACCCGCCCCAAGTAAAACCAACCCTTTTCGCGGCCCTCGCTGAAAAACACGAGTTTCCGGCCAGACACTAAATATCCGTATCCCATGTTCATCACGACAGATCTTAAGATGCCAGGGGGAGATGGTTTTGCCGTCCTCGAACACATTAAAGGCAACCCGGCCTGGGCAATTATTCCCACCGTCGTGCTTTCCTCTTCCATAGACCCGGACGACATCCGGACCTCCTACCTGCTCGGCGCCAGTTCCTATCACGTCAAGCCATCAAACTTCAACGAATTGTGCGACCAGCTACGGATTCTCCACGATTATTGGATGACTTGCAGGGTTCCGCAGGTGGACGCCTCGGGCATGCAGATCCGCACGAGCTCGGCAGGAAAGCTCGGTGAAAGATTCGTTCAACCTTACCAATCCAAACAAGAGCGAGTCTGGGGTTAATGGTATTCAGAACTGAATACTGAACACTTTCTCCTACCCCACTTTCTTCAGGAGCTTTTCAAGCTGAGCCTCGCTGAACCTGCCTTCGGACCAGGCAGGGAGTTTGCCGACTGGAAAATCATTCAGGAAACTCATGGTCATCGCGTGGACTTTCTTTCGCTCGGAACGTTCGCCGGGGGTGAGCCTGGACAGTTCAGCGGGATCAGGCTCGCGCACGTCCATACCGGTGGCAGCGAGTAATTCGCCGTAATAGGCTTTGCCGCGCGGATGATCACGGAATTCTTTCAGCATTGATTCGCGGGTCAATCGGCGCGGAGGCAAAGCGGACTTAACACCTACCACTTTCTTCAACGGCAAATCGCGGGAGGAACCACCCACCCTGATTTCGAATTGGCCGGGGTTCACAATCCAGTCATGGCAAGCAACATCGTAATGGGCGAAGTCGCGCGCGTTCAGGACAAATTTTACTTTAGCCTGTTCGCCGGGCTTCAGTTCTACTTTGGCAAAAGCTTTCAGTTCTTTCTCTGGCCGCATCACTCGGGGCTGAACTTCATGCACGTAGAGTTGGACCACTTCTTTTCCGGCAACTCGACCGATGTTGCGCACCTTCACTTCCACGGTGAGACTCTCTTTCGCATCCATCGTGGCGGCGCTAAGTTTTATTTCTTCATAAGCAAACCGGGTGTAACTCAGGCCGAAACCAAATGGAAACAGTGGTTCAATCTTCCGGGTGTCATAGTGCCGGTAACCGATGAAAAGCCTTTCGCCATAATAGGCGTTGCCATCGAGGCCGGGGAAATCGGTTCCGGTGGGCGTATCTTCCACGCGTTGCGGAAAAGTCTCGGAAAGTTTTCCAGAAGGATTGATTTTTCCGACGAGCACATCGGCAATGGCGCCGCCATTCGCCTGTCCGCCGAGCCATGCTTCGAGGACCCCCTGAACCCGGTCGAGCCAGGGCATCGTGACGGCCGCGCCATTCATGAGAACGACGACAACATTCGGCTGAACTTTGGCGACTGCCGCGATGAGATCATTGTGGCCGGCTGGCATCTCGAGCGACTGCCGGTCGAAGCCCTCGGATTCGTAACTGTCAGGAAGCCCGGCAAAGACGATAGCGACCTCGGCTGATTTAGCGACCGCGCGCGCTTCATTCAAAAGCGCTTTCGTGGTGTTGCCTTCATCGTCGTAGCCCGGAGCGTAGGAAAACCGGGACTCATCCCCGGCCAGTTTCACCAGTTCATCATAGGCGGCGGAAACCTTCGTCGGTTTCACCTGGGAACTCCCTGCCCCTTGATACCGCGGCTCCTTCGCAAAGCGGCCGATGAGCGCAATCTTTTTCGTTTTCTTAAGCTGGATCGGGAGAATGTTCCGCTCATTTTTGAGAAGAACAATGCTTTCACCGGCAGCAACGCGCGCCAGCTCGTGATGTTTCTCGATATCGAAACCAGGCGCCGGTTTGAACTGCGTCGCAGAGTGCAGAACGATCGTGAGCAACTCTTGCGCGACGCGATCGAGAATCTCTTCCGCGAGCTCTCCTTTGTTTACCGCTTCGATAATCTTGTCCCGGTTGAACCTGCCTGAACCGGGCATCTCAAGGTTGAGTCCGGCTTTCACCCCGCTTACCCGATTGTTTACCGCCCCCCAATCCGACATGACGAATCCACTGAATCCCCATTTCTCGCGCAGAATATTCTTAAGGAGTTCCTCGTTCTCTGCCGCATGGATACCGTTGATTTTGTTGTAGGCACACATCACGCACCATGGCTTCGCCTCCCCGACCGCGATCTCGAAAGCGCGAAGATAAATTTCGTGGAGTGTTCGTTCATCCAGATTTGAGCTATTCAGCATGCGCTCAAATTCCTGGTTATTGACGGCGAAATGTTTAAGCGAAGTGCCGACGCCCTGGCTTTGCACACCACGGATGTAAGCGGCGGCCAACTTCCCGGCAAGCACGGGATCTTCCGAAAAGTATTCAAAATTCCGTCCGCCCAGTGGCGACCGTTTCATGTTGATGCCCGGCCCCAGCAGAATGTGAACATCGTAAGCCCGGGCTTCCTTCCCAAGCGCTTCCCCTACTCTTCCGACGAGATTTTCGTTCCAGGACGAAGCCAACGCGGAAGCAGTTGGAAAACAGGTGGCGTCCACGCCCGAACTAATTGTTCCGCTCTGAGATTTACGAATGCCGTGAGGTCCATCGGTCATCGAGATGGAAGGAACCTTAAGACGATCCACCGGATGCGTCCCCCACCAACCGTTTCCTGAGAGGAGCGTCGCCTTTTCCTCGGTCGTCATTTGCGAGACGAGCGATTTGGCCTTGGAGACGGTTTGCGGTGAGACAACGTTTACCACGTGAGCCGCGGCAGAGTTCGAGCGTGCCATACTCTCATGATAACACATCGCTTCATCGAGCAACGTCGTTCGTCGGGACAAGGTTGCTGGGACAACCGATATTATATCCGGTGACGAGGAGACGAATTTGGACTGCGGTGGCAAGCGAAGCGCGACACCGCTTTCGGACGCCCAATGCGGAGTTTTCAATTTCCTGGTGCTTAATGCGCCCGAAAGCGCTGTCGCCACTGCGCTATGCCAGCGCAGTCCAAAATGCCGGGCAGGAATTCCAAAGTCCAAACCACTATCTGGGCTGGTGCCCTTCGAAAGGCGCATGGCTATTCCACTGAAAACAGCGAAGAACCGACGCCACCCCCGCAAAACGCTCATCCACAGCGACTTGCAACGACCCCGAAACGCGCGCGGGACCTCGCATCCCCGCGGGACGCGACGTTCGGCGCGTGTTTCACGTCGCATCCCCGCGGGACGCGACGTTCGGCGCGTGTTTTAGGTCGCGTCCCCGCGGGACGCGACGTTCGGCGCGTGTTTCACGTCG
>JACDHS010000034.1 GCA_013820875.1 Verrucomicrobiota bacterium | reverse complement strand
GTGTGTTGTCCACTTTAAAACTGCAGCAACGACGTCCGCACAGTGTGTTGTCCACTTTAAAACTGCAGCAACGACGTCCGCACGGTGTGTTGTCCATGTTCCCGGAAACTCAATTTGGCGGGTGCGGCAAGTCCCTTGTGATCTGCTCGATCCCGACACCATCCATCCTTAAAACGGCAGTTAATAGCCGCGAAAGAACGCAAAAGGCGCAAAAACAGAAGGAGAAGCGGGGGGATAAGAGAGCTTTATGCTGTCACCTGGTGTTCTTTGCGTTCTTTTGCGGCCATTTCAACTGCTTTTTTTAGGAATAAGCACCAGGAAATTGAAAACACCACATTGGGCGTCCGAAAGCGGTGTCGCGCTTCGCTTGCCACCGCAGTCCAAATTCGTCTCCTCGTCACCGGATAAAAATGGGTTCTCCCAGCGACTAGGAGAACCTCAAACCTGAAACCTCAAACCTCTTTCCCAGCCACTTACACGAACAGAAAACGCGTTTTCCGCCTCTCCGCACGCTCCGAAAGGAGGATTTTTTTATGCCTTCTCTGCCCGTTGCGCACTGCCATTTATTTACTTTCGGTAGAGTTTCGTTGAACCAGTTGCTGTTACGAACTCAATTCCAAAGACTCCCTCCGCTCCCCACCCCCTCTGGGGCAAAACACTTTTTGCGCGCAGCACCATCGGCTCTGCTACGCCAATAGCCCTTTCACCACTTCTCCATGGACGTCAGTTAAACGAAATTGTCGCCCCTGGAAACGGTAGGTGAGTTTTTCGTGGTCTATGCCGAGGGTGTGAAGGATGGTGGCTTGCAGGTCGTGAATGTGAATCGGGTTCTCCACAACGTTAAAGGAAAAGTCGTCGGTTTTGCCAAAGGTGATTCCAGGCTTTACACCGCCGCCAGCCATCCAGAGCGAAAAACATCTGCCATGATGATCGCGTCCGTAATTCTCAGGTGAAAGACTGCCCTGACTGTAAACCGTGCGGCCAAATTCCCCGCCCCAAACGACGAGCGTGTCTTCCAGGAGACCGCGCTGTTTCAGATCGCTGATGAGGGCGGCGGAACCTTGATCCACGTCGCGGGTGAGAACTTCGATACGTTCCGGCAGACCACCGTGATGATCCCAGCCACGGTGATAAAGCTGGATGAAACGAACGCCGCGTTCCGCCATGCGCCGGGCGAGCAGACAGTTTGCCGCGAAGGAGCCGGGTTGTTTTGAGGAATCGCCGTAAAGGTTGAAGGTGGCTTCTGATTCGCCGCTTAAATCCATGAGGTCGGGCATGGAACGTTGCATGCGATACGCCATCTCATATTGCGCGATGCGAGTTTCGATCTCGAGATCGTGCGTGGCCTGGAATTGTTTATTGTTCAGCTTGCCGAGCGTGTCGAGCCATTGGCGACGACCTTCGCGGCTCAGGCCGGCTGGATCATTCAAATACAGAACTGCTTCGGCGCCGCTACGGAGTTTCACTCCTTGATGGCGACTTGGCAGAAACCCACTGCCCCACAGGCGCGAGAGTAATCCCTGGTCAGCGGTGCCGGTGCTCGGAGTGGAAATCAGAACGATGAACGATGGAATGTTTTCGTTCTCTGAGCCAAGTCCGTAGTCAACCCATGAACCGAGACTGGGGCGGCCTGGCAACTGGCTGCCGGTTTGGATAAACGTGATCGCAGGATCGTGATTGATCGCTTCCGTATGCACGGAATTGATCACGCATATGTCGTCGGCGATTTTTTGCGTATGCGGAAGAAGGTCGCCGATCCAGGTGCCGCTTTGTCCGCATTGTTTAAAACCATATTTGCTTGGTGCAACGGGCAGACGCGCTTGCCCCGTCACCATGCCGGTGATGCGTTGGCCCATGCGGATGGAATCCGGAAGATCTTTGTCGAAATGGGCTTTGAGTTGCGGTTTGTAATCGAGAGTCTCGAGTTGGGATGGTCCACCTGCCTGGAACAGGAAGATGATTCGTTTGGCGCGCGGCCTGAAATTCGGTCCGAGAATATTTCCGCCTTGCGCGATGGCGCCGGTCGCGAGTCCACCGAGCAATTGACTGAGGGCTGCCGCTCCCAGTCCCATGGTGGAACGGGTGAGGAAACTGCGTCGCGTGAGCAAATGAGAGTCGTTCATGTCAGTTTCGCGTGATGGTTTCGTCGAGGTTCAGGATGAGGCTGGCGACATTCGCGTAGGCCGCAAGTTCCGCTGGATCGAGCTTTTCATTTCTCGCGGAAGCGCCGACAGAGAGAAAACTTTTCGCGGCTTCAATGTCGCTGCGGTAAAAGCCAAGGCGACTTTCCAAAAATCCGAGCAACGCTTTCTGCTCGGAAGAATCGGGCTTCCGTGCCGTCGCCAACTCGAAGGCGAATCGAATCTGGTCCCTTGCCGTGGCGCCACCTTCGGTCAACATCCGTTCTGCGAGCTTGCGGGAGGCTTCGAGTTGAATGGTGTCATTCATCAACGCCAAAGCCTGGAGCGGTGTGTTTGTTTTCAATCGTTTTGCGACACAGACTTCGCGGTCAGGGGCGTCGAATGTCGCGAGAGTGGGATGCGGCACGGTGCGCTTCCAGAAGGTGTAAAGACTCCTGCGATAGAGGTCGTCCCCTTTGGCATCGTCGTAAACGGTGCCGGGATAAGCGGCGGCGACAACAATGCCGAGGTAAAAATTCGTTGGTTGATACGGATAAACCGGTGGACCACCAATCTGCTCTTTCAACAACCCGCTCAGCGCCAGCGCCTGATCACGCAACATCTCTGCCGTGAGCCGCAAACGCGGGCCATGCGCCAGTAAACGGTTCTCCGGATCGTGTTCATTTAGTTTTGGAGTTGAACGCGAATCCTGCCGGTAAGTCGCCGAACTCACCATGAGCCGATGCAACTGTTTAACATCCCACCCGCTCTCCACGAATTCGCGGGCCAACCAATCGAGCAACTCAGGGTGGCTCGGGTATTCTGATTGAAAACCGAAGTCTTCGGAAGTTTTCACAATTCCTGTGCCGAAGAGATTTTGCCAAAACCGATTGACCACGACGCGGGCGGTCAATGGATGTTGAGGATCGGTAAACCATTGCGCGAGGCCGAGACGATTGCGCGGGGCATTCGGCGGAAGCGGTGGAAGGAATTCGGGAACACCGGGTTCGACGATTTCGCGTGGTTGATCGTATTCGCCGCGGAAAAGAACGCGTGTTTCGCGCGGTTTGGAAAGATCCTTCATGACCATAGTGGTCGGAGCCTCGCGTTCGAGTTGCAGCCAGGTGGCGCGCGAATTGCGCCACTCAGTTTCCATTTGGGCAAAATCGGAATTGTTCTTTACGAGCCACGCCCTCTTCGTACCAGACGACGTAAGAAGGCTCTGACCTTTTCCCTTGGAATGAGCCTTGAGAGCAGACTGCACCACCTGCTCCCGCACTTCGCCAGCTACCTTCTCGATATCACTCGGCCTGGCCCAAATGCGGACATCGGCCACTGCGCCCGCGAACTTTGTCACGTTGGGTTCATCAGACGCGCCAATTAGCGCATCGCCGGAGAGTCCGGAGTTTGCAAAATCATCCTGCAACACGTCACGGAAACATTCCTCGCCATCAATGAAGATTCGCAAACCCTTCGCCTTTTCCGAACCATCACACGTGACAAGGATGTGATGCCATTCGCCCACTGGAATCTTTTCCTGCGTGGCGATGTTGGCCGAATAAGCGGGCCAACGACGGGCCGTCCGCACCTCCACCGCTCCATCTTCTGTGAAACGAATTTCAACACCCTTGCCATACTGCTGCGATGAAGCAGGGACACCGAAGTTCATCGTGGAAAAGATCGATCCTTCAGTGGTTTTGTCGCGACGCACCCAGGCGGCGAATGCCCATTTTCCATCGCCTTTTGGCAAGGCACCTGTTTTCAGACTGCTTTCGCCATCGAATAGAAGTCCTGCCTCTTCAAGGGGGCCGTCGGTAGAAATGACCTTCCCCCGAACTTTAAATGGCTTGCCTCCGACGAGATTGGAAATCGTGTTCGAGCCAAATCCCGCCAGGTCAAGTTCCACGATGCGTTCAGGTTCTGGAATAGTTAAAGAGGATGGCTCCTCTTTTCGTAGCGTATCGAAGGCGACGTTCTTCCAATCCTGTTTGGCCACCAGCGCGCTCATTTTCTGTTCCGCATCATCCATCGTCGCGCGATGCTTCTTCATCTCGACCTGTTGTTGCTTTGTGGGTGCGGCGATGAATGGAGCGGCGTTTGCAATGCGGCCAGCTTCTCCATGTTCGTTCACACTATTGAAGAAGGCGAACATGCTGAAATATTCCTTCTGCGTTATCGGATCGAATTTGTGATCATGACAACGCGCGCATTCCATGGTCAACCCGAGCCAACCCATGGAGACGGTGCGAACGCGGTCGCCGACATATTCCACACGATATTCTTCATCGATGATGCCGCCTTCGGAATTGATGACGTGATTTCGGTTAAAGCCCGTGGCAATCAGTTGATCGAGCGTTGGCCTGGGCAGAAGATCGCCGGCGAGCTGTTCGGTAATGAACTGGTCGTAAGGTAAATTTTTATTAAACGCTTCAATCGCCCAATCGCGCCAGCGCCACATGCTTCGCGCAGAATCGTTGTTGAAACCGTGCGTATCGGCATAACGCGCAATGTCCATCCAATCAGCCGTCATCCGTTCACCAAAGCGCGGGCTGGCGAGCAATTCATCGAGAGCCGCATTGAATGGATCGCGTTGCGCGCCCCAACTTTTCATTTGTTCAGGTGTGGGCGGCACCCCGGTGAGATCAAGGGCGATGCGGCGCAACAATTTCGGCATGGGCGCTTCTGCAGTCGGCTTGAGTTTTTCTGCTTCCAACCTGGCTAAAATAAAATGATCGATTTCGTTCCGCGCCCATTTCTTCTGTTTCACAGTGGGAAGCGCAGGACGGACGGGAGTCTGGAAAGCCCAATGAGTATCGTAGTTCGCACCTTCCTTGATCCAGGCGCGCAGTAATTCTTTTTGCTCGCTGCTCAGACGGCGATTCGACTCCGGCGGTGGCATTTGTTCATCCGGATCGCTGGAGAGAATGCGTGCGATCATCTCGCTCTCCGCAGGCTTTCCGGGGACGACTGCCCCCTTGCCCAATGCACCCTCACGCGTGTCGAGTCGCAGTTTCGCTTTGCGTTGATTGGCATCAGTGCCATGACAATGAAAACAGTTCTCGGAAAGAATCGGACGAATGTCGCGATTGAAATCGATTCGGGTGGGCACACCCGTTTTGGCAATAAGCGGCGTTGCGCACAACAGTGCGCAACAGGCGACCAGCCTTTTAAAGGAGTCCAGTGGCATTGGCGAATTAAACCATACCATCGGGCATTCGTCCTGTTTGGCGAAAGGTTTTTTTTGCATGGCGTGCTGCCATCGCGTTTCGAGCGTTCTAGCGTGCCGCGACTGATGCTTCGCACACAGCCGCGCTCCGAATTAAACTTTGATGTTTGAAAGGCGCTTTGCGATAAACCGTGCGTGCCGCAAACTTTTGCAAGTCCCATTGACGCAACGACCCGCTACTGTGCGGTTTACGGGCAGCCGATAAAACATTCGGCGTCACCTGCCATGCAGAACGCGGGAATCGCTGCACTGGGGCTGAACTGGCGCTATCTCGCTTGCGAAGTACATCCGAACGATCTGCCCTTCGCCATCAATGGCGCGAAGGCAATGAAGTTCCTGGGTTTGAATCTAACCGTTCCTCATAAGTTGCTCGCGCTACAAATGTGCGATGTGCTGGATGAATCAGCACGCACCTGGGGAGCAGTGAACACGATTCGTTTCGAGACGAGGAACAAAGCCGGTGCGTGGGTTCCGCTCAATGAAGTTCCCGCAGACGAGATTTTTGAGATTCGTTCGCATGGTTTCAATACGGATGCCGATGCCATCGTCCGCTCCATCAATGAAGATTTGGGGCTGACCCTTCGTGGCGCCTCGGTGCTCCTGCTCGGGGCGGGTGGCGCCGGACGCGCGGCGGCCCTTCGACTGGCGGCAGAAGGTGTTTCTAATTTGTTTCTCCTGAATCGCACGGAAGAAAAAGCGGGACAAATCGCTGTCGAAATCAGCACACGATTTCCTGGCGTGCGCATTCATGTGACTGTGCAAAATGCGAATGGGGTGGCGGAATTGGCGAATTCCCTGAAGCGCCACAATGCTGCGATCAATGTTTTCCAGGGCTACCCACGCGACCGGGTTGATCTTGTTCTGAACGCGACATCACTCGGCCTGAAGTCGAACGATCCCCTGCCCCTTGATGTGAACTGGTTGCGCTTCAACAAACCGCATTTTGTTTATGACATGATTTATCGACCTGCGGAGACAAACCTGCTGCGTGAGGCGAAGTCGCTTGGCTGCAAAACTGCCAATGGTATTGGAATGTTGCTTTACCAGGGCGCAAAAGCATTGGAGCTTTGGTCCGGCAAATCCGCGCCGATCGCGGAAATGCGACGTGCGCTAGAAAAAAATGTTTATGGTTCGTGAAAACAACGGAGTAATGGAGTGCTGGAGTGTTGGAGTAATGACCTTCACTCCCCAATACTCCACCACTCCATTACTCCACCAATCCCTTTCTTCCCCCTATGTTTGACCCTGAAGTCTGGGCGCTCGTCCCATTTCATTTCTGGTCGGTTGCTGTGTTGTGGCTTGGATTGTTGGTCGGCAGTTTCCTGAACGTCTGCATCTATAGAATGCCGCGCGACGAAAGCATCGTCTCGCCACCATCCCACTGTCCGCACTGTGGATATTCCATCCCCTGGTACCTGAACGTGCCGCTGATCACCTGGCTTTACCTTCGCGGTAAATGCGCCAATTGCCGGGCGCCCATTTCGTTCCGCTACTTCCTCGTCGAGTTGCTCACGGGCCTCTTATTTCTCGCCGCATGGTTGAGTTTCGGCGCGCAAAGTCCTGCATTGGCTCTGGTGTATTGTCTGATCCTCGCGGGCTTCGTAGTGGCGACGTTTATTGATTTCGAACATTTCATTATTCCGGATGAAATCACGCTGGGCGGAATGGCTGCCGGGTTTGTTGCTTCATTCCTGGTTCCGGGACTGCATGGTGTTCAGAACGTGCCAGACGCTTTGAAACAGAGTTTCCTTGGAATGGCAGTGGGTGGTGGCGTGATCTACGCCATCCTGCGACTCGGCAAACTTCTATTCGGAAAACAAAAACTCGCGCTCGAACCGGGCACGAGAATTCTGTTCACAGAAACTGTTATCAAACTGCCGGCAGGCGAAATGCCTTACGAAGAGTTTTTCTACCGGAAATCGGACACGATCTTTTTCGAAGCCAGCCATGTGGAAATGATTGATCGCTGCTATCGCAATGTTTCCGTTCGGCTCAGCCCGGAGTTATTGCGGATTGGCGAAGATGAATTTAATCCGGAACAAACGCCATATATGGAAGTCATCACCGATCAAATCACCGTGCCGCGTGAAGCAATGGGATTTGGCGATGTGAAATTCATGGCGGCCATCGGCGCATTCCTGGGATGGCAGGCAACTCTCTTTTCGCTCATGGTCAGCTCGATCATCGGCGCCGTTGTCGGCGTGAGTTTTATCGCCATGGGCAAACGCGAATGGTCCAGCCGCATTCCATACGGTCCTTACATTGCCCTCGCGGCAGTCATCTGGATGTTCTGGGGGTATCGTTGGTTTGCGCTATAGCAAATCTGCCGCATTTTTCAGTAGCGGCGCTTGTTGCGCGCCGTTAGGTTTACCGACTTTCGGCGGAAATCCGCCTCATACAAATGAAACGCACGCATCATTGCAACGAACTGCGCCCGGAACATGCCGGGCAATCTGTAACTTTAGCTGGCTGGGTCCATTCCCGCCGCGATCTGGGAGGAGTCCTCTTTATCGACCTGCGCGACCGTGAAGGCCGCACTCAAACCGTTTTGGATCCTTCCGATCTGCCGAAAGAGCTTTTTGAGCAAGCTTCCAAGCTGCACAGCGAATCGGTCATCAGCATCAACGGCAAAGTTCGCGTGCGCCCCGCTGGAACCGAAAACACGAAGATCCCCACGGGCCAGGTGGAAGTGCTCGTGAAAGAGCTGACGATTCTGAACCACGCCGAAGTCCTCCCTTTCCCGGTGGACGATCCGGAAATCGCCAACAAGGTGAACGAAGAGTTGCGCCTTAAATACCGTTACCTCGATCTGCGCCGGCCCGAGATGACCCGCAACCTGCGCCTCCGTTCGAAGGTCGCCATTGCCACGCGTTCATTCATGGATGAACAAGGCTTCCTCGAAATCGAAACGCCGACGCTGTTCAAGTCCACCCCGGAAGGTGCTCGCGAATTTTTGGTGCCGAACCGTCGCGAACCCGGAACATTTTACGCCCTCCCTCAATCGCCGCAGCAGTTCAAACAGATCCTGATGGTCAGCGGTGTGGAAAAGTATTTTCAGTTGGCCCGATGCTATCGCGACGAAGATTTGCGCGCGGACCGTCAACCAGAGTTCACCCAGGTGGACATCGAGATGTCGTTTATCGACCGGGAAGATATTTATAACCTGATCGAAGGTTTACTGAAACGCGTCTGGAAAACCGCGCTGAACATTGATGTCCCTACTCCGTTTAAGCGTATCTCTTTTGAAGAAGCGTTGAACCGTTACGGCATCGATAAACCGGACACCCGTTTCGGAATGGAACTGGTGGATTTCACGGAAGATTTTCGCAGCAGCACTTTCAAAGTGTTCAGCGGAGCGATTGCCAGCGGCGGTGTTGTGAAAGCGATGAATGTCAAAGGTCTCGCGGACGCAACCCAGGGCCAGCTTGAGACGATGACCGATTACGCCAAGAGCTTTGGCGCGAAAGGTCTCGCCTACATCAAGGTCGAAAAAGGCGAATGGAAATCGCCCATTGTTAAATTCTTCACCGACGCAGAAAAAGCGGCGCTTACCGAGAAGTTAAAGATTGAAGAAGGCGATTTAATTTTGTTCGCTGCTGATCAATGGCTCAATGCCTGCGAAATTCTCGGCAAGATTCGCCTGTACTGCGCTGATGTCCTGAAGAGCAAAGGTTTGCTGAAGATTGATCCAACCCGTTTCGATTTCCTTTGGGTGATCGAATTTCCCCTGCTCGGTTTCGATCGTGAATTGAACCGGTGGTACTCCAGTCATCATCCATTCACCGCTCCAGTGGCGGAAGATATTCCATTGTTGAAGACCGAGCCGAAGAAGGTGCGCGGTCAGCATTATGATATTGTCGTGAACGGTGTGGAACTCGGTGGCGGCTCCATTCGTATCCATCAACCGGACGTGCAGAAGACGGTTTTTGAAGAGATTTTGCAAATTCCACCCGAGGAAGTTCAAAGTCGCTTCGGTTACATGCTCGAAGCATTCAAATACGGCGCGCCTCCGCATGGTGGCATTGCTCTGGGCTTCGATCGTCTCTGCGCGATTCTTTGCGGGACGACCAGCATCCGTGATGTCATCGCCTTCCCGAAGACCGCCAAAGGAACGGATATGATGACCGATTCCCCGGCAAGCGTATCCCCACGCCAGTTGCGCGATCTGCACATCGAAGTGAAAGCGGCGCCAAAGAAGGAATAATCTTTTTATTAGGCTGCAAGTCTCCAGAAAGGCGCTCTTCAGAGCGCCTTTTTTGTTGCAGGATCAGTCCCATCACTCCCATAGCTTCTGTAATCCAAAACTTTCGAACAAATTTTCTCTGTTGCCTGTCAATTTATCGCAACTATCTTTCGCCGCATCCGTTTAAGTTAAGACCCGACTCGCTCCGGTCGGTCGGCTGATTAAGATAGGAGCATGTCCGTGTCGAAGAAAATATGAACACCGGTATCACTGCAATAAACGAAGAAGTCCAGCGCGCCAGCGCTTTTGTGCGTCCACTCATGACCGAGATCGGCAAGGTCGTCGTCGGACAAACCTATCTTGTCGAACGCCTCATCATCGGATTGCTCGCCAACGGCCACGTATTACTCGAAGGCGTCCCAGGTTTGGCCAAGACGCTTTCCGTCAAGACGATGGCGCAATGTATCAGTTGTAAGTTCTCCCGCTTGCAATTCACTCCGGACCTTTTGCCCGCCGACCTGATCGGAACGCAAATCTACAATCCGCAGACCGGCGCTTTCACCACTCGAAAGGGCCCGATCTTTTCCAACCTCGTTCTCGCCGACGAAATTAACCGCGCCCCTGCCAAGGTGCAAAGTGCTTTGCTCGAAGCGATGCAGGAAAAGCAGGTCACCATCGGGGATCAAACTTTCAAACTGGAAGAACCATTTCTCGTTCTCGCCACGCAGAATCCAATTGAACAGGAAGGAACCTATCCACTACCCGAAGCCCAAGTGGATCGCTTCATGTTGAAGCTGAAAATTGTTTATCCTTCCCGCGCAGAAGAGCGCCAGGTGCTCGATCTGATGGCTCGCACCGGTCCACCTCCAAAAGCTGAACCTGTCGTCACGCCGGAACAGATCATCGACGCCCGCAAAGTGGTGAACGACATCTACATTGATGACAAGGTGAAGGATTACATCGTGGATGTGGTCTGCGCGACTCGCGAACCTGAAACCTACAAGATTCAAGGCCTCCAGGGTTTGATCCAACTCGGCGCTTCACCCCGTGCAACCATTGCCCTGACGCTTTCAGCCAAAGCATTCGCCTTCCTGCGGGGACGCGGTTACGTCACTCCCCAGGATGTGAAGAGCATTGGCATGGATGTCCTGCGCCACCGCGTTGCCATCACCTACGAAGCGGAAGCCGAAGAGAAGACAAGCGAAACGATCGTGCAGAAGATTTTCAATGAGTTGCCGGTGCCGTGAAATTGATACTCTGTAGTAATAACATGAAAATCACAATTGATCTCCCAGCCAAACGCATTGAAAAGCTCTGCCGTTTGACTGAGCGCAAGAAAGAATCATCCGCCGTTTCCGCTGCGTTGAATGAATTTGTCCGACAACAGGAACGCCGGAACAAAACCATCGAACACGCTTTGAGCGGAAAGACCAATTACCGCCGCAGCAACGAGGAAACCACTGCCGTCTAAATGAATAAGGTCTTATCAGTCTCAAGCGGTCATACATTCGACTGGATTTGCGAACACGAGATTTACTCCTGTCCCGCGTCCTGGGTTGTTGAGGGGGCTGAATGGTTGGCTCCGAGAAACTGTGAAGGAAACCTTACGATAGTTTTCCGCATTGAAGTCGTCCACATTTTAAACCCTCTGGACATAGACGTACAATACCACATTCCGGAAAACGTCCGAAATCGGATTGCAGCATACGTGACAGCAGTTCAGCACATTCCAGGAATCTTAGATAACAGCGGCACTTATCGTTTTTATATTTTATCTGAATCCAGCTCTCATCGTTTGATTCCATCGTTGAGACCAGATGATCGATTGAATGGTTTCGTTTATTTCGAGTTGAACGATTTGTTAAACGGAAAGATCTGAAAGGATTCCTGCAAATTGTGAAAACAAAACAGCAGAAACTGCCTTACTCAACTCAGACGACGTTTCAATTCGCCGGGATTTCGCGCGCCGTGCCAAATAGCAATCACCTTTACCTCGCGATGTTCCTCGTTGATCGTAAAAAAGACAGAGTAGGGCCATCCGGAAATCCTAATTCGGCGTGTCATACGACCAACGAGCGGAAATCTCCCAGGTTGTCTGGCAAGAGTTTGCAGGACGGAATGGACCTCGGTGTTGAGCCTCGAGCCAATTCCCGACTCGCGCTGTTCATACCAATCAACAGCCTCGCTCCAATCACGCTCGGCTTCGACTTCCGTCGTTACCTTAAAGATCATTTATTTTCCAGACGCTCCCTGATTTCGCGAAACACCTGTTCAGCCGGCTTCCCTCGTCCCGGATTTCGTAGAGCATCTTCCGCACGACGATCAAGTTCGGCAATTTGTTCCGGCGTAAGATCATCATCACTGCAAGCCAGCTCATCAAGAACCGTCTCAGCTATTTCGCGCTGGTCTTCCTGGGGAAGTTTGTGGATCTGCTCGAGAACTTCAGCCTTACTCATGACAATAGTTTATCAAATACGGAGATTGCAGCAAGCCGGCATTCGTGAGTTGCCCTTTGTACTCTGGCGGAATTCGTCTGGCTCAACGCAGACGCCGCTTCAATTCATCGGGATTTCGTGCGCCATGGAAAACGGCTACTACACCGACCACATCATTTTTGACTGCAAACAAGATGCTGTATTTGCGAAACCGCTGAAGACGAATTTTTCTAGCACCCCGCACCTTTGGAAAATGTTCCGGATTGGCTTGTGCGCGTTTCAACGCGCTTTCAACTTCCGCGAAAAATTCTTCCCCCAACCCTGGTTGCTGCGTTTCATACCATGTGACTGCATCAAGCAATTCTGCTTGAGCGGCAGGCTCAAACCTAAAAGTCATTTCCACCCGAAGCGCTTTTTTGCTTCTGCTCGCACTTGTTCCAATGGAATTCCAGCGTCGGGATTCTCGTTAAAAGCAGCGACGCGCCGGTCGAGGACAGCCGCCTGTTCAGGCGTGAGGCCGTCGTCCACGCATCCGAGTTCATTGCCAAATTCGTCCCATATCTTTTCAAACAGTTCCCGCTTTTCATCGGCAGGCAAGGAGCGGATTTGTTCTATGACTTCGGTGGCACTCATTGATTTAAATTACCAGAGCAGACTTCGCCAGCAAGCCGTCATTCGTGAGTTGCCCTTACGGCATCCCGCATTACCTTTCACGCTCGTAACATGATTCCCCGCGAGATTCTTAAAAAAATTCGCCAGATCGAATTGCGCACCAATCGTCTCGTCACCGAGACGCTCGGCGGGCAATACCATTCGGTGTTCAAAGGCCAGGGGATGAACTTCGAGGAAGTGCGCGAGTATCAGCCCGGCGATGAAGTTCGGGCCATTGATTGGAATGTCACGGCGCGCATGAGTCATCCCTTTGTGAAGAAGTTCGTCGAGGAACGCGAACTCACTTTGATGCTTGTGGTAGATGTGAGCGGTTCGGGGCTTTTTGGTTCCGGTCAACAATCCAAGCGCGAACTTGCGGCGGAAATCGCCTCGGTGCTCGCGTTCTCTGCCATTCGCAACAACGACAAGGTGGGGGTGATCCTCTTCAGTGAAGAAGTGGAGAAATACATCCCGCCGAAAAAAGGGCGTCGCCACGTCTTGCGGGTCATTCGGGAAATTTTGTTTTACGAGCCGAAAAAGCGGGGCACGAATCTTAATGCCGCCCTGGAATTCCTGAATCGCGTTACTCAACATCGTGCCATCTCGGTTGTCGTTTCCGACTTTATTGGAACGCCCACCCAAAGTGCTGCCGGGAGTTCACCTTCGAGACTTAGAGAAAGAAGATCTGCCAGCGAGACGCCGCCAGCACGTTCTTTCCTGACCGAGTCACTTATTCAAAGCGCCTTCGTTTCCTTGCGCGCCACCAACAAGCGCCACGACGTGATCGCTATTCAAGTCGTGGATCGTTACGAACTCGAACTTCCTTCCATCGGGCGCCTCGTCTTCAAAGATGCCGAGACTGGTGAAGTGGTGGAAATCAACACGGGCGAACCACGCAAGCGAATCGCGTTCGCAGAACGCCAGGCAAAGCAACAAGCCGAACTTCTCCGCATGTTGCGTTCTGCAAATATAGATGCGATCCAGCTTCGCACCGACCTGGATTACGGCCCTGCGCTCGGCAAATTTTTTGAAACGCGCGAGAAACGTCGTCGGAGAGGTTAATCAGCAATGCCGAACAATTCCTCAGCCCTCATCGTTCCCTCAGAACCGCCAACCGACACCAATGTCGCCGAAGCAACCTTGCGCGACATCAAACCGCCGGTGCATATCCCAGACTATTGGCTTTACCTCTGGATTGCCCTCGGCGTGCTGGCTCTCGTCATCATCGGATATTTGCTCTGGCGGTATTGGCTGAAGAAAGCGTTGCAACCGAAACCGATTCCCGTATTGCCGCCGCATGTGCGCGCTCGCCGGAGATTGAAGGAAGCCATGGCGCACATCGCCGATCCCAAACTTTTTGTCAGCGCCGTTTCCGATGCGGTTCGCCTTTACCTTGAAGAAAGTTTCGATCTGCGCGCACCGGAACGAACTACCGAAGAGTTTCTCTACGAACTGCAAACCAGCAATCGTCTCGGAGAAAATGTAAAAGGCAGTCTTAACGAATTTCTTTCGCGTTGCGATCTGGTGAAGTTCGCCAAATACGAACCGACACAGGCAGAGCTCGAAGACATACACAACGCCGCCATGCGCATTGTGGAAGAAACCGAACCGAAACCCTTCTCGCAATCCCCTGTTCAGCCGTCACTCCAGCAAAAATGACCTTCGCGCATCCATACATACTTTTGCTTCTGCTGCTTTTGCCGGTCCTTGCGTGGCTCAAGGGCAAGGTCGGCCATCAATCCGCTTTTCTTTATTCCTCGGTCAGCCTCGTTAAACCGCTTTCCGGACTGACTCGTTCAAGGGCCGGAGCGATCCTCTCATCCCTGCGTTGGCTGACGCTCGCCCTGTTTATCGTCGCCCTCGCGCAACCCCGACTCATCAAAGGCGAAGCCAAAGTGCGCGCCAGCGGAATTGATATTGCCGTGGCATTCGATCTTTCCACCAGCATGGCTGCAGAAGATTTCGAGGTGAAGGGTGAGCGCGTGAACCGTTTGCAAATCGCGAAGCAAACTTTGGAAGAATTTATCCGCAGCCGCCCGAACGATCGCATCGGTCTCGTTGCATTCGCCGGACGCGCCTATATCGCATCCCCGATGACGCTCGACCACGATTTCCTTCTGCAAAATCTTGAGCGCCTTCGCTTCGGCCTGATTGAAGACCGCACCGCCATCGGCTCTGGTCTCGTCACAGCGCTGAACCGACTCAAAGATCTGCAATCCAAAAGTAAAATCGTCATTCTTATGACCGACGGCGTAAACAATGCCGGCAATGTTCCGCCCCTCACTGCCGCTGAAGTCGCCCAAACTCTCAACGTAAAAGTTTACACCATCGGCATCGGAAAACAGGGCACTGCGCCCATGCCGCAAATGATGCAGAACGGTGAAATCGCCACCGATTTCTTCGGACGCAAGATGTATCAGAATGTTCCCGTGGAAATTGATGAAGAGACCTTGGAGAAAATCTCTGAGATGACTGGCGGCAAATATTACCGGGCGGACAACACCGAAGCGTTGCGCAAAATTTACGCAGAGATCGATCAACTGGAAAAAACAGATGTCGAAGCAACGAAGTATCGCCAATACGAAGAGTTGCTCGGCTGGTTCATAGCCGCTGGTTTAATTACTCTCATGTTCGAAATCGTCCTCGGCCAAACGATTTGGAGGAAGCTGCCATGAAATTTGCGCATTCAGAAATCCTTGGGCTCGCCTCGCTGCTGATTCCGGCGCTCGGCATCTTTCTGTTTTGGGCATGGCGCCGCAAACAGACGCTGGTCGCCCAGTTCGTTCAATCGCGTTTGCTCGCCCACCTCACCGTTGGAGTTTCGCAGGCGCGCCAAAAGCTTCGCCTCGTTCTTTTGTTTTTGGCCGCGAGTTCTGCCCTGTTCGCGTTGGCGCGCCCGCAATGGGGATTCAGTTGGAAGGAAACTTCCGTGCAAGGCCTCGACATCATCGTCGCAATTGACACATCGAAGAGCATGCTCGCTGAAGACATTCCCCCGAATCGCCTGATGCGCGCCAAACTGGCCGCCTACGATCTCGCCAGGATCGCCAAGTCGGATCGCTTCGGTGTGATCGCATTTGCCGGGACCGCCTTTTTGCAATGCCCACTCACCCTCGACGAGCAGGCGTTTCGGCAGAGCGTGGAAGCCTTGGACGTAAACATCATTCCCCAGGGCGGCACTGCCATTTCTGAGGCTATTGAAACCGCCATCCAGGCTTTCGAAAAAAGCGAAAACCATAAGGTGCTCATCCTCTTCACCGATGGCGAAGACCACGATGCCGATGCCATTGTCGCCGCCGAAAAAGCAGCCAAAGCAGACCTGAAACTGTTCACCATCGGGATCGGCACACGCGAAGGTGAACTGCTTCGCATCCGCGACGAACGAGGCAACCCGGTGTTTCTTAAAGATGACCAGGGCAATGCCGTGAAATCGCGGTTAAACGAAAACCTTCTTCAACAGATCGCCACGAAAGGAAACGGCTTTTACCTGCCGCTCGTCGGCACCACTGCCATGGAAGCACTCTACAACAAAGGTCTCGCTTCCCTGCCCCGTGGCGAGTCCACAAGCAAACTCGTGAAGAATTACAAGGAGAGATATCATTGGTTCCTGGGGCTGGCGGTTGTGCTTCTGCTGTTGGAAATATTCTTGCCACAACGCCGCCGCACGAACCGAACGGCAGCAAACGAGAACACTTTAAACCTGAAGAAAGTCACCGCGACACTGTGCGTAATATTCCTTCCCCTGCTCGCCTTCGCCTCACCCAGTTCCGCGAAGAAGAAGTATGAAGCGGGAAAATTCGATGAAGCCTTCGCCGAATATCAAAAGCTCCTGGCAAAAAAGACAAACGATGTCCGGTTACATTATAATGCAGGTGATGCTGCGTATCGAAGCGACCAGTTCGATGTCGCGCGGAAACATTTCGAAACTGCGACAGTTGCCCCTGATTTGGAACTGCAACAAAAAGCGTATTACAACCTTGGCAATACCCTGTATCAACTCGGGGAACCCAATCCTGACCCGAAAGAGAAACAGCAGACATGGGAACAAGCCCTGAAAAATTACGAGAATGCGTTACGACTGAACTCCGAGGATGCGGATGCCCAGAATAATTTCCAATTCGTGAAACAAATGTTGGAACAATTAAAGCAGGAGCAACAGCAGCAGGATTCCGGAGACAAACAGGACAAGAACGGCGAGAAAAAGGACCAGGAGCAGCAAAAACAAGACCCAGGTCAAGACGATCAGGATCAGGAACAACAGAAGCAAGACTCCGATCAAAAAGAGCAAGACCCGTCACAGGACGACAAAGACCAGCAACAGAAAGAGCAAGAGCAACAACAGGCGAAAAATCAGGACGAGGAGCAGAAAAAGGATGGTCAATCCGGCGAACCCGGCGAAGAGCAAGAGGCCGAAGAGAAAGAAGGCGAAATGGCTCCTGCTGACGGGAAGATGACCGAGGAACAAGCCGAACAATTTCTGGAAGCATTAAAACGGGACGAAAAACCGCTCATCTTCAGGCCGCCCCCGAAAGAACGGAAGAACCCTGGCCAACCTTTCAAGGATTGGTAGAACCGAAATCTTTTAGCGGCGAATAGCCATTCGGCGGGAACCGCACACATATCATCCGACGTGCGATGTCCACTCGGTGGGAGCCGCAGTTTTACACCCGGCTTTCATTCTCCAGAACATTTCTGTTCGCCAAGATTCCGGTCGTGGTCTAGTTTTTCGGCCTGTTTTGCCGACTGATTCTCCAAGTTGCTTTGGAAATCAGCTTTGCAATATAGGATTTACTCAAAGAAATGACCGAAAAGAAAAAATCGAAGAACGATTCTGCCCAACCCGATTTGCCAATAGAGGGGCCAACCGGCACACCTGGCGATCCAAACACGAAAAATGGCAACGGAGAAGCGCACGTGGAACTCGAAGCCGTCGAGGCCGTGGTGCATAAACCTTTTGTGCCCGGCAACCGCGAACTGGCCCTGCACCGCCGCGTGGACCAGAGCTTTTTGGAATATGCCAGCTACGTTATCCGCGACCGCGCCATCCCGCATATCGCCGACGGCTTAAAGCCGGTGCAACGCCGCATTCTTTGGGCGCTCAAGACAATGGATGACGGCCGCTTTATTAAAGTGGCGAATGTCGTGGGTGAAACGATGAAGTATCATCCGCACGGCGATGCTTCCATTGGCGACGCGCTCGTGGTCATCACCAATAAGCGGTATCTCATCGAGGGCCAGGGGAATTACGGCAACATTTATACCGGCGATCCTGCGGCAGCTCCCCGTTACATCGAATGCCGTCTGACGGATCTCGCCCGCAACGAAATTTTCAATGATGAACTGACTGAGTTTGTCCCGACCTACGACGGGCGCAGCAAGGAACCGGTTACGCTGCCTTCCAAGTTGCCGATGTTGCTGATGCTCGGCACCGAAGGAATTGCGGTGGGTTTGTCGGCACGTATTTTGCCGCACAATTTCCCGGAACTGCTCCAGGCGCAGATCGCCATTCTCAAGAAACAACCGTTCAAATGCCTGCCTGATTTTGTCATGGGCGGCTTGATGGATGCGCGTGAATACAACGATGGCAAAGGAAGCATCAAAGTCCGCGCAAAGATCAAGGTGAAGGACGATTCCACGGTGGTGATTAAAGAAATTCCGCCGACCACCACAACTGATTCGCTGATCGGCTCCATCGAAGACGCCTCCCGCAAAGGCAAAATCAAAATCCGTAGCATCAATGATTTCACCTCGGAATCCGTTGAGATCGAGGTCAGGGCGCCGGTCGGTGTGAGTGCCGAACAATTGGTCGATGCGCTTTACGCCTTCACTGATTGCGAAGTTTCAATTTCCAGCCGCATCATTTTGATCAAGGACAATCGTCCGGTCGAAATGACGGTCACCGAGGTTCTCCATGAAAATACGCGACAGGTCGTTCACCTGATGAAACGCGAACTGGAGATCAAGGAAGGCAAATTACAGGACGAACTGCATTTCCGCACCCTGGAACGCATCTTCATCGAGGAACGCATCTACAAAAAGATCGAACAGTGCAAAACGAACGAGGCGGTCATGGCAGCGGTTTATGAAGGGTTTAAACCTTTCAAAGCGGAATTGATCCGTGACGTCACCGATTCCGATGTGGAGCGTTTGCTACAGGTGCGCATTCGTCGCATCTCGCTGTTCGACATCAACAAACATCGCGACGAGATGGAGAAGGTGAAAGAGGAGTTGGCGCTCACCCGCAAACACCTGAAGAATCTCACCAACTATGTCATCAACCATCTCGAAGGGTTGCTCGCAAAATACGGACCGCTGTATCCGCGCCTGACCAAGAGCAGCCGGTTCGACGAAGTGGAAGCCAAGGAAGTCGCGTTCAAGGCATTCAAAGTCGCATACGATCGCGAGAGCGGTTACATCGGCTTCAAGGTTTCCGGTGACGAATTCCGCATCGATTGCACGAAATTCGATAAACTGTTGCTCGTGTTCAAGGATGGTCATTACAAGGTGATTCAGCTTCCAGAGAAGTTGTATATAGGGCCGGATGTGATTTTCTGCGCTCTACCCGAGCGCGACCAGGTGTTCACCTGCGCCTACACCAATCGGGAAGCGACTTACCTGAAACGTTTCACTTTCGGCGGAACGATCATGGATAAGGAATATTTTTGTATCCCGCCAAAATCCCGCATCCTCTACTTCCAACCGGAAACGCCGGAAACGCTTTACATCAAATACAAAGCCGCCCCGCACCAGAAGATCTCGCAGCAAACCTGTAGTCCAGCCGAGTTGGACGTGAAAAGCCCAAAGACTCTGGGCCGCCAGATTTCGATCAAGGATGTGCAATCCATCAACTCCAAACCGCCGCGGAATTGGGAGCCGGAGGGAACCACGACCAAAGTCGCGTTTGCGTAAAAGCGTCATTCCCTGGCCAGTTTGTCAGCCTTGAAAATGCGCAGGGATCTATAACTAAGGGTTTTTTTCACTTTAGGTCACTAAAAACGTGGGCAACACAGTGTGTTGTCCACGTTCCCGGAAACTCAATTTGGCGGGTGCGGCAAGCCCCTTGTGATCCGCTCGATCCCGACACCATTCCATCCTTAAAACGGCAGTTAATAGAGCGATTACCAAAAGTAATTTCCGGATAGGCACTCAAGTTGATCGGAAACGTCCCGTGTTCAACCGCGAGCATTTATTGCACGGCGGGCTGTCTGGTTCCTTCTCCTCGGGGGAGAATAGCCCTGTTGGGAATTGCACAACGAAAAATCCGCATATCGCGCCTGCCATTCATAGACAACCGTAACGTTAGAAAACCTATTCCGACAACACCAAAAACTCTAGGTGATCGCCTCCTTTCTAAGCCGTTATGAACGAGGACCTAAACAGAGTCAGATGGCTAAAACAATGGGAGTTTCTGAATTGCTCATTTCCAAATGGGAAAGGGATCTTTGTCCGCCGAGCGGTGAGCAAATGCGAATGCTGGAAAGCATTTTTGCTCGGAGATGAGTTTTAAAAAAATAGAACCCAACACCTGAGATGATGTTGGGTTTTTGACAACGAATTCAGCCATAAGCACTGCGAAACAAGGGTCACTTCGTAATCTCAACCTGAACTGTTACGCCCCGCAGTGCCGTCGTAAAAAGCGCCGAAATTGTGCGGAAAGTTACGCGCAACTGGATGAATTACCGATACGTTACCAGAACCCCGATCTGCCGGGTAAATGCGGACAAGGTTATCTATGGACCGGGCTGAGTCCCGAACGATTGGTGGTTTACCAGTGGCATGCCAACCGCGCGGCGGCTTGCTTGGATTCCTTGCTTGGAAAAGAGTTTCGCGGCCTGTTGCAGTGCGACGGGTATTCCGCCTATCCCGCCTTCGTTAAACACAAGGAAGTGATCTTGTTCGGCTGTTGGGCACACACACGCGCGGCGCGGCTTTTTCAAAGCCAAAGAACAAGGACCCACAATCGCTGGCTGGATATTGCGCCAGTTCGGCTGGCTTTTACCTTTGGGAAAGTGAATTGCGCCAGAAACAAGCCGGAGCGAAAGAACGGGAGGTTATTCCGGGCAGCGCATCATCAGATGGTCGTTGCGCGACTGGAGCGGGTGTTGAACAAACTACAACCACGATACCGGCCTAAAAGTTGAATGGACGAAGCCATCGGCTAGCTTTAAATTCTTTGAAAGGAACCGATCACTAGTGATCACGCTCCAAAACGGCTCCTCCTGCCCCAACTTTTCCCAGACCGCCTCCAAATGTGCGTACATCGTCCGCAATTCGCAGTCACTTGCTGCAGTTTCAACATTCAACTGGGACTCATGGCCGCTCATTGTGGCAGTCTTGCCGCTAACATTTGCGCGTTGAAACTCAACGGAAGCCAAAAAAGCTCGACGCAAATCAGCGATCGTGCCATGCGCAAGCTTGTCGTTTATAACGATTTCATTCTCCGGCTCTCGTCCCAGAAAAAGGCGATATGCCCAAGTTACTGTTTCACGGTCAATCATTGTTCCTATCAGGGGCAATGGGAGGTTCCCTCGTATGCCGTTGTTGCTACGCGATGGCTGAACAAATCCTCGTCTAACACCATATGGTAAAATATCAGAATTTAACAGCTAACAGCAAAGTGATGATCCTCTCCGGACATCCGACGTGTTGCTTTCGAAGCACAAAGAATTTGCCTTTGATCGAAACAATGAACCCGTCAGCATTACTAGTGCAGCCGGATAAAAAGATGCCGGTCAAAGAATTAGGCTGAGCAAGCTACTTTCTCCGCAATTACTTTTAATTATCGCTCGCTTGTTGGGTTACCGTCATTTTTGATCGCTATCGGAACGATTGATATAGAGAATGGCAATTGTTTCGGAAATCCTAGTGCATTAGCATTAGCTGCTGCTTTCCAGCCCCAGCCGTCCGAAAATTGAGATGGATCGATTAGGCGCAGCTCACTTGATATCCCTATCTTGGAAAAGCGCAGGCCGTGCTCCTGAAAAGCCAACTCCAAACTACTTTGCTTGAATTCCGATGTAAGGATTCGCCGGCAAGTTTCTATTAACCAGAGGCGGTCCCGTAGCGGCACGTAATCAGCAATAAGCATTACCTGTGAAATGATCGATCTCTTTGCCGATTCGGAAAGCTTTTCGGCATTCCATAATGGAGCCAGACTTTCCTTGAGTTGCGCAAATTCTTTGCTTTTTGTTGGAAGTTCCGCTTCGTTGAAGTCAACTTCAGGCTCCACTTTTGAACGCCCGTCTACACCTTCGTAAATTCTGATTTGAAGACTCGAATTTCTCTTTTTGCCGATCGTGACCATCTGCCTATCTTCTCTCCCTTGTCTAGGCTTACGATGATCAATCAACATCAAACGCAAGTCGTAGGCGGCAACTGAATCGTTATCATTGTTGAGCACTTCGGCGCGCACTTGTGCGCAGAAATCGCTCCACACGTCCTCAAACAAGCGAATATCAGCAGCGAATAAAGTCATCTTCGCATTGGCATACCGCCCTTTAAACTGAGCGATAGATTCTTTGACTATTCTTGCAACCAACTCCGTGGACAACGCCTTATGTAATCCCTTATTCGGCCCGGCAGTATCAAGACGGCCATCACGCGTGGTGATGTGCATCGTCCATTCGTCAGTATCTCGTCCATAAAACTTGACTACCGCTATATCGGTCGAGTCAAGTATCGCCCAATCCAACTCAAATATTCCGCGACGGACTCCTCCTAAATCTTTATCTTGTAGATGCCCAACTGCCGCCGCTCTTTGAAGAGAAATTTTTCGTTCTTCAGCTCCGAATGCCACTAATGCAGGCAGAAGAAGAAGAAAAAGAAATTTCATACTCCAGATGAGCCTCACGTTAGAATCCATATCCAGCCAGCCCCTGACCCTGCCCCCAATGGTTGCGCCACGCTATAGTCAAGGTTAGGTGAAAACGTTACATGCTGATCATCATAGTTTGGAGTTATTACCGCCACATGCCCGAATCCCGCTGGATCCCTCCACCCAACAATTGCAACAGTGAGCCCGGTTTTTGAAAACTTATCTCGCAGTTGAGTAATGTTTTGGATCGTTTTGCCGGTTCCCCACTCGTAATCAGGCCCACCCCAAATGAAGCGCAAGCAACACCTAAACTTTGCTGCTCTCACAATATATCTCTTACCATCGCCTCCTTCGCTTTGTTTGTTCAGATTAGTGTCAAATTGAGGATACGACGGGATCAGCCCCCCGGCGTAATTCAATCCATAAGAGGCTCGTGCGGCACAAGTAGTCTCCAGGCCATCTTCCGGGCGGGGGATTTTGCCTCTTTTCATTTTCACGCCTCCCGTGGGACAGGCAAGATGCGCTGTCCTACTTCATCCCAAAGAAAGTAGTTCACGAAGGTTTTCCGCTCTTCGGTGCGGCTTTCGGAGCGACATTGCCGGAAGGAGCATTCGGTCCGTAACTGTTCGGATCACTCAGAAGACGAGGTTCATTGTAAACGGTGCTCTGATCGTTCTGCTCGCGCATCCATTTTTCCACTTCCTTGCGCATCTTTTTAAGTCGTGAAGCTTGCCGTGGATCATCGGCGAGGTTCCGCTGTTCACCTGGGTCAGCTTTCAAATCGTAAAGTTCCTCTTCCGGACGGGCATGGTAACGCTTTACAATGTCTGCGGCTTGTTTGTCGGTTTTGGCCGCATTTTCCCAGGTGGAATAATAAGCGCGCTGTCCAAGGTTTCCCGGGAGATCAATATGAGTGGTGAAGGCATATTCGGGATGCAAATTTCGGATGTATTTCCAATCGGCATTACGCACACTGCGAATCGGATAAATGTTCCAACGTCCATCACCGCTGTGTGTGGTGAAAATTTCATCCCGATGCGCTTTCCGTTTGCCGCGCAAGACCGGTAGAAAAGAGCGACCATCAATATTTTTTGGCGACTTGCCTCCGGCTGCTTCCAGGATAGTCGGCAGAAAATCCACCCAACTCACCATCGCTTCCGTTCGCGTGCCCGGCTTGGTCACGCCGGGCCATGAGACGATCAGAGGGACGCGGATCCCAGCATCATAACAGTTCCATTTGGCGAAGGGCCATTGAGTGCCGTGATCGCTGCTGAACAGGAAGAACGTGTCTTTTCCAAGATTCGTTTTTGCCGCATCAAGAATGAGCCCGAGATCGTTATCACCCCTTGTCACTGCGGCCGCGTACTTGGCGCGCCATTCTCGAGTGGCAGCGGTATCCACCGTCCCGGCTGGCAACGAGAGTTTTTCAGGATCGTACCCTTCGTTTTCATTCGGCCATGGAACATGCGGCCAATTGCTTCCCACAAATAAACAGAGCGGCTTTGCTTTGGCGTTGTTCCGCTTTTTCAAAAACTCCACTGCTGCCGGGATGCCGCCATGATCATGGAAGGTGTCGTGCGCAAAGTAATCAAAGCCGTAGTCGGCGGTGTGCTTATAGTGCGCCACCTTTCCGAATGCGACGACTTCGTAACCCAGTTCTTGAAAATACGCAGGCCACTTTTTTAATTCTGGATGAGGCTTGCCGTGATTGGGTTCAGCACCATTACGCGCGGGCATCAAACCGGTCAGGAGCGCCGCCCGACTCGGAGCGCAACTCGGCGAAGCAACAAAGCCTTGATCGAAGGTAAGTCCAGCGTCCGCTAACCGCTGCATGTTCGGCGTGCTAAAATCTTTTGACCCATACGGTGTGGAGTCGAGTTGGCTATGGTCGTCAGTCAAAAAGATGACGATATCGGGAAGCGGCTTCTGTTTCGCAGCCAGGGGTTGAGCGTTAAAAATACAAAGGAAGGCTGCTATCAATGCAGGAATGGTTTTAATCATTTCAATGAGTTTATCGGTTTGGGTTGTATCATTGCGGCGCAGTGGCCTGAATCCATTTTTCCAAACGCGAAGAAAGTTCTTTAACACGCTTCGGCTGTTCATCGGCCAGGTTTTTAGATTCGGCAGGATCGTTGGCGAGATCGTAGAGCTCGGCACGAGAACCATCCTGGTTTCTCAGAAATTTCCAATTGCCATCACGAATGGCGAGCGGCGGACTGACGTCGGACGGATTGCCGGGTTTGATGTCATGACGGTATTCCCACATCACCGGTTTCTTGCGTTTGAAATTCTTCCCGAGCAACGCGGCGCTGGCGTCTTCTCCGTCGAGTCGAACTTTCGGCGGCTTGATCCCGGCGATTTTCGTAAGCGACGGAAAGAAATCCATGGCGGTCACCAAACTGGACTCATCCACTCGTCCCGCCGGAACTTTGCCTGTCCATCGCGCAATGAGAGGTTGGCGGATACCGCCCTGGTAAAGACTCCATTTGCGACCGCGATCGCCTGCGGTATCACCCGGCGGCTCGATTCCTTCTTTGTAATAACGCGCCCAGGCGGTGGGTCCGTTGTCGCCGGTGACGACGATGAGCGTGCGTTCGCCGAGACCCAGTTTATCGACCGATTCAAAAAGCCTTCCGAGCTGCCGATCCATTTCGACAAGCGTCGCAAAGAATTTTCGATCTTCGTCGCTGCGCCCTTTCCCCGCAAATTTTTCCGCCGCGCCCGGTGCAGGCTGAAATGGATCATGAACATCATTGAGCCATAGGTGCAGGTAGAACGGATTACCCTTGTTCCTCTGCATAAACTCGATGGAACGGTCCACGTAGATCTGTGTCTGCTCGTGCTTTTCCACCCGTGTGATTTTTCCATGAGCAAGCTTCGCGCTTTGCTCGGATAAATCGCCTGGCGGCAAAATGCGATCACCCAGTCCTTCGAAGGAGACGAGGGATTCGTCGAAGCCGTATTCCTGCGGGAGCGGAGCGTCGTTCACATCGCGTCCGCCGCCCATGTGCCACTTGCCAAAATGTGCGGTGGCATAACCTGCCGATTGGAAAGCTCGCGCAATGGCCGGTGCTTTGGGATCGAGAAAATTGGCCATCCCGCGACGCTCATTTGCCGCGCGTTGAGCGAGAAACGAATGAATCTTCCAGCGTCGTGGATATTGCCCGGTCGTGAACGCCACCCGTGAGGGGGAACAGATCGGAGAATTGACATGAAATTGGGTGAGACGCGTCCCCTCCGCGGCAAGTCGATCTATGTTGGGCGTCGGCACTTCTTTGTTCCCGGTGCAGCCGAGGTCGCCGTAACCAAGATCATCTATGAGGACGAAAATGATATTCGGTTTGTCAGCGGCGTGAATAAAACACGGAGCGCACAAACAGAACGCGAAGAGAAGATGCAGATACAACCGTAACTTTATTTGTGTCATTTTATTTGCGTCCTCCATGTTCTATTTTGCTTTGCCTTTATTAAAAGGCACGTCCCCGGAACCTTCTCCAGCCATGGGCGATGTTTCGAAGAATTTACCATCGTCAACCAAGCGAGGATCGCCCGTGCGTTTCAGTTCCCCCATAAGACGTTTCTCAAGTTGCGCCCGGCTCTTCGCATATTTCGGATTGGCCGCGATGTTATGGACCTGATGCGGATCACGCTTCAGATCGTAAAGCTCTTCACGTGGACGTTTGCCGTAGGCCAGCTCGTAATGATATTTCCATTTGGGGTCGTTGCGATGAGTCACGAGCCAAGCCTTGGTCGGCCCTGCATCTTCGTCAGGCAAAGTTACCCGCGTTTCCTCGGTCAGTTCTTCGATTGTGGGTGGGTTCGTTTCGTTGAGACGATATGGATCACCCGCCGGGTAGCGGTCCGGTTTGAAGTTGATGATGTAAAGAAAATCGTCCGTGCGAATGGCCCGCTGCGGATACGGCAACATACCATCCCGAGCGTTCTCCACGTGTCGTTCTCTTCCGATGAAGACGGCATCCCGGTTCCGCTCCACCCTGCCCTTTTTCGTCGATTGCAAAATCGGCAGCAAGCTTCGACCGGTCATCACCCTGGGAATTTCCACGCCGCCGAGTTCAAGGAATGTAGGCGCAAGGTCAGTAAGACTGATCAGGTCGTCCACCACACGGCCACCTTTTGCGCCGCCCCAACGAATCGCGAGCGGCACGCTGGATCCGAAATCGTAGAGGTGACATTTGCCGCGAGGAAAACCAGGGGCGCCATGATCGCCGCTGACAACGATAATCGTATTCTCCAACTCACCCATTTCTTCGAGTTGCGCAATTAAAACACCGAGAGTCGCGTCAAAAGATTGAATTTCACCGAAGTAATCGGCGAGATCTTCGCGCACTTCCGGCACATCAGGCAGAAACGGCGGCATCTTCCCTTTCAACGAATCCGGATCAATCCCCCACAAATTTTTACCCGAGCCTTTGACCCATTTGCGATGTACCTGCGTTGAACCGAACCAGTAATAGAACGGCTCGTTGTTTTTACGATCTGCTAGGAAAGCCGAAAAATTACCGCTCACTTCGTTGTAAAGCTCCTTCTTGGCAGCCTCAATCGTTTTCCCTTGTTTCACCATTGCAGTGACGTTTTGAGAAAACTGATTAATTCGCCCGCCCGCCTTTTCATAAGTGGCTTTTGGCTCGCCATGGGTAGCCTTCATCGCTGTTCCCGGGCCCCATACTTTGTAGCTTTTGCCAATGTGATAACCCGCATCTTTCAGGAGCAATGGATAAGAAGGGTTTGATCCATCCCAGACTGCCCCGCGCAAGATAGACGCGCGTCCTGTTCGCCAAAAATGTTGCCCGGACAACAATGCGCTGCGGCACGGCGTGCAGGAAGGGGCGCTGACGAATGCGCTACGAAAAAGCACTCCTTCATTCGCAATGCGATCAAAGTTTGGCGTTTGCAACGCATCATTAATCCCGCCACTTCCATCCAGCTTCGCGTAGGCGCTGGCATACCGTCCCCAGTCGTCTGCGAAGGCAAAAAGGATGTTGGGCCTGCGAGCCTCCTTGGCGATTACTACGCCAGGCAGGGGGACGATGAGAGCGACGAGTAGCAGTGATTTGAACAATGCAAGTTTCATGGGTAATCAATTAGTAATGGTCCAATCTTTGGGTGCTTTAAAGCCTTCTCGACCTTCGTCATACGCAGTGACGCCGGGCTTCTGCCATGTGCCAAATTCACGCAACCGTTTGCTGAGTTGCGCAACCATCTTCGGGTTCTTCGCAGCCAGATCAGTCGTCTCCGCCGGATCAGCCGACAAATCGTAAAGTTCCAGCTTTGGTGGAGTAGCAGGTTTTTCAGCGAAGAAATCTCCATGAGCCACCAACTTCCAATTGCCCAGATGGACCGAAGCGTGCGCATCTTTGTTTTGGTGCATATACGTGAACCATGGACGCTCTCGCAACGGCTTTTCGCCGCGTAATACCGGCAGAAAATTGATTCCATCCAGATCCTTTGGAGCCTTCGCATTCGCCGCTGCGAGCACGGTAGGCAGCACATCAATGTAACCAATGCGCCCCGAAAATTGTTTGCCGCCCGTCAGACCACCGTTCGGCCAGTGGATAGCGGCGCAGACTCGTGTGCCACCTTCATACACCGTGAGCTTGTCACCACGGAAAAGTCCGTTGCTGCTGCCGACTTTGCTCACGCCACCGTTATCGCTGAAAAATAAAACCAACGTGTTATCCGCATCCGATCGCGCCGCGACGGCGGCGAGAATCTTCCCAATCGCCTGGTCCATTGAATCCACCATGGCTGCGTAGGCCCGGCGATCTGGAATTTTCAGTTGGGGATATTTTGCAAGGTCTTCCGGCTTGGCCTGAAAAGGCGAGTGCGGCGCATTGAACGGCACGTAGAGAAACCATGGTTTTCGGGACGGTGCTGCACCGATGAAACGCGCTGCCTCGGCACCCAACAAATCAGTTGAATATCCTTCTTCGCGCACGGAACGATCGTCGTGATGCCAATCACGCTCGTTATCCCGTTCATGGGTGAAGTAGTTAATTGCGCCATTATAATGACCGTAGAAACGAGTGAATCCATGCGCCAGCGGCAGGAACTCCCGTCGCGCATGGCCCAGATGCCATTTGCCAGCCATACCCCGTTCCTCGTAACCCGCTGATGCAAGAAGTTCCGGCATTGTGTTCTCCGACTGTGGCAATCCGTAAGAAGACCACGGCGGCACCACGGCACGCATCATTCCAAAACGCGAAGGCCAACGACCAGTGAGTAACCCCGCTCGAGTCGGCGAACACATTGGGCAGGCACGAAAATCAGTCAGGTTAACACCACTCGCAGCAAGGCGATCCAGGTTGGGAGTAGAAATGGTTTTGCCGCCGTTAAATCCGACATCTCCATAGCCGAGGTCATCAGCCAGGAGAATAAGAATGTTCGGTTTCCGGGGTGCTTCAGCCGCGGCAATAGAAGATGTCGCAGTCGTCAGAAAACACAGGATCAGGAAGGAGAGATGATGCAATTTCATCTTGAGTGTTTTTATTTCTTTGGCTCTTTCCTGGGTTTTTGGGTGATTCCGGTTTTGGAGAATTCCGGAGTGGCATAGTAAGGCGATGGCGAATGTTCCCGAGTCATGATTGCTTCAATATTTTTCACCACTTTCGGATTGGCGGCAGCAACATTCTTCGTTTCACCCGCGTCCGCTTTGAGATTGTAAACTTCCAGCGGATCCTTCGTGCCGCAGCGATAACCTTTCCAATCGCCCATGCGGACCGCTTGTTGGAACGGTGTAGGACCTTCGTAGATTTCCCAATAGAGAAAATCGTGCCGCACTTTCTGATCGCGACCGAGCAGCGTCGGAACGATCGAGATTCCATCGCTCTTCGGAGCAGGAACTCCAGCGAGATCTGCTGCGGTGGCGAGAATATCCACGTGACCAGTCAAGAGATCGCTCGTGGTGCCACTTTTGATTTGTCCGGGCCACCGTGCGATGAATGGCGCACGGATACCGCCCTCATGCAAATGCCGTTTGATGCCTCGCAATCCAGCCGTGGCGTTAAAAGTTTTTACGCCGGGACCATCCGCGCCATTGTCACTGGAGAAAATCACCAGGGTATTCTTATCAATCCCCAATTCTTTCAGCTTAGCCAACACGCGCCCCACCGAATCATCCATCCTCGAAATCATCGCTGCGTGAATCTTCACTGGTTCAGGCCATGAACGATCCGCAAATGCTGCATGCGATGGGATTTCAAATTTCCCATGCGGCAGAGTCCAGGCTGCGTAACAAAAAAACGGCTGATCTTTATTCGATTCAATAAACTTCAATGTCTCCGCTTCAATCAAATCGTGGGCATACTGTTGACGTTTATTGTCTGCATTTCCTGGCAGGGGCAAATCTTCACTATTACGAACAAGGTGCGACGGAAAATAGCTGTGCGCATGTTTCTGATCGTAGTAACCGTACCAAAGGTCGAACCCCTGCTTCTCCGGGACGCCGATTGTCCCAGGATTTCCCAGTCCCCATTTCCCGAATCCGCCCGTGGCATATCCAGCCTTTTTCAAGACTTCGGCAACCGTCACTTCTTCTGGGGGCAATGGAACAATGCCACCCTTCATCTGGTTGGCGCGACGATGTGCGTGTCCCGGGTGCAAGCCCGTCATCAGAACACAACGTGTCGGAGCACAGACGGCGCTGCCGCTGTATGCCCGATCGAATCGCATTCCTTCGGCAGCAAGACTATCGATGTTTGGAGTAGGAATCACTTTCCCCCCATAGCAACCGAACTCGCCCAGGCCGGAATCATCGGCAAGAATGAAAATGATATTCGGCTTGGCCGGAGCAGAGTGAGCCTGATGAACCAGAGCAGAGAGAATGCAGGCTGCTAAAAGGAGAAATCGAGTAAACATATTGAGCTTAAGTTTTCAATAGGGGTTTTCAGTGTGGTCAGTCCTCATCGTTGCTTGTTCTTTTGGCCTTCTTGCCCGGTACGACGATGTTTCGCACAGGCGCATGATAATCGCTTTTACCTGTAACAGCCCACTCCAGATCCGCCCGGACTGCCGCTGATTCGAGCATCGGGTCACGGTAAGTGCGCGCGTACTGCATTAAATCCTTCCCGAGACGCCGAACCGTTTCACGCTCTTCCGTTGCAGTGAAAACGTTTTTCAATTCTTCCGGATCTTTTTCCAGGTCGAACAACGCCGGCTCTGAATTGGGGGAAACCACAAATTTATGGTGTCGTGTAAATGCCCCCATCCACGCGTTGGAAGTTTCGCTATCGGGAAAGCCAATCCGCAAAAACGAAATGTCCTTCCAATCCCTGGGAGTTTTGCCATTCGTGAACAACTGCGAAGCA
The DNA here is from genome assembly GCA_013820875.1 of Verrucomicrobiota bacterium. Taxonomy (GTDB): domain Bacteria; phylum Verrucomicrobiota; class Verrucomicrobiia; order Limisphaerales; family JACDHS01; genus JACDHS01. The sequence continues at coordinate 9,985 of JACDHS010000034.1, read as the reverse complement.
TCGCGACCTTCATCCCGAGTCGGATTCTTCACCTTCATCAACGAAAGAACTGTCGGCTTGAAATCCACCATCCCAAGTAACTCCCGCACAACAGTTCCTGGTTTGATTTTTCCCGGAGCATAGATCAAGAACGGAACACGGGCAGATGCCTCCATCGGCGGGCCTTTGTTGATTCGACCATGTTCACCGCAGAGATCGCCGTGATCCGAAGTGAAGACAATAATTGTGTTTCCCAGAAGTTTTGCGACACGCAGTTCATTCAGGATTCTCCCAATATTGTCATCAATGCACTTCACCATACCGAAATACTGCGCCATCTGATGATTATTGATCCGCTCACGCAATGTTGCTGCATAGGCGGGCAATTTTTCGCCTTGCGACTGCGCCGTCTTCGGTTGCTGAAATTTCAAATTCGTAAACATCGTGTCGTACGGCGCACGCACGAGGTTGGGCCCATGTGGATCCGGAAAACTTACCATGTAACAAAAGGGTTTGGCCTTGTTGTCCTTGATGAACTCTATCGTGCGGTCGGCAAGGAAATCGGTGGTGAACGTTTTTTCGTCAGCGTCCGCCAGATCATAATTTGAAGTCCCTTTAGAATTCGTCGCGGAAACGCGAGGTCCATCAGTAGTTTTCTCCAATTTTTTCCAATGACCGCGATTGAACATGTAGCGATTGTCCACGAAGCCGAAGCTCCGTGGTGCCCAAGCCGGCTTGCCTTCGCCATCCAGATGCCATTTGCCCGCGTAACCAGTGGAGTAACCAGTCTTCCGCAGCACCTCAGCAAAAGTGATCATGTCGTCCCGCAGCGGCATGCCGTTACTAATTGCGCCAGTGTTCTGGGGATAGCGACCTGTCACGAGCGCTGCGCGTGACGGCGTGCAAACCGGCGACGTCGCGTAAAAGCGTTCGGCAATCGCGCCATTCTTCGCGATCCAATCGATATTCGGAGTTTCGACGGCCACGCCCGGTCCCCAGATGAACGCCTGCTCTTCCGGCAATAACGCACGATAACAACCGAGTGTTCTAAAATTGTGCTCGTCCGTTTGGATGATGAGCAAATTAGGCCGTTGTTTAGAGCTTGCCATCGCCGAAACAGGCGCAGCCAGGACCAGAGAAACAATCAGGCAAAGAAACCCGCGAAAATGATGGAGCAGTTTCATGGCTTTAGGTTGCACAGAATTATTCATTCGAGGATTTCGCATCTTTTGAAGCCTTCCTTTCGGCACGCGGAGCAAAGTTGGAAACAAATGGGCCGCCATAAAGATCACGCAACTCTGTCGTGCGCTTGCGCAGTTCCGCGGCGGTTTTGGCAAACTTGGGATTCGCGATCAGATTATGCTCCTGCTCGAAATCGCGGGTGTGGTCATATAACTCCTCGACCAGCGGATCTGATTCAAACCAGCGCACATAACTGAAACGTTCGCCACGAACCCCTTCACTTTTTGGTATCCGTGTGCGACCGAACTTTGCACCGTCGGCTTCCATCAAATGTTCGAAGAACAAATCGGTGCGCCAATCCTTTGGCTTCTTTCCATTCAGCAAAGGAATGAGGCTGCGACCTTGCACAGTTTCTGAAACATCCGCACCAGCGAGCGTCAACATCGTTGGCGCGAGATCAATATTCAGCGCCATGGCTTCAGCCGTTTTGCCCCGCTGAGATTTCGGTGCACGCGGATCAAAAACAATTAACGGCACACGAATCGATTTCTCGTAGATATACCATTTATCGGCAAAACCGCGGTCTCCCAGAAAGTAGCCGTTATCGCCCGTGAAGATAATGATAGTATTCTCATCGAGCCCGCGTTCCTTGAGAGCATCGCGGATTCGACCAATCACCCGATCCACATCAGTGATCATGCGGTAATAGCCGCGCACCATGTCCTGGTACTTTTGCGGTTCATCGAAGCGCCAACCGAAGCGCTTCCGGCTTTCAGAGTTTTTCAAGAAGTCCGGATGCTGGTTGAAGAACTCGTCCGTCATCGTAGACGGCACTGGAAATTTCGCATTTCGGTAAAGTGAATCGCTCTCTTTCGTCCAAAAATATTGGCGTGGATCATTGTCCTCTGCATGCGGCGCATTAAAACTCACCGAGAGGCAGAAAGGTTGCCCATCTTTAACCGTCTCGAGAAACTCGATTGCTCTGTCTCCTTCGATCTCGGTCGCGTGCCGCTCGCTGCCATCCGGCATCTTTTTGAAATACGGATTGCGATCCACTTTAACGAATGAGTCGAACATCGCATCGGTCGCGCCACCCTCCACACCAACACCAAACTTCCCAACAAAACCAGTGCGGTAACCGGCACGTTTCAACGCCGCAGGATAGCTCATACGCACATGTTCATCGGTGAGCGGCTTTGTCCCGAAGGTGTAGCGATGCGTTCTTTCGTGCAGACCGGTGAAAATACTTGCCCGACTCGCCGCGCAGATCGGCGTCGTAACAAACGCATTTTTAAACCGCACCCCATCGCGAGCCAACGCATACATCTCCGGCGTTTGAATGATTTTGTTTCCAGCGCAACTCATCATATCCCAACGATGATCGTCGCTAAGAAGGAAGATTATGTTGGGCCGTTCGGCGGCTCTCGCGTTGCCAAGGAATGCGCAAAGGAAGAGCGCAGCGATCCAGTGAAACGAGGGAGTGGTGTTGAAATAAATTCGGCGAATCATGTGCGATTGCTATTGCTTGAGTTTCCGTTTGTTTTTCTCAGTCGCATCTTTCTCCGGTTTGATCGAAGCGTTTTGAAGGGCGAGTGGTCGAGCGCTTCCATATTCTTTGAGAACTTTTCCAAGGCTCGCACGCGCAGTTTTCGCTTCCCTGGAAAGAGAATCATCCGTCAGAGGCGACTTCTCTTCTGGATCCATTCGCGTATTGAAAAAGGTTCCATCGCGATAAAGTTTAAAATTCAAGTCGCGGGCAAATTCAAACTTCACCTCATTATTCCTGGGAGCATACCAACAGTAACTCCATGCACGAGGTGAACCGGTTTTGCCCTTGAGTTGCGGGAGGAAACTTTTTCCGTCCATCGTCATTTTCGCCGGAAGTTTGATTCCGGCAGCCTCGCAGATCGTCGGAAAGAAATCGGTGCTGTCCACGAGGTCGGAATTCACGCGGCCGGATGGAATTGTCTTGGGCCAGTTGGCAATGAGCGGAACGTGTGTTCCGGTATCGATTGATTTACCTTTGCCACCTTCATACGGCTTGCCGCGAAATTGTGAAGTGACCGACGAATGCGTTCCATTGTCACCAATGAATATGAGAAGCGTGTTCTCGCGAATCTTTAACTCATCCAGCTTATCCGCAATGCGCCCCACTAACTTGTCGGCGTAGGTCACCATGTCGCCAAAATATCTTGTGTCGCGCCCTTTCCGTTTCACGTTGTTGCTATCGTAATCGGGGCTGTCCGGAGTGGGCACAAACGGATCGTGCGTGAGAATCATCGGGTAATAAAGGAGGAATGGCTTCTCTTTATTGCGCGTGATGAAATCGAGCGCGTAATCAGCGACAATGTCAGGACCATATTCCCCGTTGGTGTAATCCACTTCTTTGCCATTGATTTCCAAACCAGGGTTTCTGTAACGCTCAGGACGACGGGTGAACTGCCAGAGACAATGTTCATCGAAGCCCACGCGTTTTGCCAAGGACGGATCCTCCCCCAACTGCCATTTGCCGACAATCGCCGTCGCATAACCAGCATTGCGGAAAACATTTCCGAAGGTCCGCGAATCCGGTGGCAACACTCCAAACTCCACGTAATTACGGACATTGTATTGGCCGGTCATCAACTGGACACGTGTCGGGGTGCAAAGCGGTTGCACATGACAATTCTCAAAGCGCATTCCAGTGGCGGCAAGCCGATCGAAGTTCGGCGTGCGATAGGATTCTCCACCATTCGCAGCAACACCCTCGAAACCAAAATCATCCGCCATGATGAGAATGACGTTGGGCTTTGCTGTGGCGTCAGCCAGGGACAGCTTAAAAAGCGATGCCATGACCAACAGCAGAAGCAGCTTTAATTTCATTTGAAATCAGAGGCAGTTCATTGCGTTGGGGTTACAGGTAACTTTGTGTGGGGTTTTTCAGACGCCCAGCGCGCCAACGTCTTGGACCAGACCGCCACGCGATCAACGACTCTACAGTTCTGGCCTACTCTTTTTTCTTCATCGTCGGCATGTCCGCCGCAATATCCTTTCGCCATGCGGCGAGTTTCTCACGAAGTTCATCAGCTTTCTTCGGCATCTTCTGGGCGAGATTGTTCTTTTCACTCATGTCATTTTGCAAATTGTAGAGTTCGAGACGGCCATCTTCGAAAAACTCCATCAGCTTGAAATCGCCAGAATGAATGACACCAACAGGTGTCGTTCGAAAACCATCGCTGTGAACGTAGGATTGAAGATACCCCGGGAAATGCCAATAGACGGCTTCCCGTTTAAGCTTTGCGGCTGGATTCTTCAACACCGGCACGAAACTCACTCCATCGAGCGTGTATTTGGACAAACGCTTGCCACCGGCAATTTCAAGAAATGTCGGATACACATCCACATGTGCGAGAGGGACTTCACTCGTAGAGCCCGACTTCACCACGCCCGGCCAAGAGATAATGAACGGCACACGAATTCCGCCTTCGTAAAGTGTTCCCTTGCCTCCACGCAAGGGAGCGTTATCGGTGAACCCCTTTTTTTCCGATTCAGCTTCGGTCGAATGATAGCCACCCAACCCGCCGTTGTCCGAAGAAAATATGATTACGGTATTCTCAGTGACGTTCAGTTCTTTAAGCTTGGCGACAATGCGACCGACACCCTCATCCAGACTTTGAATCATCGCCGCGTATGTCGGGTTCCAATGTGTTCCCTTGATCGGTTTCTTTTTCCATTCATCGATGTAATCGGCTTTCGCATGAATCGGCGAATGCACGGCGAAATGCGAGACATAGAGGAAAAACGGTTTCTTCTGATGACGTTCGATAAAATCCACGGAACGATCGGTGATGAAATCGGCGAAATACTGCCCCTTCGGCACCTCAGTCTCTGGTGTGGTCGCAAAATTGAAGTGTTTGTTGTCGGCCTCGATCGCTTCATCAAAGCCGCGTTGCGCAGGATGATATTCGCCATTTCGCCCGAGGTGCCATTTACCGAACATCCCAGTGGTGTAGCCTGCCTTTTTGAGCGCCTGCGGAAGAATGAATTTATCCAGCGGCAAATTCTCTTCATTGCCGGGAGTATCCATGCGCCGTTCTCCCTCATCTCCTCGATCAAGCGAACCGACAGTGTAAACTCCCGTGCGCGGCGCATATTGACCGCTCATCAATGCAGCGCGCGTCGGCGCGCAATTCTGGGAATTGTAATACCGCTGCAACCGCATTCCCTGAGAAGCGAGCCGGTCAATATTAGGCGTCTCGTAGTATTCCGAACCCTGGCATCGAAGATCCGTCCAGCCAAGGTCATCGGCGAGAATGTAAACGATGTTCGGTTTGGTGGCGGCTTTAGCGGCAGCGAAAAGGTTTCCTGCAAGTGTGAATACAAAGCTCACCACGAGCACGGCTGCAAAAAATTGGCGTTTCATCGTGTATTATTCTATCCGCACTTCACATAGGTTCGGATTCAACGCTGGAATGCTCCAGCAGGTATCGGCCAATCCTTTGATTCGCTCCGCGCTGTTTTGAGATACTCATTAATCGTTGCAACAACTTTCGGATTTTGCTCCGCCACATCGCTTTTTTCCCCAATGTCTTTACGGAGATCATACAGTGCCAGAGGCGCATCAACCTTTTCCGAACGAATTCCTTTCCAATGCCCCTTATAAAGCACCGCCTGGCTGAAACCACGTTCATGAAATTCCCAATAAAGAAACTCGGATCGTTTTTGCTGTTTATCGCGACCCAACAACGTCGGCGCAAAACTAATGGAATCGGTGATTGACGGACATTTTGTCTCGGCAAGCTCCGCCGCAGTGGCCATGAAATCACCAAAATACGCAACGTGCCCCGTCTCTCTGTCTGGTTTAATCCTGCCCGGCCATTGGGCGATGAACGGGACACGAATCCCGCCATCCGTCAGATCGCGTTTGAATCCGCGCAATGGACCATAAGGTTTAAACAAGTGCGGATCGTGCCCGCTCTCCTTGTGTGGACCATTGTCAGAAGTAAAAATCACCAGCGTCTTTTCCGCCAGGCCAAGCTCCTTCAAGTGATCCAACATCTGGCCGACATGACCATCCATCCGCGTGATCATGGCGGCATGACCTTTGTTCGGCGTCGGCCACTCTTTGTCGGCGTATGGACCGTAGTCCGGCACGTTCGCTCCATCTTTCAATGCGTGATTGCGCTCGTTGTTCGCGTGCGGAACAACCATGGACCAATAAAGAAAAAATGGTTTCTCACGATTTTGTTTCACGAAACGGAGTGCTTCATCGCGAAACAGGTCATCGGCGAAAACAACCGCATTCGTGGCGTAGCCAGCGCCTGATTCACCCACTGCTTTAATTTTATTAGGCAAAGAAATCTTCTGTTCATTGCGCCAGAGAAAATCGGGGAAATGATTATGCGCGTGGTGCTGATTGAGATAGCCAAAGAAATAATCGAACCCGTGTTTAAGCGGCAAACCGAGTTCCGCGCCACCCGCATCCCCAAGTCCCCACTTCCCAACCAGAGCCGTTGCATAACCCGCCTCCTTGAGAACCTTGGCCACCGTGACATCCTCCGGACGCAACGCCTGTACAATGGGCGGTTTGCTCCCGGCATTCCCACGCACCCGGGTGTGTCCATGATGCTGTCCCGTCATCAACACCGAGCGAGACGGCGCACAAACCGTTGCCCCGGCATAAAACTGTGTGAAACGCATCCCCTCCCGCGCCATCCGATCAATGCGCGGCGTCTGGATGAGTTCCTGCCCATAACAACCGAGTTCTCCATAGCCGAGGTCATCGGCCATGATGAAAATGATGTTCGGTTTATCCGCCTCTTTCGCAGACAAAGGAATCACCGCTGAACAAAGAGCGACAATCAACGCGAGAAACAATTTCAAACTAAAGTGCATTCGATTCATTGAGCAGCAGCCAAAGTTAGACACGAATTGCCGAAATATTCACGAACAAAGTGGGGTGGCCATCCTGCCGGGTGCGATTTTTTCCGGGTGAGATGGAATCGGAGCGCGGCGTAACCGCGACGCGGTTCGTTGTTTCTATAGTTCTGATTTGTGCGAAGCATCAGCCGCAACACGTGAGATATCAAGCGGGCCTGCAAAATCTGAACGCCGCAATTATTGCCGTACCCGCTGCGGCTGACTCTTCGAGCACAGCCGCGCTCCGTTTTTACGCCATCTCACCCGCTTAAAATCACGCACATCCTGCCCGGCCATTCAGATCGTGCGAAAAACTCAAAGGAACATCTCGTCGGCAACTGGAAATCTGCCGCTCCCCAGGAAACGGGCCAGGCAAGATGCCCGACCTACACTAAACATCAAAGAAGGTGCGTGGGTCAATCCATGCACATTTAGAAATACAACTCGGACTCCGGCGCTTTGGATTCTGCTCGCCGACGGAACTTGTCGGAAACACTTTCCAAGTAGGCTCGCTCGTCGGGCGTCAGGCTGTCCATCCCCTGCCCTGAAATTTTGTCGAGCAAGTGATCCACATCGTATTTCTTTGCGCGTGTCGTTTTTCGAAACAGGAAGCTGGGTTTCGCTGGTGCAGAGGCGCGCGGAAGAAACATCGGGTTTCTCGCAAGATAAAGCAGAATCAGCACGGAACTGATGCTGATCGTTGCAAACATCTTCGGGCTTTGCGTCGCAATCCAGGAATGCAGCAACGTGGTGACCACTAGACCGGCGATGGCTCCACCGAGGTGAGCGTCGTGACCGATGTTGTCGCTTTGCCGTTTGATGCCGTAACACGATCCCACCATGAACAGAATTGCGTAGAGCCATGATGGAATCCAGATCGGGAGCATGAACATCGAGATACTGCCGCCCGGAAACAGAAAGATGTGGGCAAACATCACCCCGCAAACACCGCCTGAAGCTCCATACGCCTGGTAAACATGATTTCGATGCAGCCAAAGAGACAGTATTGAACCCCCAACAATCGAACCGAAATAGATTAAGAAAAATTGTATCGGCCCAAAAACAATCTCCAACCCTCGTCCGAACAGATAAAGCGTCACCATGTTACAGAGCAGGTGCGACACGTTGGCGTGCAGGAATCCGGAACTGATCAGGCGATAAAACTCTTTGTACGCCAGGATGGATTCCGGACAAAAGATATACTTCTCGACGAAGATCGAGCTTTTGAATCCCTTATAGGAAATCCAACAGGTCAGCGCGATCAACCCTATTGTAAAATAAGGGACGGATTGAGATGCAAATTGCATGTTGTTCAGCTCAAATCTGAGATTAGAAATTTAGGAAAAGTCTCACTTCCTGTCCAGTGGAAGAACGCAGTGGTTCAGACGCGGGTGTGATTAGCGCATCTCAGTTTCTTGCAGTGCGTCTGAATTCCCTGAACACCGGGGCGGAAGGCGCGGTGAACTCGCAGCCGAGGACGGCTACCCTACCCAGGGCAGCGCCCTGTGAACGCGGGGTGCGATTTTAAACGGGTGAGGACATTCGTGCGGCGATTGCCGCGATTTGTCCCAAGGCCCAACGGGCCGCAATCCCTCAACCCATTGGCCTGTGTCTAGTCGTTTACCAGATTTGAGGCCTCAAGGGCCGAGATCGAAAGCGACCGCCTATCAGAAGGAGATAATCGCGGCCCTTCAGGCCGCACGGTCTAATTTGCTGCATCCTAGGCCGATGGCCTGGGCTGAGGAATGGGCGGCCCGTTGGGCCTTAGCTGCACCCCACCTCACCCGTTTAAAATCACACGCGTGAACGCGGGGCGCATCTTGACACTGCCCCCAAATGTAAGTGGTTGATACGCAATCCCAAGCAATCCCAAACCGATGAGATCGAGTTCGGAGGCGATTTCAAAAGGCTTTCTTGGCAGAGAGATGCCCATGCCCAACATCCTTCTATATTGCTATCATTCTTAACCGGGGGCAGTGTCAAGATGCGCCCGTGAACGCGCATTGTGCAAATTCCACCTTGATGCGTAAGCGCGTGCCCCTGTATCTTGCGCGCTCCTTTGAGGTCAGTGCCCGGAGGATCCAACGATTAATTTTAAACGAAAATAAAATATGGCTCTGCGTTTAGGCGATGAAGCGCCCAATTTCGATGCGGTAACTACCGAAGGCGTTGTTAACTTTCATGAATGGATCGGCAGTGGCTGGGCCGTTCTCTTCTCTCACCCCAAGGATTATACCCCGGTCTGCACCACCGAACTCGGCACCGTGGCAAAAATCAAAGGTGAATTTGATAAGCGTAACTGCAAAGTAATCGCTATCAGCGTGGATGCTGCGGAATCCCATCACGGCTGGATCTGCGACATCAATGAAACGCAGGGAACCCAAATGAATTTTCCGATCATCGCTGACCCGGACCGCAAAGTCGCCGATCTTTACGACATGATCCACCCGAATGCCGACGACACGTTCACCGTGCGTTCCGTGTTCGTCGTCGGGCCGGACAAAAAAGTCAAGCTGACCATTACCTACCCGGCTTCCACCGGCCGTAATTTCCTGGAAATCCTGCGCGTCATTGATTCCCTGCAACTCTCGGCCAAGCACAAGGTGGCAACACCGGCGAACTGGGAAGATGGCCAGGACTGCATCATCTCTCCTGCCGTGAAAGACGAAGAAGTGCCGACGCTGTTTCCGAAAGGCATGCGCAAAGTAAAGCCTTACCTGCGCTACACGCCACAACCGAACAAGTAATCGGTTGGATCAATCCTAAAAAGAAAAGGACGCCCAAACGGGCGTCCTTTTTGTTAAGAGCCTGTCTGAAAATAGGTTTATATAAGTCGGCCTGAAGAAATTAGCGTTTAATGGGGAAAATCTGGTAAGTGCTTGACATTGGCGCGGCGACAAGGCGGTTCCAAATCTCAGCGACAGCT
>JACDHS010000033.1 GCA_013820875.1 Verrucomicrobiota bacterium | reverse complement strand
GGTTTACGCCGCGCTCCGTTCCTTCGGAAATCTCACCCACTTTTAATCACGCCCCTTTGCGGCTCACGAATACCGAGCCAATCGTCTCGGTGATTTGCTGAATACTTTTATCCTGGCCTACTACCAGCCATTGCAATTCAAATTGGCCCCTGAACCAGGTCATCTGGCGTTTGGCGTATTGGCGGGTTTTGATTTTGATCACATCGACGGTTTCAGGGAGGTTCCGTTCGCCTCGCAAATGTTCCACTACCTGGCGATAACCAATTGCCTGCATCGCTGTTTTATTCTGGTCCAAACCGGCCTTGAGCAAGCGTTCCGTCTCCACGACTAATCCTTTAGCAAACATTTGATCCACGCGCCGGTTGATGCGTTCGTGCAGGTCAGCAGGTTCACGCTGCAACCCGAAAAAATTTGGCGCCGGTTTCTTTTCTGTAGTCTTCTGCCAGGCGGAGCGCTGTTCGGAGAACGGTTTGCCTGTGAGACGAATAACTTCCAAAGCGCGAACGACGCGACGGGAATTTTGCCGGTCCACCTGTTCAAAGGTTATTGGATCTTTGCTTTGTAATTCGCGCAGCAATTCTTCCAAAGGGGTCTGCTCAAGTTCGGTGCGTAATTGTTCGTCGGAAGGAGGGGCTTCGCCTAAACCTTCGAGGAAGGCTTTGAAGTAGAGCCCTGTTCCGCCGCAGAAGATTGGCGCCTTGCCGCGCGCTTGAATTTCGCTCGTTGCGGCCCGGGCCAGTTCGCAAAATTTTGCGGCGTCGAACGGCTCGCTCAACTCCGCGACATCGATCAGGTGGTGGCGAACTGTGTCGCGCTCGGCAGGTGTCGGTTTGGCGGTGCCGATATCCAGTCCGCGATAAACCTGCATGGAATCAACAGAGATGATTTCGCCGTTCAACCGCTCCGCCAATGCCAGCGCGAGCGCCGACTTGCCGGAAGCGGTTGGGCCGGCGATGAAGACGGGAAGTGGTGTTTGGGCGGGTTCGGCACTCATGAAAATTGTGCGTTCGCAAATTCAATCCCAACGGGATTGCGTAACAAAGCCCAGCAACGGTGTTGCGAGGTAAAAGCTCCCCTGGGAAAACGTGAAACAATGTTCCAACCCTGAAGGGGTTGCGTATAGCCCTTGGAATTCAATGGGGCAACGATGCGAAAAATTTTAGTCACCCCTTCGGGACACAAACTATTTTCTTTTAACGCGCTCATTAACACCGGCAGTTTTTTGCCGTGATTGATACCAGAACAGCACAACCCCGAACGTGATAATAAAAATGCTCACCAATTGTCCGGGGCTGATGAAGCCCAGGAAATATTCCGAAGCGCTGTAATCCGCGCGAAACATTTCGGTAAAGGAACGGACGATTGCGTAAAGGATGAGATACGTCGCAAAGATTTGGCCATCAAACTTTTTACGCCGGTAAAACCACGCAAGCCCGGCATAGAGCGCGAAATTGAGCAGGGCTTCATATACCTGCACCGGATGAACGTCCGCCGGGAAGGTTTCATGTCCATGCGGGTATTGGATTGCCCATGGCAACGTGCATTCTGTGCCATAACAACATCCGGTCATCAAGCAACCGAGGCGACCGAAGGCATGGCCAAGTGCGACACTGGGCGCGAGTGCATCCGCCAGTTTCCAAAGTGGAATCTTTTTGATCCGGGCATACGCAATAGTGCCAAGACAGGCTCCAATGAACCCGCCGTAGAAAACCAGCCCGCCGCCGCGAATGTTGAAAATGGTCCAAATCGATTTGTCGGCAAACTCCTGCCAGTAGGAAATAACGTGCAAACCGCGTGCTCCGATGATCGCCGGGATCAGGATCCAGGGCGCGAGATCCATTATTTTATCCGAAGAAATCCCATTCCGTTGCGCGCGGCGGCCAGCGGTCCAGAAACCAAGAATAAAACCAAGCGCGACAAGGATGCCGTACCAATGGACAGAAAGGTCGCCTATTCTAAATGCAATCGGATGCACCGGCGTAGATTAGTGTCGTGCGATTAAATAGCAAATAGGGACAGAAGGGGGTGGGTGAATGGTTGAATGGATGCATGGTTGCGTCGGGGGAGGAGGCCGCGACGGCGCTTCCATGCAACAATTCAACTATGTAACTTCACGCTATAGCATTTTTCTGCCCCTGGTTTTAGCATAGGTGCGGTTTTATGAATTTTTTCCGGCTCATTTGTAGCAGTTTTCGGTTTCATGCGCGGTCGCATCTCGGGCCTTTGCTCGGGGCGGCCATTGGTAGCGCAGTGTTGATTGGAGCTTTAATCGTCGGCGATTCGGTTCGTGCCAGTCTGCGCGGGATGGCACTTGCGCGGATTGGGAAAGCGGATGTGGCGCTGGTTGGGAATGACCGTTTCTTTCGGGCACAACTCGCAAGTGAATTGAACGGACTCGGCGACACTGCGGCTCTTTTGCAGGTGCCCGGAATTGTGGCGACTTCCGACAACTCGGCTCGTGCCAACCAGGTGCAAATCCTTGGGGTGGACGACGGGTTTTGGAAACTGGCGCAGAGTCGCCTGGATGGCGCATTGGCCGATGGCGTTATTCTAAACGATCGTCTCGCGCATCATCTGAAAGCAACGGTTGGCGATTCCGTTCTCCTGCGCGTCCACAAACCTTCCTTGCTTTCACGTGACTCGCCGATTTCGCCGCAGGAAGACACGTCGGTAGTCATGAGGCTTTCGGTGTCCGCCATTGCCGATGACAACGCATTTGGCCATTTCAGCCTGCAGGCGAACCAGATCCCGCCGTTGAACGCCTTTGTTCCCATCAGCCTTTTGCAAAAACGCCTGGAGCTTCCCGGTAAAGCGAATCTACTGCTCGCGAAAATCTCCGAAGGTTTGGATCCAGGTGCTGCGTTGCGTAACAACTGGCAACTTGCCGACGCACAGCTCGCCTTGGTGAAGATGACAAATCAGCCGGGATCTGAACTCCGCTCTGAACGCGTTTTCCTGGATGAGCCGATCGCGAATGCCGCGTTGAAAGCTACCCCGCGCACTACTGGTGTTCTGACCTACTTCGTCAACGAACTGCGACTCGGCGATCGTTCCACTCCTTACTCAATAGTCACTGCCGCCGATGCTCCGATTGTCCCGAAGGAAATGCGTGATAATGAAATCCTGCTGAACGAATGGTTGGCGGAAGATCTCGGTGCAAAAGCCGGTGACGAAATCTCCTTGAGCTATTTCGTTCCCGGCAGTGCGCAGCAACTGGTGGAAAGAACAAACGTCTTCACCGTGCGCGCGATTGTTCCGATGGAAGGGATTTATGCCGATCGGACCTTGATGCCGGAATTTCCGGGCATCGCCAAAGCTGAGAAGACCGAGAACTGGGATGCGGGTTTCACGATTGAGATGAAAAAGCTTCGTCCAAAAGATGAAGCATACTGGGAACAATTCCGGGGAACTCCAAAAGCCTTCATCACACTCCCAGCCGGGCAGGGGTTGTGGGCTAACCGCTTCGGCGATCTCACTGCCGTGCGTTATCCTGAGTCTGCCGCGTTTGCGGAACTCGAAACGGCTCTGCAAAAGAGCATCACTCCGCAATCGGTGGGCCTGAGTTTCCTGCCGCTTCGTGAAGGCGCCCTTGCGGCCAGCGCGCCGGCACAGGATTTCGGACAACTCTTTCTCGGGTTCAGTTTCTTCCTGATTCTAGCCGCGTTGATTCTGATGGCCCTCCTGTTTCAGTTCGGTGTCGAACAACGCATCCGCGAGACCGGCACATTGCTTGCCCTCGGCTTCCGTCCAAAACAGGTTCGCAATCTCTTGTTGCTGGAAGGCAGCGGCATCGCGTTGCTCGGCGGAATTCTCGGAGTGATCGGTGGAATATTTTATGCGCGAGCGATGCTTGCGGGGCTCACCACGATCTGGCGCAGCGCCACCGGAACATCCGCCCTCACGTTTCATTTCACCCCCGTGACCCTGGCGATTGGTTTGTCAGCGAGTTTCATCGTGAGTGTGCTCACGATCTTTTTCGTGCTGCGGAAGCAAGGCCGTCAACCCGCGCGCGAATTGCTGAGCAGCGATCCGACGAGCAGCGAGTTGTCCGTCGGTGAAAAAAATCGCAACTGGGCAGAATGGGTTTTTGCTCTTTCTGTCATTGTTGCTCTGGGCCTTGTTGCATTTGCCCTTTGGCAACAGCAGACCGCCAATGCCGGAATCTTTTTTGGTGCGGGTGCGTTGTTGCTCGTCGCCGGACTTTCGGGAGTTGCGGCATTTCTGAAACGGATCGCGCGATCCAGCCATGCTTCCGATTTTAACCTTTCGGCACTCGGCATTCGCAACACCACGCGTCGTCGCAAACGGAGTCTGGCCACCATGGCGTTGCTCGCCAGCGGTACCTTTTTGATCGTGGCGGTAGGTGCGTTCCGACTGGAGACCAGTGATCAACTTACAGAACGTTCCTCTGGAACCGGCGGCTTCGCGCTGCTGGGTGAATCGGCATTCCCGGTGATAAAAAATTTAAACGAAACAGCCGGACGCGAATTTTTTGGTCTGGAGGAAGCGGATCTACCGGACGTCAGTTTTGTTTCCTTCCGTGTTCGAGCGGGCGATGATGCCAGTTGTTTGAATCTCAACAGCGCGCAGACGCCGCGTTTGCTGGGAGTGGATCCGGACGAACTTGCTCGACGTGGTGCCTTTTCTTTCGCGAAAACGGTTGAGGGAGCAACCGTCGAAAATCCGTGGCTGCTTTTGAAAGCGACTTCTCCGGATGAAATCCCCGCCATCGGCGATGACGCCTCCATCACCTGGGCGATGCGCAAGAAAGTGGGCGACACCCTTGATTACACCGACGAACGCGGCAACCGGTTCAAGGTGCGGATTGTGGCGAGTGTGGCTAATTCGATTCTCCAGGGAAACCTCTTAATTGATGAGCGTGCCTTTATCGAAAAGTTTCCGGGAGAAGCCGGCTATCGAATGTTCCTGATCGATGCGCCGTCAAACAATGTAAGCGAGGTTTCTCAGGCATTGTCCCGTGCGTTGCGTGATGCCGGTTTGGAAATCACGCCAGCAGCCGAACGATTGGCCGCTTTCAACGCTGTGCAAAATACCTATTTGAATACGTTCCAGATTCTCGGCGGACTCGGCTTGCTCCTCGGCAGTGCCGGGTTGGGCATTGTTGTTTTGCGTAATGTGTTCGAGCGACGCGGCGAATTTGCCACCCTACAGGCGATCGGTTTTCGGAAGCGCGCCTTGCGATGGTTGGTCTTGAATGAGCATGCGGTGCTGCTCTGGTTCGGGTTGATCATTGGTGTGGTCGCAGCAGGCATAGCAATCCTTCCAAACCTGCTCTATGCGCGGACGGAGTTGCCGCTGGTTTCACTCGGAATTTTGCTGGGCGCAATTTTGTTCTGCGGTTTACTTTCGACGATAGTTGCAACAAGCCTGGCGTTGCGAGGCGAGTTGCTCAATGCGCTGCGAAATGAGTAAGGAAGAATTTTAATGGCAAAACCACAGATGAACACAGATGGACACAGATACGGAGGGGTTGAGAATTTTCGATCGGCATTGATCGTAGCGGTCTTGTTTGCCTCCATCGCTCTCGCGCAGGCGCAAACTTTTTACACGAACAATTTCCAAAAAGCCGAAATCGGCAAAGTCCCTGAAGATCTGATGGTGCTCGATGGGCAGTTCACTGTTCAGGAGGAAGAGGGAAACAAATTTCTCGAACTGCCCGGCTCGCCGACGGACACCTACACCGTCATGTTTGGTCCCGTAACGAATGCGAACGTCGCAGTTTCCGCTCGCATTTTCAGCACTTCAAAAGGGCGTCGTATGCCGGCCTTCGGAGTCGCATTGTGCGGGGTAGGGGGATATAAGCTGCAAATCTCCGCCGCCAAGAAAGCAGTCGAACTTTTCAAAGGCGAGCAGGTCATGCAAACGATGGAATACACATGGAAATCGGGTGAATGGAGTTCATTGCATCTCGCTGCGGTCCAAACCAGGGACGGAGTTAAAGTAGAGGGCAAAGTGTCGCAGGGAGGCGCGGAGCCAATTCACCTTTCCTTTGAAGACACGGCATTGCTCACCCCCGGCAAAGCCTCGATCTCAGGAACACCGTTCGCCGGAACAACGATCCGTTTTGATGACCTGGCGGTTGTTGCCGCGGGTAAGGACTAAGAAGCACCAATGGGATTCTTCTCAACGGGGATTTGACACGAATTTCAGGTAATTCCGGCCTCTCCCCAAATTCCCACTCCCTTTCGCGTGGTTCCCACTCCCGTTGCGTGGGGAGCAATTGCCAATAGTCACCGACCTGAAAAACTGAAGCCGGAAAGCTGAACACTGGCTACTTTCCACTTTGCCTTTCCTATTCTACCAATAGACTAAGCGCCATGTTGCCTGAAGTTCTTGCAAAAGGCGGGCCGATGATCTGGGTGATTTTGGCGACCAGCGCCATTGGAATCACTGTATTCTTCGAACGCGTTTTGTTTTATCACCGCGCCCAGATCAATTCCGCAGAATTCCTGAATGGCGTACGCAATGTGTTGAAACGCGATAATGTCGTCGAAGCCCTCGCGATCTGCGATGCCACACCCGGTCCTGTTGCGCGCCTGGTCAAAGCGGCCATTCTGAATCGGGAACGAAACCGCGAAGACATCCGCGAAATCCTCGAAGACGCCGGTTACCTTGAAGTGCCGCGCCTGGAGGAAAAATTGAATCTCATCGCCACCATTGCACAAATTGCCCCCCTCATGGGCTTGCTTGGAACGGTGCTCGGTTTTATCGAGATTTTTACCAAGCTGCAGGATGCAGGATTGCAGGCGCACATCGGGCAACTCTCGGGTGGTGTCTGGCAGGCGCTGATCTGCACGGCGTTCGGTCTGGCCGTGGCGATTCCGGCTTATGCAGGCTATAACTATCTCGTCAGCCGCGTGAATTCCATCGCGCTCGATATGGAGCAGACTTCGACCGAAATATTAAACATCGTCACTGAAACCAACAGCCGTCCGCAATGAGGTTTCCGCGCAATACAAAAATTTTCCGTGGCCAGGTGGATATGGTTCCGCTGGTCGGCGTTTTGTTTTTGCTGCTGATTTTCATTTTGCTCAGCTCGCTGGTTTACACACCCGGCATTCCCTTTGCTTTGGAGGGCGAACTGACTATGTCGGGGACGGAACGCCGGACACTGACGATCGCGCGCAGTGGAGAAATCATCTTCAACGAGCGCACCAATCGGATTACGGAGATGGAAGCGTTGCGCACCGAATTTAGAAAGCTTCCGCCGCACTCGGTCGTCGTGGTGCATGCCGATGCAGAGGCACCGCGCCAGGTTGCGGTGGAAGTTCGCAATGCCGCCCGGGGACTGGCGATCACGCTGGAAACGTCGAGCGTGCCGATTGTTCTTCCTCCTGCGGAAGCAGTCATCGGCACACCCAATCCGACTGTTTCTGTGGCGGTGAACATGGGAGGCCAGTTCTTTTACGAGAATCGAATAATATCAGGAGCAGACCTGCAGAAACGTTTGAGTAACATTGTCGTGAAGACTTCGCAGCCACTGACCCTTTTGGTAAGCGCTGATGAATCGGTGGAATACAGGGTGATGGTGCAACTGGCGGAGATCGCCAGGCAGGCGGGTATCAGTGACTGGCTTCAGGTCACACGTCCACCGGCACAAAAATGAGAGCGGAAGAGGTATCAAGGGATAAAGGGTGGAGCCGGCGAAAATTCTGCACAGTCCTCGGCGTTGTCTTCGCGTTGCAAGTGATCTGGCTGTTCCTGTTTGGTCGGCCGGATCCGGCTCCTCTGGATGAGATTCCTCGCCGGACCTCGTTTAGAATGCTGGCAAAAACTCTGCCTGCGGGGGCGTTTGATACTCTGCTGGTCAGCGATCCCGCTTTATTTGTCGTGCCGAGCGGCAGTTCGTTTTCTGGCGCCGCCTGGATGAATGTGAAGGAGATGGATTATTCTCCCGCCGAATGGACCGAACCGCCTCGGTGGTTAAGTTTGCGTCCCGAGACATTGATAGGTGCTTTCAACCAGTTTGTGCAGTTGAGCAGGAATCCTGTGATGCACGTTTCTGAGAAGATTGTTCCATTCGAACCGCCGTCTTCGACACGAACGACGGTTTCCAACAACTTCTCCCGCGTAAGAGTCCACGGTGACATCGCAGGGCGGCTCGCTTCTGAATTGCCGGTGTTGAATTCCTGGCAAAATCCTGAACCGTTGGATCGATCGGTCGTGGAGGTGGGTGTAAATGAAGCCGGGCAGGTGGTGAGCATGCGATTGATCCATCATTCAGGATTGGCAGCAGCAGACCAGGTTGCCTTGAAGATGGCGGGAAGACTTCAGTTTGCTCCTGCGTCCGCCACGAGCCTGATGTTGGGCAAGATCAATTTTCTCTGGCAAACGGAACCGTTGGCAGCAACCAATGGAATCCCGGTGATCTCCGAGCCGCGCTGACTATGCCGATTGAAAAACTCATTTTTATTTATTTGCTCGCGATCCTTGGAGCGGTCGGCGGAGTGGCGACGCTCACGGAAATGCGCAAGCGCCGCTTTCGTGCAGATCCAAATAAAGACCGGGTGTTTCGTTGCGAGAAGTGCAGTTTTGTCTATACCGACGACGCCGATGTGGATCGTTCCCGTTGCTCGCAATGCGGTGAGTTGAATAATGCGATAGAGTTCTAGGCGGGGCGGTTCAAAGTTCAAAGTCGGCGGCACAACCAACTTTGAACCTTAAACTTTAAACCTTAAACCCTCAAAAAGGGAACCCTAGTGAGAAATGCAGCGTGCCGGTGGGATCGGGAGCGCGTCGGACTGCGTTGTAACCGTATTCCAGTCGCACCGGGCCGATGATGGTTTTCCAGCGGATGCCTGCCCCTGTCGAAACGAGGTATTCATTGAAGGGATAATTCCCCACTCGCCGGGCGAACCCAATAGCGTCAACGAATGTGATCAAAGACCACTTGTCAGTCAGAGCCTGTTCGAATTCCAGGTTGCCCAAAGTGTAGGTTTCCGCGCCAACGGTCTGGCCTGCTGCATTCCGCGGTGCCGCTTCACCGAATTGAAAGCCGCGCACGGAACTGTCGCCGCCCGGGAAAAACCGTTTGTTGAAGGGGAGATCGTCACTGGGATGATGGAGCGTCAGGATCGCTCCGTGACTGAGTCCAAAGTGAAGCCAGCGCCCGGCATCCAGGGGTTGATGATAGGAGGCTTGAGTTTCGAACCGCGCATAATTGACCTCGCCTCCCAAATAATCAGACGCTGTTTCGAGAGAACCGGAGAATCGGTAGCCGCGCCGGGGATAAAGGGGGCTGTCGCGTTTGTCGTGTCGCAGGTCGAGAATGATTGCTCCGACGGCGGCATTGGTTGGCCCTTCTACAACATCGATTTTCTCTGCTGACAGAATCTGGTAATTATAGCTGGCTCTGAAATCACTTTGCAGCAGATCCAGGAAAGTGCTCGCACCTGCCCCGGCGCCAAATTCTTCGCGTGTAAAAGAAACTTCCTCGCGCCGGAGATAAAATGCGTTGATGAATACGTCCACGCGTTCACCGACGAATTCGGGCATGGTATAAAGGTAATCAATGGTGGTCGCTTTGAACGATTGCACGGCGCGCAAACGCTGATGATGAGCGCGTCCGAAAACATTTTGCTGTTCCACTTCAATGCCAGCACGAAGCAGTTCATAGCTGCCATAGCCGAAGAGCAGGCTCACGTTCAGACGCTTCCCCTCTTGCGCCGAATAAATGACATTGCGCGTGTGCTCATCAATGACGTCGTAGCGCAGATCCACCGTCCTGAAAACTCCCAGGCGCGCCAGGCGATGCCGGCCTTTTTCTGCCTCGATACGGTTCAGAAGATCGCCGGGATCCATCTCCACCCGGCGATGCACGACCGAGGGTTTGGTTTTTTGCAGACCATCAAATATGACTTCGCCAATCCTGATTTGCTCGCCGAGTTCAATGCGCGCGAGTAAATCGATTTCAGTCGTCCCGTTCTGGTGTTCCTCCCGTGTCCGCGAGATTTCAGTCGTGGTATCCGGATAGCCATGATGATAGTTCGTGGTCCGAAGCATCAATCCGAAGTCCTGTTGCCATAGTCTCGAATAGGGAGCGTTGGTTTGGATGATTTCGACGACGATCGGTTCCTGGTTGGTGCTGATGAAAGTTTCAGTGCGAATGGAGTTCACCAGAACCTTTCGGCCTTCCTCCACTCGAATCGTCAGATCAACACCACCGGTTTGAGGATTCTGGACGATGTTCGTTGCGGTTACTCGGGCATTCTCAAAACCCCGCCGAGTGAGAGCCTCGGTTAAATTCCCGATCCCGCGTTCCAGTCTGTCCGGTGAATAGATTCGGGTCTGCTTTAAACGGAGCAGAACCCCGCGCTCAACAAAAAAACCGCGCACGTCTCTATCGGTGAATTCGCGGGAGCCGACGACCTGAATCTCATTGTAACGATAGAGAATACCTTGATCGATTCTGTAACGAACGCGCCTCGCCTCAAAAGGACGGGGCAGTGGAGGATCAATCGTGGTCTCCCATTCATAGGAGACAATGCTTCCGTCGCGCAAGGTGAGTTCCGCCGTGACTTTGGGTTGCAAGTAACCATCCCTCTGCAACGTGGAGAGAATAATAAGGGCGGAATCCTCGATGAAATTTGCATCAAAAGAGGTGCGATCCCTCCACTCCAGGTCGAGCGATTGCAACAGGCGTTTCAACTCGAAATTACCGAGCAGGCCGTATCCGGAGATTTTTAAGTGGGCCCGTTCTCGCTTGGGTATTGGCATTGGCTCCTGGGCAAACGCGGCGGACACTGCGAATAGGAGTAAAGACGCGGTCAGAAGGAAAATGATTCGTTGGCGTAACCCTATGTTCATCGTGAATAGATTCTCCATTTCATCCCGACATTCAGCGCGCCGAAACGGTCGTATTCACCAACAATCGACCAGTCCTCGTTGATCCTGTATTCCAGCGCGTATGTTTCCCGGCCTTGCTCAGAAATCTCTGCCCCGGTCGTGATGGAAAGACGTTCTCCGCCCGCGCCATCTGTCAGTCGCGATAAGACGCTCCTGCCGACGAACAAAGCAAGCCGCTGCGCACGCTGTTCGGTGGTAAACCCGAATCCTTGCCGGGGCACCTCACCCGCCGTCACCATTAAAATGATTTGCTCGGAAGAGAGGGGCGGGGTGGATGAGAACTCGATCACTGGGTTGTCCGCCGGACCGGTCAGAGTCATTTCGATGTCGTGCCCGAATGCCCGCGAACCGGCAGTGACAAACAATTGTGGTTGATATGGATTCTCGCTCGTCAGGGTGACGAATCCTTGCTCTACCTGGAAATTGGCGAAAGGAAATAAAATCATTCCGCTTTCCACGCGCACATCACCCAGTGCAATCGGTTCCCTGAGCGGGCCAGAGACACGGAGGTTTGCTGAAACAGAACCACGAAATATAGGGCTGCGCGCTCGCAAAAAGTTTTCTCCAGTGACGCGGACGTCCATTAGCCAATCACTGAATGGCTCGGTTTCAATGTTGAAAAACGGGGGGCGACGCCTTGGCGATGCGACGCGACCGGGAATGAGTTGTCGCAGGTCTCCCAGGTAAAAACTGTCGCGGAGACGAACATTCCCGGAAATGAGCGGAACTGCATTTGTGAGATTGGACAGGCGCAGATTCAGATCACTGCGAAGAACCAGGTCGGTTCGGCGGGCCATCGGCACGTTCTCGCCCCTGAGATGAACATCAATCAATGGCAGGTTGGCAGCGGTATTGGTTGCGAAATCAATTCTGCCAAAAAAGC
Organism: Verrucomicrobiota bacterium; assembly: GCA_013820875.1. Lineage (GTDB taxonomy): Bacteria > Verrucomicrobiota > Verrucomicrobiia > Limisphaerales > JACDHS01 > JACDHS01. The sequence goes on along the minus strand of JACDHS010000033.1, from coordinate 29,158 downwards.
CGATGGGTTGCCCCCCGAGCAGCGCGTGGACCTCTTCAAATTCAATTTGCTGCTTAACAAAACGGAGCCGCGCATAAACATCCTGGAGCGGCCCGGAATTCGGCAACGGACGAGTGGCGGCGTTGTTCACTGTGAGTGAGCCGCTCAGTTGCGGGCCGGGAGCGAAGGAGACATCCGCGTTCAGGACACCTTGAGGCGCCAGGATCTCGGGATAATATTTTATGAACGCCGCGAATTCGGCATTTCGAACCTGCACTCGTCCGCTTGCTTTTCGCCAGTCAAAGAAGGTGCGCCAGGGTTGTGAAAAATCGTCGCCAATCGGTAACTCCGCTTGAGCGGACACTGGCTGGCGCTCGATCGAAAAGTTCAGTTCTTCCAGGCGGATTCGATCTTCCGAGAAGTTGATGCTGGCGCGCACGTTTTCAATAGGGGGGATGCGTTGCGCGTTTGTTCCCAGCCAGTTCACCTGGCCCGCTTGCAATTGCATGGTGCCCTGCGGATTTTGCAGAGTGCCCGAAATTACAAGGTGCAGGTGCGGATCCAGCAGTCGGAACTTCGTCAATGCTGCGATTTGATCCCACACGGCAGCGTTCGGAACGGTGCCGGCACGAAAATCAATTGGCGCTGTCCGGCTCAATTGAACGATCTGATTTGTATTTGTTGGGACGATCTCGAGCGGAAGCCTGCCTTGCCCGGAGAGCACCGGACCAGAGTCAGAGAGGATGTCCATGTGTTCGATAACAACCCCTTGCGGATCGGTCGCAGCGTCGAAACGAACGACGAATGAGTTGGTTTTGTCCACGGCAACACGGGCACTGGTTCGCGCCAGGAACTGGACTGGACCATTAGTCCACGTCCCTTGCAGTTGCAGGTTGTTTAAATGAACCTCCGGGAAATCTTCCTTCAGGAATTTTTCCAACCAGGCAGAGTTTATATTCTGTGCTGCAATATCCAGTGAACCTTGCGTCGGCCACTGAATATCGCCTCGCAGTGAAAGGGTGCGATCGTCAGCCGCAAAAGCCAGTTCATCGAAGTTGAGTTCCCATGTTGCGTTCTTCTCCGCGAAAACGTTGCCCGGACGCTGCAAGGCAAGGAACGTTTCTCCACTGTGTTGCAGTAACGCATTGGTTAAAACCAGGTTGAAGGAATGGGTGCTCACTGCGCCCGAACCCGCCAATTGCAAAACAGCGTCCCGCGCTTCCGCTTGCGCTGAGAATGTGTCGAACTCCAACACTCTGCCTTGCCACTCGGTTGCAATGCGAACGGGACCAATGTTTTCATGTCTCAACCCCGAGACTTCGAGTTTGCCGGAGTGAATGAGTTGTTCCAGGGATCCGCTGAACGCGCCGGTCAGGGCGATGTTGGTGTAGGAAAGTTCCGGGGGCAGGAATTCGTGTCCAACCTGGCCGTGAAGCTTAATCGTTCCGGAATCGAAGAAGCGCCCGACAGCATTGTAGCGGCTGGTAAGATGAGCGACGCCTCCGTCGGCAAAGACAATGTGCGCCGACTCAAGTGTCACCCATGGCCAGTCGAGCTCACCCGAAATCTGAACTCCATCCAACCGCACGCCGTAACCGGCAAAGCCTTCGCTGTTTAGCGTAAAAGTCGCATGCGGATATTTTTTGTCACTGCGTTGAAGGAAAGCATTCCCGACGAAGCGCCCGGTGGCCTCAACGAAATCTTGTTTGTCGAGATCCACGGCGACATGCAGCGCGGCTTCGGGGCTCAGTAGTTCTCCGGCGAAGTTAAATACGACATTGGTTGAGAGTTTCGCGGTGAGCCAGGGGGTGGAAAGGTCGGCTTGTTCAATTTGCACAAAGTTGGTTGTGCCGGTGGCGTGAACGCTAACTTCAATTGGCGGCAAATTGGTTCCACTCGTGGGCGAAGCGAGGGCATCGACTTCGAGCATAAAAGTGTTGGTCTGCCAGTTGGCGGAGAGTGAGCCGGTCAAATCATCGTAACCATCCACTCTCAGCAAATCGGCAGGCAGACGGAAGTGTTCGGATCGGACTGATGCGGTCGCAGGCAGTAAATCGTCCCGACCGAAAGTGGCGGCGAGGTGTGCGGAATTCGTTTGCCAGAAGATTTCACCGCTCAACTTCACTTCATTGCCATTGCGCTGGATTTGTAGATTAGCCTTCAGCTCGAGTGGTTGCGACACGTTGATATCAAAAAGTTTTATTTGCGGATCCAGTTGCGCGCTGACAACTCCGGTCGCGTCAAAATTGGTGGAGGTGAGCGAGGCTGTGGCGGTGCCATGATTCCAGACAAGCTGGGGAATCAAGATTTGCTGGTCTTCGAACAGGACTTCACCGTTTTTCAAATAGGCAGTGGCCAGCCACGGTTCGATTCGGGCGAGGGTTTCGTCGAGTTTCTGTAAGCCTTCGTAGAGCGTTGTGGGTTCGTCCTCTTCGTTCCTGGGTTCCGGAACGATGGTTAGTTTCCAATCTTCCACACGTAGATCTTCTGCGGTGAATTGACCGGTCCAGTGGCGCAGAAGCCACACGCCCGGTTGATGAAACGCAACTTTGTCCGCACTGAAAGCAAAGTTGGTTGAAGCATAAGAAACCTCAGTCAAATTCAAACGCTCGTATCCATCCCGTTCGTAACTCTTGAATTGAACATCGAACCGCGCCAGAACCGGGCGAAGAAGCCATGGAACCCAAATGGGCGCGGCGAAAATAAGCAGAAGCATCCCCATGATGAGGATGCCGAGTGCAATTAATAATTTCCGCCGTTTGCCTGACGCCATTAGATTCAATTTACGTTAAACCTAGCAGTGAGCCATCGGGGCGATGCTGAAAAAGGTTCAATAAAGACTCGAATTGGTCCGTCCAACGAAACACATTTAAAACGATGACGAGCATCGAACGAATCATCCAGGTCAAATACCGTCACCAGGTACACTTCACCCAGGGCGTGTTTGAGCCGGGAAATCTGCTGCTCAAAGAGGTGCTCGCCAACGATAAGCCTGAGAAACCCCGCAAAGCTGTCGTTGTCGTGGATGAAATGCTTTCGGCAGCGCAACCAAAGCTCATTCAAGCCATCGAAGCCTACTTCTCCGCACATGCTGATTGTCTCGATCTCGTGTGCGCCCCGTTGATCATCGAAGGTGGAGAACGCGCCAAGAATTCTTATTTTCACGTCAGCGAAATTCAGTCACTGGTCGAGAAACACCATGTCGATCGTCATTCCTACGTCATCGCCGTCGGTGGTGGCGCCATGCTGGATGTGGTCGGTTTGGCGGCGGCAACGGCGCATCGCGGGGTTCGTCATGTTCGGATTCCCACGACGACTCTGAGCCAGGACGATTCCGGTGTCGGCGTGAAAAATGGCATCAACGCTTTTGGCAAAAAGAATTTCATCGGGACATTCACGCCGCCGTTTGCCGTGATCAACGATTTTCAATTGCTCGCCTCACTGCCCCCGCGCGATAAACGAGCTGGGTACGTCGAGGCCGTCAAAGTGGCGCTCATTCGAGACCGGGAATTTTTCGCGGCAATCGAGCGGGACGCCGAAGCCCTGGCAAATTTCGAACCTGCCGCGATGAAGCGGCTTATCTACCGCTCCGCGGAATTGCACCTGAACCATATTGCTAACTCGGGCGATCCGTTTGAATTCGGTTCGGCCCGCCCGCTTGATTTTGGTCACTGGGCCGCGCACAAGTTGGAGCAGATTTCCGATTACAAGATTCGTCACGGTGAAGCGGTGGCGATTGGTATTGCGCTTGATACCATTTACGCGCGTGAAATCGGTTTGCTCGATTCCAAATCAGCCGAGCGCATTTTGGTCCTGCTGGAGAAACTGGGCTTTGAACTGTTTGCGAATGAACTGCTGAACATTGATGCGGAAAAGAGCCTGCTGGTGCTGAAAGGCCTCGAAGAATTCCGCGAACATCTCGGCGGCCGATTGACCATCACGTTGCTGCAAAGTGTGGGGCAGGGGATCGAAATGCATGAGATGAACCTGCCAAAAGTGATCGAGGCAATTTATGAATTGCAGCAGCGACATTCCGCGAAGGCTTCGAATGTAATTCGTATGCGTGGGTAAACGCTTACTCGCCGTACATTTCAGTGATCAATTGGCGCAACTCTGCATCGTTCTTTTCGGAAAGTGTGTCTATCTTGCTCCTCCAAATCGGACCAGGTCTTCCTTGCCTTGCGCCATTTCGATGAAAGTTTCTTTCCTCGAAAGCTTTTTACCTCGCTTCTGTGTCGAAATGATTTTGGCTTTCTCGGCTTTTCGCCTTATGTAGCGGGTGCGAAATGAAACGAACGGCTGTTATCAATGTTGTCGGTCTTACGGAATCGCTTATCTGCGAACATACCCCGCACCTGAAAGCGTTTGTTCAGAAGAACTCGCTTTCGAAGATTGTGCCCGCGTTTCCTGGCGTCACCTGCACCGCCCAATCCAATTATCTCACCGGGAAGCCCCCGACAGAACACGGCATTGTCGCGAATGGTTGGTACAACCGGGAACTCGCTGAAGTGCAGTTCTGGAAACAGTCCAATCATGTCGTGCATGGACGCAAGATCTGGGATGAACTGCGTGAGTTGGATTCGAATTTCACCTGCGCGAAATTGTTCTGGTGGTACAACATGTATTCCACCGCGGATTATTCGATCACGCCGCGCCCGATGTATCCCGCCGATGGACGGAAGTTTTTCGACATCTACGCCTGGCCTTATTCGATGCGACCAGAAATTAAAAAGGAATTGGGCGATTTCCCGTTCCCGACGTTCTGGGGGCCTGCTGCCGGAGTGAAAACACCTCAGGGCGAGCGCGACGCCGCTTCGCGTTGGATTGCCAACTCTGCGAAATGGACTGAAAACAAATATCAACCGACTCTTAGCCTGGTGTACCTGCCGCACCTTGACTACAACCTGCAACGCCTCGGTCCGAAGCATCCGGATGTGAAGAACGATTTGCGGGAGATTGACGCCATTGTCGGCGATCTGATTTTATTTTTCGAACTCCGTGGCGTGCAGGTGATCTTACTCTCCGAATACGGAATTACACCGGTGGATACGCCGATTCATCTGAATCGAATCTTTCGAAAGAAGGGATGGCTGACGATCAAAGAAGAGCTTGGACTCGAATTGCTCGATTGCGGCGCGAGCAAAGTGTTTGCGGTCGCGGATCACCAGGTCGCGCATGTTTATATCAACGATCGTTCCCTCGAAAAGGAAGTGCGCAACGTGTTGGAGAGCGAACCCGCCATTCAGCATGTGCTCGGAGGAAACGAAAAAGCGCAGTGGGGAATAGGCAGCGCGCGGGCTGGAGACCTGATTGCCGTCAGCAAAGAAAACGCGTGGTTCACATATTATTATTGGCTGGATGATGCCGTGGCTCCCGACTTCGCGCGCTGCGTGGATATTCATCGCAAGCCGGGTTACGATCCGGTGGAACTGTTTCTCGACCCAAAAATTCCAGCCGTGAAACTGAAAATCGCCTGGCGTTTGCTGAAGAAGAAACTTGGGTTTCGGATGTTGATGAATGTAATTCCCCTCGATGCCGCGCTGGTGAAAGGTTCGCACGGATGTCGCCCCGCGAATGAAAAGGATTGGCCGGTCTTTATCGGAGCGAACGCGAATGGAGGCAGGCTGGAATCAACAGACGTTTACACCAAAATCAAAGCCGCAGTTCTCGACTAGGAATTCTTTTACCCCTTGCACGATCCCAAATTGCGTAACAGGCAAAAGTTGCGATGTGCGTGCCTCCGCGAAGGAACCTCTTAAGCCAACTTCAATTTCTTCAAGATCTGTGTGGTCGAACGGGCTTTGTTGAGCGTGTAGAAATGTAGTCCGGGAGCGTCGTTCCGCAGCAGTTCTTCGCACTGTTTCGCGGCATATTCGATTCCGAACTCCGCGCAGGCCTCATCGTTGTCGCAGTATTTATCGAGCTCAGTCTGCAGTGCAGCCGGAATTTTTGATCCGCAAAGGCTTGTGAATTTCTTGATCTGATTGGCGCTTTGGATCGGGATAATTCCCGGAACAATCGGAATGTTGACCCCGAGCTTCGTCACATAGTCGCGGAATTCGAAGAAATCTGCGTTATCGAAAAATAATTGGGTCAGGATAAAATCGGCGCCGGCATCTGCTTTCGTTTTGAGATGCTGCCAATCCACGTATTTGCCTTCTTTGCAGGCGATGTGTCCTTCGGGAAAACCAGCCGAAGCCACCGAAAAATCTCCACGACACTTGATGAACTGCACAAGTTGATGGGAAAACTCGAACCCGCCTTCCACCTTTTCAAACTCTGCAGTGCCATTGGGCGGATCCCCTCGGAGCGCCAGAATATTCTTGATGCCACGCGCTTTCGCCTGGTCAAGCACTTCTCCGATCTGTTCCGCGGTGGAACCGACGCAGGTCAGGTGCATCATGGCAGGAAGGTTATGTTCGCGCTGGATGCGATCCACGATGGAGATGGTTTTGTCGCGGGTGCTGCCGCCAGCGCCATAGGTCACCGAGCAGTAATCCGGATTCAACGCCGCCAATGCTGGAACATTCTTTTCGAAAAATGTCCGTTCGCCTTCCTCAGTCTTGGGTGGGAAAAATTCAAACGAAATAACTGGTTGGCCAGTGGCTTTTTTCGCGGAGTAAATGTCTCGAATGAACTGCATTTTGCAGAAAAGTTACAGTATCGCTTTCGGGTAAAACAGGAGAAAAAAGATGAACTTGGACTGGGGGAGAGGATCAAAGGATACGGATACTGGATACTGGATTAATGCGCTGGTGCGTGCTCCAGATCGAATTCCGCAAGTTCCGCGCGCAATCGTTCCAGTGGCAGTCCCACCACATTGCTGAAAGACCCATGGATATTCCTCACAATGTCATCTCCATGTTCCTGGATCGCGTAGCCACCCGCCTTATCGAGCGGATCCACTTTGGAGAGATAATGGTCGATATCGTGCGGGTTGAGGGAGCGGAAGGTGACTTCGGTAATCTCGCAGAACAGTTTCTGATGATGGCCGCGCAAACAAATCAAGCAAACGCCCGTGGCGACATGATGCGATTTTCCCTGTAGTTCCTCCAACATCCGGCGGGCTTCCTCCATGTTGGCTGGTTTGCCGAACACCCGATGTTCCAGCGCTACCAGCGTATCCACGCCCATAACGAGGCAATCCGGATGTTGTTTGGAGATCGCGCGGGCTTTGCGGTAGGCGTTAATTTGGCAAAGCTCGCCAGCGGTCATCTGTTCATGCTCGATTTCCGGCAGGTCACTCGGCAAAACATCGAAGGGAAAGTCCAACTGCCGCAGAAGTTCCGAACGTCGCGGTGATCTTGAGGCCAGGATGACTGTAGGCAGATGCATAATCACTCCGATTGGAGGGGCGGACCGCTCCACTACACCATCACCCCAAAATAGCCGGACGTCAATTCAGGCATTTGCGCAACTGCGATAACTTTTCCTCGAACTGCGCATCATTCAAAACCGGGATTGCATTCTCAGCGGAAATGTCCTGCTCAAGTTCGATCCATGATTTGCACCCGCCATAGCTTGGCAGCATTGGCAACTTGATCGCATGAGGCAAACGAAAGACACGCAACGCCAGCGCAAAAATGTTCTTATTCCTGCCCCATTCGAACCGTTCCCGGATCACTTCATCGCGCCAGATATGTTGGCCGCGCAAACTTTCGGCGGCGGCGAGTGAATCCAGTTGTCGCCATTCGACAACCCTGGCGAAGTATTCGACTTGCAGCACATCAGGCCCCGGCAAGTGCGGTGCAATTTCATCATATCGCAGTTGTGCCGCAGGCAGAACCGATTCCCGTTGCTGATGGAACAGGGTGGGGAAGAAGAGAAACTCCGGATGTTCCAATTGGAAACCGCCGCGTCCCTCCGCGATGCCCCCTTTGCGCAGGATAATAATCTGGGCACCGCGCCCGAGGGCATCGGTCACAATGGCCCATTCCTTGAAAGCGAAACGCATGGGTGGCCAGTAATCCAGAATCCAGAATCGCCGCGACTACTTAATCCCCAACAACTCCACCTCGAACACTAACGTGCTGTTCGGCGGGATCGCAGGGGTGGGGCTGTTCTCGCCATAGGCCAGCGGGGCAGGAATTTCGAATTTAAACTTATCGCCCACTTTCATCAGTTGCACACCTTCGGTCCAGCCGGGAATGACCTGGTTCAATGGGAAACTGATCGGTTGTCCGCGCTGCACGGAACTGTCGAACACTTTGCCGTTAAGCAATGTGCCGTGATAATGGACGTTCACCGTGTCCGTCGCCGTGGGAGAAACCGTTCCTTCGCCGCGTTTCAACACTTTGTATTTCAGCCCGCTCTCCGTAGTGATCATATCGGATTCACCTTCGCTGGCGGCCGGGGCCGAGGTAGCGGGTGCTTCTGAAATCGCGGGAGGCGCACCGGCGGTACCACCGGTATTGTTGCTGGTTTCAGTTCCTTTATCGCAGCCGATGAGACAAACAGCAGCGGCCAATGTGACGGAGATTTGTTTTAACATAATAGATTTTGCCACGTTGAATCGCAGCATTGCCGGAAACATTCCCCGATGCCCTGTCTCAGGTCAAGTCACCATCAGTTGGTTAGAAAATCCTCTCATCACAGAATCAATGTCCCTGAGCCATCGCATAGGTCACAATGAAATAGCCAATGCAGATGACAACCACCACAAAGATCAAAAACAAAGAAACTGCTGTATCGGCTCGGATGCCACTCGTCGGAGGTGCCACGGTGTCAGGCTGATGATTGATGGGTTCTTCTCGCTGAAATGGCTGAGAACAAATACCACAGTCAGGCTGAGGCTCGCATGTAACATGCGCACAATTCCCGCAACGTGCGCAATATCGACCATTTATCGAGAAGACAATCTTCCGGTCACAGACTCTGCATGTGCTTCCCGCGAGTTGCATGATTTCTAACGACCTGCGTGAGCCAGCGCCGTCCTGCGACTCACGCGAGCCGAAAAGTTTATTGGCAACGAGGGAGCGCTATCGGCGCTTGGCTCGACGCTCTGGTTGGGTGTTGTAGTATTCACCTGAGTATTTCGTGCTTGGATGATCGATATAGTGTAAAATGTCTGCGAGCAGATCTGCTTTTACCCTGTCGGCGTCCCTCTCTGGATTAAAGGTTGATGCTATCATTGCCGCAGCGTCGTAGAGGATGTTACCCCAAACCGATTCTTCATTGTCGGGAAGCCACATTCCCACCAAAACTATTACTCGAATCGAATCAGGAAGCAGTGCGATCCGCACTATCTCCACGCAATTATCATCTCCTGAGACGTCCGGATCGGGTAGCTGCAAAGCACAACGTGAGTGAATTTTCAACGCACCGCAACGAGTTCCCCTGTCAGAGCCAACGACCTCCTCCAAGGAATGTCGCAGGGACTCCCGCACGTCCTTGCGGGTGCGGGAGGTCTCAAGCACAACCGCGTCTACAACATGATGGAAGATATCCGATAGAAGCATTCCCCAGATCTGGGCATGATCATCGCGATACCTTTCCGGAAACCTGTTGCAGACTGAAATCGACAACATCCCACCATCAATCCATGCGCGCAGAACCTCCTGGCGATTTTTCTCCGATAGAACTTCGTTTGGTAGCTCAAGGGCGCGCATACTTCTTTACCGAACCATTTGATTCACATTTCATTTGGCCCTGATAAGTGATGTTGGATCTGTTTTTCTGGCAGTCACTCTGGTGGGTGTCATTGCGAAAAGGTTGAAGGGTGCCGAACGAAAGTCAACGTTTGCCATCCTTGTGCGAATGAGTGAACGGGGGTTTAGTTTTCGCTGATGGGAAAGCGCCTGGCTTGATGCTCACCAAATGTTGGCACCCGGTCCGCATCTGTCAGCAGCTCCGGTAGCTTTGGAACTGTGACAGTCCTTTGGGCTTTCGTTTAGGCAGACGGTGATATTCCGGCCGTTTGACGATGTCAGAGGTCGGCTGCGGACGTTATTCCTTCCGTTTGACGGGTCGGGAGGTGCTCGAAAACGTTATTTCCCGCATTTGACGGCGTCAGATGGAACTTGAGAACGTTATTCCTCGGGTTTGACGGATTCGCATGGGGTTAACAACGTTATTTCTCCCATTTGACGAGATCGGATGGGGGTTGAGAACGTGGCGCCAGGGGTGGGGACAGCTTGTCCCCACATCTTAACTGGCAAGAACTCGGGACAGGCTGTCCCGACCCCTATGTAGGCGGACATCCAAAACTATTTTTCACCTGTTTTGATGAAAAGGGATGTAAACGCCTGATCTGCGGTGGTTTACAGCGGTAAAAATAATTTGCCTGAAAAAATTGGTCCGACACTAGGTGACGGAGTGACTGTGAGAGGATGTCTCGTTCGTTTAACAAGAAATGGAGTTCAACGAGCGACGAAAACAGAACTTTAAACAGATTGGAATCGATATTATGAGACAGAATATACCGGTGAGTCAGGGTGGATTGCTCGGGAGAATGAACGTTGCGATCGAAGCGGCGGATAGCCACAGCGCCACAGTGGGGCTGGTGCATAACACGGCGGTAACGATGAGCTTCGCTCGAGCAGCAGCCGTTCTGGCGCGGGATGCTCGCGAATTGGGCAAGGAAGAGTTGCGCAAGCTGCGGGAACTTTTGGAGACGGAACGGATCGCCACGCGTGAGTTTGCTTTGCTGGGGCGGGATCAATTGAAACCGGCCCTTGGGCGTTTGTATCATCCGGGCTGGGATGTGACGGGGTTTCGTGGTGGCTTTCGCGTTTCGGAACGGGCGAGTGACCTGGAGGTTTGGGCGGAAACTTTTCACGGTTACCTCGTTCGGAATCCGGATAAGGAAGTTCCTGCGCATAACATCACGGCTGCCCAGGCAGCGGAACGGTATGAGGCTATAAAGAACGCACGGGCAGCGGTGAAAGCGCAGGAGGGTGCTTTGACGACACTTGTGCAGAAGAGTGACGCGGCGTTCGCTCTCTTACTTAAGATGCTGCGGGGATTGGTGAAGGAGTTGTCGTTGATTTTAGCTCCCGACGATGGACGTTGGACAGCGTTCGGCTTCAACGCACCAGCGACAAAGGAACGCCCGGAAACTCCCACGAATGTCACGGCGGTTTCGGTGGCAGAGAATGTGAGGGCTGTGCAGTGGGACAAAGCGCCGCGCGCGGAATCTTATCGGGTGCGCATCAAGGTGGTGGGAGTGGATGCTGAACCAAAAGTGGTGGGGACGCCGACGGATACGGATTTTATGTTTGAAGAGTTGCCAGCGAATGCGGAGGTGGAAGTGACGATTTCAGCGGTGAACACTGGTGGGGAGAGTGCCCTGAGTGAAGTGGCGACGTTCAGGACTCCAACCACGGAAACAAAATAGCACGCACTCGATTCACGAACATTGCTGCGGGTGACAGACCCGCTTCGTGGGGGCAGTGTCAAGATACCCCCCAATTACGTAACATCCTCTTTGTTATTGCCAGAAGAAGTATCCGCGCCTACGAATCTCGGCGAACCCGATATTAACTCATGCGTATATTTACATTTTCAGGCATTAACGGCGGCTTCGTTGGTCAAAACGATGGTGTGGAATTGAAATATCTGGCCCGCGATTTTACCACGGCACTTTCGAACCTGCCCCTCACCTACAAGGGAAAAGATAACGAGGACCATTTCCGCAGCAGTATCAATTGGACGACCCTTCTTTCGCAGGTTGGTTTGGCCACAGTGCTAGATGGATCACCTGTCCTGAACGAAGAGGCCGATCGCTTATCGCAGGTCATCGGTCCCAAACTGGTTTCGAAACAGCCGACCGATCCGGTCGAACCGATCCTGATCCTCGCGCACAGTCAGGGCACGAATGTTGCGACATTCACTCTTCTCTGGCTGCTCAATAACAACCCGGAATTCTTTAAGAAACGATCGGTGCGCTGCTTGTTTCTTGATCCGAAGGTGGGGCCGAATAACGTCGAGGAAGTTTTTAACCGTACCGGTGACCTCGATTTGCCATTCCTGTTTCTTCAGAGCGAGAAGGATCTGCTGTCGCGCCAGGGAGTTCTCGGCACGCGTTTCATCAGCCAATTCCATCTGGGCAATCATCTTTTCGTGTCCGGCCTGGGGCATTCGGATATCGTGCATTGGGAACTGCTGAAAGATCCGAAACTGCGCTGGCTGACACGCGACGGCTACCACAATAAATATCTTCGCGACGTGCAGAAGGAGCGGGTGCGCATTTCGAAGGAACGCAGTCGTCCAGGTTGGACCACGTCCGATAGTTTGCGCCTGGAGCGTTATATGAAAAAATATCCAATGAACCAGGAATCCCTGATCCCCGGACTGCTCAGTTTCGCCAAAGGTTCATTGCTGAAACGTTTTTCCAGCTAAGCTGGATAGGTATTTCAGGCGGGGCAAACCGTAACCGCGTGAGGGTTCGTTGGCTCATTTGTTCTGGCTTCCGGTTTGCCCTGTTTTTCGCTTCTCAGAGCGGGTTCATTTCAACAAAGACAATGATCTCTCACACAACTAAACACTTTCGCAGATTGTTCAGGGAGTTGCCGCTGAGATTTTAGTTTTTGCTGTTACGTTTCAACTCCGCCGAAACTCCTTCCGCCTTCCGCATCACTCGCAGGATATTGCTTCCTGCAACTTTTTTGATGTCTTCCGCGCTGTAGCCGCGGTTCATTAATTCTGCGAATAAGGCAGGATAGGTGGAAACATCCTCCAGGCCGGTGGGCGGTCCATCGAAACCTTCGTAATCGGCGCCAATTCCGACGTAATCAATCCCAGCGATTTTCCGAATGTGGTCGATGTGATTGGCGACATCCTTTAAATCTGCGGCTTGCGGGCGCGGATTGGATTGTTTCCACTTCTCAAGGGCTGCCTGGGACGCGGTGCGATCATTGCCATGCAGTTTTTCCAGGCGATCTTCTTCGGCCTGCTTGGCGACCGTATATTGTCGGCCGCGCTCGGTGAGGTAACCGGGCATAAAGTTCACCATCAACACTCCGCCGTTTTGCGGCAGCAACTTGATGACATCATCCGGGACATTGCGACCGTGATCACACAAGGCGCGGACTGAAGAATGGGAAAAGATAACCGGAGCTTTGGTGACGCGCAGCACATGACGCATCGTGTTGTCGGACACGTGCGAAATATCCACCAGCATCCCGAGACGATTCATTTCTGCGATAACTTGCTCCCCAAATTCTGAAAGACCATTCGATTTCGGTGTGTCGGTCGCCGCATCGGCCCAATCCAGGCTCTTCATGTGCGTCAAAGTCATGTAACGCGCTCCGAGCGCATGCATCATCCGCAGCATCGCGAGGGAATTATCGATTGCATGGCCACCTTCCATCCCGATGAGTGATGCGATTTTTCCAGAACGATAAATGCGTTCGACGTCATCCGCGGTCAGCGCCAGTTCCAACTCGTTGGGATACTTTTCACAAAGACGATGCACCACATCGATTTGCTCAAGAACCGCTCGAACGCCGATCGTGCCGGTCATCGTGGGAGGAATGTAAACCGACCAGAACTGCCCGCCGACACCGCCAGCGCGCAGTCTTGGGAAATCGGTCACAAGCTTGTTCGCGCTCGTATCCTTTGTGATGTCAAAGGCGCCCAGGTCATTTCCTTTTTTGCGATACTGCCAGGGTAGATCGTTGTGCCCGTCAATCACCGGCACTTCGCGGAGGATGGCGTTTACCTCTGCGATGCGGTCGGCTTGTGTTTTATTTTGTGCAAAAGAATCGAAAGAAATGGCAACGCTGCTCATGGCGAGAAGAATGGATGCAACTGATTTAATGTTCATAATCCGGATCTGCTGATGCGTGTTTATATTTTCTTTGAGGCGGTAATTGCAAACCCATTACTCGTTTGTGCATGGGCGAGGGCCAGGGCGAGGGCGTCCGCGGCATCGGTTTCAGGTGGTTCAGCCAGTTGTAAAGTGCGCTGCACCATTTTCCCAACCGCATGCTTTTGCGCACCGCCGTAACCGACGATGGCCTGCTTCATTTTGCGCGGGGCAATTTCGAAAATATCCAGACCCGCTTCGGCGATCACCGTCATCGCCGCGCCGCGTGCTTCACCCATGATGATTGCTGTCTGCAAATTTTGCGCAAAGAAAAGTCCTTCAATCGCACATACGGTTGGTTGATGTTTCGCGATCAATTCCCGAAGTGTTTTGGAAATGGCAACCAGACAACGCGAGTGTTCCCAGGTGGAAGGACATTTAATCGTTCCATACACGAGAGTCTGTGGAAATGGTTTTCCAAGGCGAATGATTCCGTAACCGGTGCCACGCAGGGAAGGATCAACCCCAAGAATAATTTGGTGAGTGATTGTGTGACGAGCACTGCTGTCAATTGCGGGTGTCGCGGATCGTGTTGCTTTTTGTGCCCCGGTTGTCTTCTTCAACCTCTGCTGCATTTGCTCGAACTGCTGTGGGGTGAAACCCATGCGCGCAGTGTGCTTTTCCGGAGTGTCGGTGGAAAGCAAATAAGGGGTGGTCAGGCGAGCACGCCTTTAACGAGTTCCCCATGCACATCGGTCAAACGGAAATAACGTCCCTGGTATTTATAGGTGAGCCGTTCGTGATGAATCCCGAGCAGGTGCAGCAATGTTGCATGAAAGTCATGCACGTGAACACCATTCTGGACGACGTTATAGCCGAATTCACACGTCTCCCCGTAAACAGAACCGGGCTTCACTCCGCCACCCGCCATCCAAATTGAAAAGCAGCGCGGATGATGATCGCGTCCATAATCTGTCGCGGTAAGTTTACCTTGAGAATAGTTGGTGCGCCCAAATTCTCCGCCCCACACCACGAGCGTATCGTCCAACATGCCGCGTTGTTTAAGATCCTGGATCAACGCTGCCGCCGGTTGATCGGTTTCCCGGCATTGCGTGCGCATTCCTCCCGGGACATTGCCGTGATGATCCCAACCTTGATGATACAGTTGAATAAATTTCACACCCCGTTCCGCCAGGCGACGGGCCTGCAGGCAATTGGCGGCAAAGGTGCCGGGCTTCCGTGAGCCTGGCCCGTAGAGATCATAAATGTGCTGCGGTTCGCCCGAGAGATCGACCACCTCAGGAACGGAGGTCTGCATGCGAAAGGCCATTTCATACTGCGCGATGCGGGTGTTGATGTCGGCATCGCCGGAACTTTCCAAACTGGCCTCGTGCAGTTCGCGCAATCGGTTCAACATCAGTCCACGATTTTCGGCACTGATGCCGTCCGGATTGGATAAATACAGAACAGGATCTTTGCCGGAACGAAACTGCACTCCCTGGTGTCGCGACGGAAGGAAGCCGCTCCCCCAAAGACGCGAGTAAAGCGGTTGGTCCACTTTGCCCGGCGTGATAAGAACCACGAACGACGGCAGGTTTTCATTATCGCTCCCCAATCCATAACTCAACCACGCCCCCATGCTTGGCCGACCGGAGAGTTGCGATCCAGTCTGAAGAAAAGTGATAGCCGGATCATGGTTAATGGCTTCCGTGAACATCGAACGCACGATGCAGAGATCATCCGCCACTTTGGCAGTGTGCGGCAGCAATTCGCTGATCCAGGCCCCTGAACGTCCGTGTTGGGCGAAATTAAAGATGGAACCGGCAAGCGGTAAGGAAGCCTGGTTACCACTCATCCCCGTGAGCCGTTGTCCCAGTCGCACCGACGCGGGCAGATCCTCTCCGTTTCGTACGTTCAAGAGCGGCTTGTAATCAAACGTTTCCAACTGCGAAGGACCGCCCGCCATAAAAAGGTAAATGACCCGTTTCGCTTTTGCCGGAAAATGTGGGGCATTCAGAATACCGCCCGGGCTCGCTGCTCCTGCTGACACTCTGGCTGGGTTCAGAAGGGAGCCTAAAGCAATGCTGCCCAGTCCCAGACCGAACCGGCTAAGAAACTCCCGACGGCCAAATCCATCGAGCGGCAGTGAACCTGTGCAAAGCGGGGTTTTCATCGTTTCATCACAAACTCGTCATGATTCATCAGAGTGCTGACAACCAGCGTCATGGCTGCCAACTCGGGTGCTTTTGCAGAAGCGTCCCGTGCTTTCTGCCCCACTGCCAAAAGCTTTTCTGCGGCCTCTGGATGTTTGGTGAAAAGGGTTAATTGCTCGTCGTGCAGTCTCTCCACAATTTCAGATTCGCGCTCCTGGGGGAATCGCCCGAGCACATGACGAAACGCTTCCGTAATTTGTGATTGCAGCGACCTGCCGTCGCGCATCAGTTGTTCGGCCAGCACTCTCGCGGCTTCCACAAACTGCGGATCGTTCAACAACACCAAAGCCTGCAATGGCGTTGCAGTAGTTTCGCGTTTCGCGGTGCAGACTTCGCGGGAAGTCGCGTCAAACGTCGTCATCGAGGGTGGGGGCGACGTCCTGCGCCAGAAAGTGTAAAGACTGCGTCGATATAAATTATCTCCACTGTCTTGCACGTAAGTTTTACTGAGACCGGATTGTTCCCATAGTCCGGCAGGTTGATATGGTTTAACACTCGGTCCACCGACTTTCTCAACAAGCAAACCGCTGCAGGCCAATGCGGCGTCGCGAATCTGTTCCGCTGACAGACGGTGTTTTGGCCCGCGCGAGAGAAAAATGTTTTCAGGATCTGCTGCAATAGCCTCTGCCGAAGGTTGCGAGGATTGCCGATAGGTCGCGGAGGTCACAATCAGCTTGTGCAAACGCTTTAAATCCCAGTCGTGCTCCATGAAATCTGCGGCGAGCCAGTCGAGCAGTTCCGGATGCGATGGCAGTTCTCCCTGGCTGCCGAAATCCTCCGGAGTGGTAACGAGTCCGTGGCCGAAATGCATTTTCCAAACCCGGTTAACGGCTACACGGGCCGTCAGTGGATTGCGACGATCCGTCAGCCATTGAGCGAGACCGAGGCGGTTCCTGGGCAAGCGGTTTGGAAAAGCAAAAATGTCTTCCGGCGTTCCCGGTTGGACGGCCTCGGCAGGGGCATCATATGAACCGCGCTTAAGCAGAAACGTTGGCCGACGTTCCGGCATCTCGCGCATGACCATGATCTCGCGAATGTCGTTGACCAATTGGTTCTCTTCGTTTCGGAGTTGGCTGAGTTCAGCGAAAGCAATCGTGTAAGCGGGGTGAATCCGGTTCAAAAACGAAGTGAAAAGATGTTCGGAAGCGGAGGGTTTCTGATCATGGACCGTTTGAACTCCACGCAGTCCAATCCCAACGGGATTGCGTAACAAATCCAAGGGTTGCGAGGCAGGAGCTACCCTGGGTGAATGTGCCGGAATATCTTTCAACCCCAGCGGGGTTGCGTATGCGCTTTGGAATAGGTGAGCGACTTCCCCAGTCGTCAAACATCGATCAAACACCGCAAATTCATCCATCACACCATTCTTAAAGCCAGCATCCCGAAAACGCGCACCGAGTGTCAGGTGAACGTTCCCGACATCCATGTCGCCCCACTCGGCGCGATGCACAATGTCTTTAAACAAATTATCCCGGATGACTTCGTGCTCGCTCGGTTCGCCATTAATAAAGATGCGCATCCCGGAAGCGCGACTGGAACCATCGTAGGTCACCGTCAGATGTGTCCACTCATTGAGTTGCAAAGGCAATTTCGCCGCAATGGAAATCGCATTGCCCGGCCAGAAATGGATCAATGAGAATTTCGGTTTCCCGTGTTCCAGAATCAGTTCGTAGCCGCGACTGCCGGAATCGGTCCATGAGCGCGAACGATGAAACACAACAGCACGCTCCTGTGCCTCAGTCGGTTGCAGCCAAAGTGAAAAACTGAAAGGATCCGTGCGCTTGAATGAGGCCAGTTCTTTAAATACAACGGAACTTTCGCCATTGAAGATCAATCCATTCTCCAACAAGCCGTTCGTCTGCATGGGATTCTCCATCAGCGCGCCAGAGAACTTTCCGGAACGATCAACTACTTTGTTGCCAGCAGTGTCCTCGAAAGGAAAGTGGGCAAGAGGCGTTGCGGTTTGAGTGATCCCTGGATTCCTTTCCTGCCATTGCCGGAAATCTGATTTGGCACCTTGTGCGATCCCCTTCAGTTCCTTCTCTTGCGCGAGGATTTTCTTCTTCAAATCCGCATGTGTTTCCTTCTGCCCCGTGCCGTAAAGGAGCATCGTGGGCGATGGCGTTGCCTGGGTGAAATGCGAATAAAGCCCTGATTCATCGATGTTATTGAAGAAGGCGGAGAGCCGATAATAATCCTTTTGGGTGATTGGATCATATTTGTGATCGTGACAACGCGCGCACTCCAGCGTCAGTCCAAGAAATGCCGTCCCAAACGTGTGAACACGATCGGCCACATACTCCACACGGAATTCCTCCTCGATACTGCCTCCTTCATTGGTTTGGCGATGCAGCCGATTGAACGCCGTGGCCAGGGTTTGTTCATCCGTCGCGTTGGCCAAAAGGTCTCCCGCGATTTGCCATAGAATGAAAACGTTGTAAGGCAAATTTCGGTTGAACGACCGGATCACCCAATCGCGCCACGGCGACATATCGCGTTCGACGTCGAATTGATACCCGTAAGTATCGGCATAACGTGCGAGGTCGAGCCATTCATTGGCCATCCATTCGCCATAAGAAGATGACGCCAACAATCGTTCCACCAGCTTTTCGTAGGCTCGTGGTGAGGTGTCATTGAGGAAATCATCGATCTGCTTGGGACTCGGCGGAAGACCGGTGAGATCAAAGGAAAGGCGTCGAATCAAAATTTCCTTCGCTGCCTCCTTTGACGGCTGCAAATTCGCCTTCTTAAGTCGCAACAACACAAACCGATCCACCGGATTGCGCACCCAAGCATCCTTTGTTGCAGGAACACGCGGCTTCTCGACCGGTGAAAACGACCAGTGCTTGTTGTACTTGGCGCCTTGTTCAATCCACTTTTGCAACAGCTCGATTTCTCCCGCAACCAACTTCAGGTTCGAATCCGGCGGTGGCATAACTTCCTCCGCCTCATTCGAAGTGATGCGATGAAACACCTCACTCTTATCAGTTTTACCTGGAGTGATGGCCCGAAGACCCTTTGCCTTATCCACCCACGCGCGCGAGCCTTCCTCGGTGTCCAAACGCAACTTCGCTTTCCGACTCTGTTCATCAGGCCCATGACATTTGTAACAGCGATCAGAAAGGATCGGACGAATCTGAGAATTGAAATCAACCGCTTCAGCAGCAGGCAATGCGTTTGTGAAACATCCGGTCACAACAAGCATCAACCTTGTAAAAGCACGGCGGATTTGTGAACGCAAGTGAGCCATAGGTGACCTCCGCAGAATAGAAGACGACAACGCGAATGGGCAAGAACGCTTGAGTGAGTAGTCCTGTAGCCAATCCAATCCCGGTGTTTTTTTGTTCTCGGACGTCAGGTTGCTCGCCCCACATGCGTCGGACCGCACGGCACCCTTTACTTCGCCGACAACGACTTCACTTCAGGCGACCAGGTGGCCAATAGTTCTCCGAACACTTTACGATCCGATTCCTTGAGACGATTCTTCAATGCATCCCGCTCCTGGGCATTGGCCGCAATGTGCATCAAATCCACCATCTGCACAGCAACAGCATCATCGACTTTGCTGGTCGCGTCCCATTGCGCGTCCATGTTATTGACGGTTTGCGTCAGGAGAAATTTTGCTGTGTCTCGTGGACTACGATATTGGCCGTCCCGGTCTGCATCCAGGAAGACTGGGTTCGTGGCGGCAAATGTATAGGGCGCTTTGGTTTTCCATGACGGTTCTGACACGCCAGGCCCGGATACGACGCATACCAGGTAAGCATCGTGCCTGGGTGCGGGAATTGAAAAGGTCGCGTACTCGTTGAAAGGCTGCCCTGCTTTCGGGGTCAGTTCCCGTTCCGCCACGGCGACACCGTTCAGATAAACGACAGCGCGTTCCGGTCGCACCCAGGAAGGTGACGCCATGCGTAATCTAACTGTCACGTTCCCGCCCTTCACTGGAACGATTTGTCCCATCTTAAAACGCTTATTCACCACCACATCCGCAAAGATCCCGTAGCTCACGGAGGTATCGCCACTTAGGATTGCGTCGCACGCTGCATCCACATCGATCCTGCCTGGTTCCTTTGCGGCACTACGGATATAGGTGCGGCCTTGTCCGACGATCCCGCTGACTGTGTGGGAATCGGAAGCACCCACCGCGCTGACTTTCTCGCCGTGATTCAGCAGTGCAAACCAATCTTCCAGCAATTGCATATTTGCCTGCGAAGCGCCTGAATTCACCAGTTCCATTGCGTCGAACGTGATGGGAACACCACTGGCACGTTCGCCTGTAAGTGTATTGAAACCGTTAATAGCAAACACATCCTGTCTCGGCCAACGCGGATGATTCAGAATGACAACTCTTCCGCCGTGCCCACGCATATCCTCCACCAGCTTCACCCAATTCGTCTCATGTTTGTTCGGCACAGGACCGTTGGGTTCCATCGGAAACGTGTTGAAATGTCCGACCTTGGTGCTGACTTCGTTACCCGTGACAGATGTGAAATACTGGTTCATCCCAAGCTTTTCCTGGAACGGCTTGAAATCCGTGTGGTGATGATGATCGGTGGCAATCGCCAGTTCCACCCCTTCACCGGCGAGCGTGATGATGCGTTCCTCAGCGGTGGAATCGCCGTGTCCGCTAAAGGTCAGCGTATGAATATGGGTATCCGATGCGATGAAACCCTTCGTATCCACTTCGCGGCGCAACTTCAGGTTCACATTCGTCGTAGAACTGACCCTGATCATTTGCTTATCGAGACTCCATTCCATCCCGCGCGTCGCGTGAAAAACATAATCGCCCTCCACCAGGTCAATTTTTGTTTCTGCTGCCGGAATGTAGATTAAGCCGTGGCGCATGGCCGTCCGGTTGTTAGGCGCTAAAAAGATTTGTTTCAGCGCGCCCTTGCTGTCCGTTATCGTGACCTTGGCGGGAATGAGCTGTTTCGAACCTTGGTCCAGGACACTGAGAGTGACCGTCTGCAGCTTCATCAATTCTTTGAAGGATTTTTCGTGCAGCACCACGTTCCCGATGACGCAATCGTCCTGCAGCTTCGGTATAAAGGATACTGTATTCTCCCCATTCACCAGGGTTCCCGCAGGGATGATGACGGTAGCATCCTTTTTCTTCTGGGAAGGATCGAGCGGCTGAACCTCGTTGCCGTTGATCTTGACGATTGCTGGATAATTCAGATCCCAATAAGTCAGTGTGAGAGTGAAATTCTTTTCATTCTTTCGGCTTTTGAATTCGATATCGAGACGTTCGCCCTCAGGTTCCGGTGAAATCCCCGGCCAGAGATCAACAACGTCATCTCCGAGATGATACAGTTTCGAATCGAGCACCTTACCGCCAGGAAAGGTTTGTGCCGAGCTGGTGGACTGTAAAATTAAAACTGTGACACACAGAAGAAAGGAATGGGCGAGGCGCAGAAGTGGTTGTTTAACACAGTTCATCTGGAAAACTGACGTGAACACGCCGGGATAAGTTCATTGTTTTTAAGAAATCCCTCAATTCATCCGTATTCGGAGCGAAATAGAGTCAAAACCGGAATTTCGGGCAGATTGGGAAGTTTTCGACGGTTTTCAGGGGCAAGCTGTCGGAAGATAGCCTCTTCCATGGAAAACTTCCTCGCTACACGGCTTTGCCCCGCACTTCGTTTTTCGACTTTCTCCCGTTCTGCCGCACCCGTATATTTGCTGACATGACCGCGACTGATTACAAGGTGCGCCGCGCGACCACCGACGATCTGCCTCAGTTGATCGAACTCTGGCGAGCGACGCATCTCCCCGTCGATTTACTCGAAAAGCGGTTCACAGAATTTCAGGTTGTGGAATCGAGCGATGGCAGGTTGTTGGGCGCTCTTGGCCTGCAGATCGTCCAAAAGCACGGGAACGTTCACGGAGAAACCTACTTTGATTTCGGAATGTCCGACACACTGCGGCCACTGCTCTGGGGACGATTGCAGAGTGTTGCCCAGAATCATGGGCTCGTCCGTCTCTGGACGTTGGAAACGGCCCCGTTCTGGAAACAAAATGGATTTGTATCCGCCGACGCCGACGTGCTGCAGAAGTTTCCGGAACCATTCGGAAGAACGGATCCGAAATGGCTGACGCTCAAATTGAAGGACGATCTCGACACGGTCCTTTCCCTCGATAAGGAATTCGCGCTTTTTATGCAGTCTGAAAAAGATCGGACGCAAGAAATGTTCGGCCACGCCAAGATATTGAAGGTGGTGACATATCTGATCGCGATCGGTCTATTGGTGTTCGTCGCAGTTGGAGCTTTTTTATTGTTCCGTCACCAGCATGCGATCAAAGGGTTTTAAGCACGCGGGAAACTAAAAGAACTTCAAACGGCGCGCGGCGAAGAGGACCATTCGCAGAAGCAGCATTCCGTGTTTCCATCGCGAGATATTGGTTTCCCCGTAGGTTCTCGCGCGATAACGGATCGGCAGATCGATGATGCGCAGGTTTAGTTTCGCAGCGCCAAATAATAGATCGAAATCTCCAAAAGGATCGAAGTCGCCGAAGTAGGCGCGATTCGCAGCGAGTTTTTCATAATTCTGGCGCGACAACACTTTCGTGCCGCAGAGCGTGTCCTTGATCGGTTGGCCGAGCAGCCAACTGAACGCCAGGCTGAAAAATTTGTTGCCCACCATGTTCGCGAAACGCATCGCCTCGTTCTCCATCGGATAAACGAGACGCACCCCGTTCACGAAATCCGCCGTGCCGGAACGAGCCGCCTCGTAAAACTTCGGCAGATCTTCCGGAGGCACCGTCAGATCGGCATCGAGGATGAAAAGCAAATCACCGGAGGCAGCGGCAAAACCTTCCCGCACGGCGTTGCCTTTACCAGTGCCGGACTGTTGCAGTGCCTTGATGTTTCGCTGCGGATATTTTTTGATCGCGCATTGGATTGCGATCCAGGTGTCGTCCCGTGAATGGCCTTCGACAAATATGATTTCCGTGCCCGCGCCCATCTCCGGGGTGCGTTCGATCGCGGCGTCGATATTCCCGGCTTCGTTGCGGGCGGGGATAATGACAGAACAGGTCAGATGTTTTTCAGCCGGCTTCGGGCGTGGCCGTGCGACGATGAAAATCGTGAGGCAAAAGTGGAGAAAGAGCGGAGCGAGCCAGCGATTGAACAACGGACTGAGAAGAAGGGTGTTGAGCGGCCAAAGGATTTTGGAATCTGTCTTGACCGGTTCCCAACCGGAAAGGTGCAGGAGATTTTTAACGTCCCAGAATGATAACCAGTTTTGTAGCGGAGCGGGAGTTTTCGCACCCATCGACGCCGCCGTGCTGAGAATGGGACGCCAGAGTGTATTATAAAAATTGATGACGAGCCGGGTATCGGGATGGGCAAAGCGCTGGACGTGCTCGAGAACTTTCTGCACGTCATCCAGATCGTTCACCACGTCCGACAACACGATGTAATCAAACTTCTCATCTTTCTGAAACTGGGCAGCGGCAGCCGGAAAAAAGTTAAGGTGCGGATGGCGTTCCCGCGCGAGTTCAATCATTGCGGGACTGAAATCCACGCCCATGCCGTAGGAAGGCATGAGCGACGCGAGCAAGTCACCGAGGCCACAGCCGATTTCCAGCACACGCGCATTCGGTGGAATCAGGAAGGTGAAATAATTTCGCAGCAGGGTGTGATAATGCCGTTTCAGTTCGTCTGAACGAAACGGCGCGCGAGCATCGTAGAATGCTCTGCGGTCGGTCGGCTTCTTTTCAAGCGGCTGCATGGAACTCATCTTTCAGCGCTGCTGGGAGGGGGCACTGCTAGTTAACCGGATACCGACGCTTTTGGAAATCGCAAAAGATGGGAAAAGATCAGGTCGCGAACAACGTGCTGCCAGCGTCTCGTTGGCAGCACGTTGGCGTTAGCGGCAAAACTAATTCTTCGGGCTGGTGAACGCGCTGACGGTTTTGATGTTGGCGGCTTTGGCGGCGTCCATGATTTTCACGATCATCCCAAACGGCGCATCGGTGTCGGCGCGAATGGAGAGCGTGGTGTTCGGGTTGCTCCTGGCGGATTCCAGGAGGCGTTCCTCCAGTTTTTCAAACGTGACTGGTTGTGTGCCGAGATGCAGTGGTATATTGCTTCCGCTCTTCGCAATGCTGACCACCAGGGCAGGGTTTTCGCTCACTCCATCTTTCGTTTGTGATGACACCGGCAGGGCCAGTTTCATGGCTGGCTGGTTTTTGAACGTGGTGCTGACAATCAAAAAGATTAGCACCACGAGAAGGACATCAATCAGCGCAACGATGATGACTGCCGGGGCCTGACGACGTTTTCGCGAGGTGAATTGCATGATTAAATAACTGTTCGTGAATGATTCTTGTCAGTCGCGACATGATTTTTATCGCGGTAAAGCCTGCGCAGAAAAAGAGCGCAAACGTTTTCCATTTCGACCGCCATCGTTTCGACTTTCTTATTGAAATAACTCCAGGCGATCAGCGAGGGAATCGCCGTGAGCAGACCCATCAACGTGGCGCGCAGAGCGAGCGCAATACCGGCAGCCACTTGTGACCCGCCGCTGCCGATGTCTTCCTGTCCCATGCCACCGAAGAGCATGATCAAACCGTAGATCGTTCCGACGAGGCCGAGGAGTGGCGCGATTCCGACGACGATCTCCAGGATCACCAGGCCGCGCTCCAATTTCACGATTTCATGGCGCGCTTTGGTTTGGAGGGCTTCAGCATTATCGGCTTTTGGCCACTGGCGATGTTCAGCGGCGAGCAGGAGCAATCGGCTGAGTGGCGATGGATAGTGCTGGCAAGTGTCTTGAAGGTAACCCAGGTCGCCATTTGCATGGAATGAAGTCACCGCGTCCTCCACTTCGGAAGGGACGACTTTCTGCGTCCGGAGAGCGAGCCCGCGTTCGACAATAAAGGTCATTCCAACAATGGACGCGATGACGAGTAATATAATGAAGAACAGTTCTAGCATGGTGTCAGTGTGTTAATTAGTGATAGGTAAATGTAAAGGTGACGTCGCGGTAATCGCCCTGCAGTTCGAGTCGCATTGCGCGCGGCCACTCGCCATAAGGAGCGGGTTTCTGGATGGCCTGCTGGCAAATGACCGCTTGTAATTCATTCACAGTGCTTTCCGCAACCCGCATTTCGGAGATCTGTCCCCGGTGATTGATCCTGAACTCAAGCCTGACCAGTCCCGGCTTTGTGGCACTGACATTGTCGAGCATGTCATACCAACATTGGCGCACCGCTTCGATAAAACGTTGATCATAACTTCCGACAATCGAACCTTTGACGTCGAAGGAACCACTCAGATCGTAACGTTTAACTCCGCCATCTTGTTTTAGCTTTTCTCCCGGCGCGTTCGCCGCCTTTGCTTCCGCCACAGTGCGGGGACGCCGTTTGGGTTGCTCGGGTTCTTCCTTTTCAGAGTCGGATGCGCCGTCGCTTTTGCGTGGCTTCTCATCGGGCTTCGCGAAAGCCAGATCACCAGCGGGTTGAACTTCTTTGGGTTTCGATTTTGGTTTTTCTTCCTCCTCAAGTTCGGCGGGTGCAATGGGTGTGGGTTCCAAAGGCTTTGCCTTGGATTTCGAATTGTCGGTCAGCTTCGAAACTTCCTTGATTTTCCCGTCAATCTTTGGGGTCTCAGTTTCTTTTTCGATGATCGGATTAGCTGCTTCCGTGTTCACTGCGCCGTAATGTTTTGCGTCCTTCGGTTCTTCCGCGATTTTTGAAAGGTCAACCTCCACAAAAGTCAGTTGAATTTCACGTTCCTGCTGTGCTGGGGCGGTTGCGATCAAGGGCACTGGCAAAAGTTTCGCTTCCACCTTTTTGATCAGGTTGAACAGCGGCAGTTTCTGCGAGATGCCGAGTCCTTCCCCAAGTTTCCAACTTCCGAAAAGGATCACATGCACCAGAACAGAAATGATCAATGCCCGCAGGACGGGATCGACGGACCTCCATTTACGATTTGCTGTTCTGGCCAGCGACATTGAGCGTGAAAGATGGAGCACACCAGGGCATGCGGCAACTTTTTACACAAGAACAGACGCTCCGGCGGGCCGTTTATTCTAATGTGAGACGTTTAGTTGAGGGTTTTCCAAAATCCAGACAGAGGAGGCGGCTTTCACTTCGCAGATAAAGTTTTTTATTCGCCAGAACGGGCGCTGCCCAGCAGGGGTATTGCAGTTGTGGAACCTGCCAGCGGGAGATTTCTTTTGCTTCCTTCGGGTTCGCTTCGAATAAGCCGAGTAAACCGCCTTCACCAAGCGTGATCAGTTTACCCTCGGCCAGGATGGCAGAACCGCGCCCGTAACTGTCCGGTGTTTTCGTGCTGTAAGCCTGCCAGCGTTCGTCGCGTTCCCACATCAGTTTGCCGCTGGCAAACTCCACGCAACGGAAGCGGGAATCCGGTTCATTGCGTCCACTGAACGCATACAAGTAACCGTTGTGCAGGATCGGCGTCGTCCAATGGATCTCCAGCACCAGGTCGCGTCGGATTTGCTCAAACTTTTGATCTTCCGGACGCACCTTTAACCAGACGGAACCGCTCTTGTAATAGGCGCTGGAAATGAACACTTCGTTGCTGAGAACAACCGGGTTCGCCGCATTGACCGATTCCTCCACTCGTGCGCGAAACCAAAACGAATCATGGATTTCGCCAGTGACAGGATTGAGCGAAACCAATCCCTGGCGCATCAGGCAGAACGCAGTGCGCTTTCCATTGACGGTTGCTATCACCGGTGTGGCGTAGCTCGCCTGCTTTTCATAATTGCGCCAGTGGAAGATCGGTTCACCGGGCCAACCGGTTTTGGGGCGGCCATCCCAATTTGTTTTCCCGACGTTTTCCCATGCCACCTTTCCGGTCTTCGCCTCGAACGCGACCATGCCGGCATTCGGTTGCCCGCCAACCATGACGAGGAGCAAATCACCTTCGAGCACCGGCGAACTGCCGACGCCGAAGAACGCTTCCGGCACATCCCATTTCTTCGCCGTGTCATGTTGCCAGACGAGTTTGCCGGTATTCAGTTCCAGGCAAGTCAACATCCCTTCCGCGCCAAACGTGTAAACGAGTTTCTCAGTGAGGAGCGGTGTGGCGCGTGGGCCGTTGTTGTAGCCGTAGGGATCCTGGAAGTTGCTGGGGTAGGCAAATTGCCAGAGCGATTTGCCGGTGTTCGCGTTGAAACATTCGACGACTTCATTTGTGCCGACGCGATGATGTAAAAGAAGACGTTCGCCACGAACCGACGGCGCGCCGTAGCCCGCGCCGATTTCCTTTTCCCAGAGCAGGGCAGGGCCGTTGGTGGGAAACTTCTCCAGAAGTCCCGTTTCGGAAGAAATGCCATTTCTATCAAGCCCAAGAAACTCCGGCCAATCTCCAGCGAGAACGGGCGTTGCCAGAAAGGACAGGAAAAGAACCACGGATGGACACAGACGGACACAGATTCGGAAAAGGCTCACGATGCTATTCTTAACCACGAATGAATACGAATGGGGAGAGAAAAGTTAAATGGATGAATGGTTACATCGTTGCATGGTGAAAAGGCTCCGCATTCCATTTGTAATCCGGCTGCACGGCCTTCCCACCATGCAACAATGCAACCATTCATCCATGTAACCCTCCCAAATCATCGAGGAACGGCAACCCCTCGCGGTATTTGCGTAATGTAACCAAATCCAGCTTCGATTGAATCACCCCTTCGCGGCTCTCAGCATCGGCCAGGATGTTCCCATGCGGATCAATAATCATGGAACGACCGTTGTAGCTGTAATAAGGATCGTTGCCGATGCGGTTCACGGCGACGACGTAAGCCTGATTCTCGATGGCGCGCGATTGCAACATGGGGATCCAATGTTGAATCCGCTTCTCCGGCCAACTCGCGATTACCACAAAGAGTTCCGGACGCCCTTGAGCGGCGGCTTGACGGAAGAGTTCCGGGAAACGGAGATCAAAACAGATGAATGGGGAAATGCGCCATCCACCAAAATCAAAAACAGTCACTCGCTCCCCTGCGGTGTAATGATTGTGTTCGCCACCCACCGTGAACGGTTTCATCTTCGCGTAGTAAGCGATCAATTTTCCCTCAGGCGAAAAGACCAGCGCCTTGTTGCGCGTGTGACCGTCGCGCGAACGCATTGCGGCGCCGGCGATGATGCAGATGCCGAAGTCCTGCGCCGTTTTAGCGAGGAACTGTTCCGTTTCGTCGTCGTAAGGTTCGGCGATTGCATCCGCGTTCATGCTGAAACCGGTGGCAAACATTTCCGGCAGCACGACCAGTGAATCTTTCTCCGGGCGCGCCTCCGTGACGAGCCGGTGAACCGTTTCAAAGTTCGCCCTTTTGTTTTCCCACGCGATATCGAATTGGATGCCGATGACGTTCATACGTAATCAATGCTTTATGCCAGCTTCGCGGAATGTGAGCCGATCAATCCAGGCCAGCGCTACTGCTGACCCGAGGAACACAACGTGAATGGTGACCTGCCACATGACCGTATCGAACTGGAATCGATCCACGCTGATGAACGTTTTCAGCAGGTGAATGGAAGAGATGCCGATGAGTGCCGTCGCGAGCTTCACTTTCAGGACGCCGGCGTTGACGTGCGACAGCCACTCAGGTTGATCGGGATGATTGGCAAGGTTCAGGCGCGAGACAAAAGTTTCATATCCACCGACGATTACCATGATGAGAAGGTTCGCGATCATCACCACGTCGATCAGGCCGAGGACGCTGAGCATGACGAGCATATCCATTGAGACGTGCCCGGCAGTATCGGTCACTGCCTCCCGCAGTGCTGCCGGCGGTTCATGATTCAGCAGCGAAAAGCCAATCAAATGCCATAACTCAATGAGGAACCTGTAAACGTAAACTGCCTGCGCGATGATCAGCCCGCAGTAAAGCGGGGCCTGCAACCAGCGACTGAGAAAGATGAAACTGCCGAAAGTTTGTTTATACTTTGTTTTGGATCCGTTCATGATGCAGCGATAAGCGGCGAGGTTGTAACGGCAAAAGTTCGGTGAGTCGAGAAAACGTTGTGCTCGCTCGCTAATGCCCATTGGGCCGATTATCCCTCAGCCCAGCCCATCGGCCCACTGCCATTTAGTTAAGGATGATAGGAGTGTGGTGTTGCAGAGAATCCAGTCGTTCCAACATTACCTAACGACGGCGCGCACAGGAGTGACGCGCCCTACCTTCCTGCATTTATCGCCAATATCACAGTTCCAGCTCGTCTGTCGCAAATTCAAAAGGTAGGG
>JACDHS010000003.1 GCA_013820875.1 Verrucomicrobiota bacterium | reverse complement strand
TCCGCTTTGAAATGGTAACACGCACGCACCAGACTTCGAGAGGATTGTAGAAGGCAGAAGTCAGGGTTTTCACACAGGAAAACCCCACCGGTTTTGGAATTATCCGTTTTGCGGACAGGCTCTATTTACCAAAAATGCAAAGGAGTTATTTGTCTGGTTTGTGGGGAAGGGGAATTCAAGCAGCAGCCAGATCTTTCGCCAGTTTTTTGGTGTTCACCACGGTCAAACCGGATTGTTTCATGGCGAGAGCCAGCGCGTCCTTTAAATTCGCTTTCGTGGTGATGCCGCTGAGGTCCACGCCAAGGTGAACGATCGTTTGGGCAATTTGCGGGCGGATGCCGCTGATGAAGCAATTCGCACCCATGAGCCGGGCGGCAGTGACGGTTTTCAGCAAATGCTGCGCGACGAGCGTGTCCACTGTCGGAACACCTGTAATATCAATAATGGCGATGGAAGCACCCGTTTCCACAATTCTGAACAAAAGGGATTGCATGACCAGTTCACTGCGCGCGCTATCCAGCGTTCCAATCAACGGAAGCGCTAGAATACCTTCCCAGAGCATGACCACCGGCGTGGATAGTTCGAGCAAACCCTGATTCTGGCGCAGAATGACTTCTTCGCGTGTTTTTTGATAAATTTCGGTGGTAAAGAGACCCAGATCATCGAGCAAACTGGTCGCAGTCCAGGTTTCGGTCGCCAACACCGCAGCATCGGTATATTCTTTCCGGAGCCGTTCAAAAAGCGGCTTCTTGAAAGAGAAAACGAAAGCCGCCGTCTGGGACGGGGTGAAACCTTGTTGCGCGCGGGAACTGGAAACTGCTGTGAGGAGTTCGCGCATTTCAATCCATTCGTCCGTGGAAATATCGGGATTGTTGCTTTGCGTGCCTTTGCGCATCAAACGAAGAAACTCCGAGCACTGCAACTTGAGCTCACCTTCTTTGAACGGAAACTGCTGCCGTGCCGCCAGGGCAGTTTGCTCTTTCAGCCAATCAGCCAATAGACCGGTTTCATATTTTTCGAGAATTTCCGGCAAACCGGTCTTAGTGGGGATCGTCATATTTGTATAAATGTGTGGGCGCAATCAGGTTTCCCTAATTATTTCGTAAAACTATGCAGTAATACGGCGCTTAGTCTCGGGCACACACCTGACTTTGTATAGGATAGCGAATCCTGACGGCGCATTAGAGAAGCCCCCCCTGATTGTGAAGAACAAACCCTGAGTGATCGATTGAGTGGGCACTGCCATTTCGGCCCCCCTTAATCACACCCGGCAACCCAGGGCGCATCTCAGTTTTTTGCAGAATACATGAACTGGCACCGGGACGGTGCCCGAACTCGCAGGCGGGACGCCTACGCTACCCACGTAGCGTAGCCGTCTCGGTTGCGAGTTCATCGGGCGTCCCCGCCCGGTGTTCATGAATTAAAACGATCTGCAAAAAACTGTGATGCGCTCGGCAACCCATTCGTAGTCAAACAACCCTGGACTTCGTTCGGTTCTTGTGTAGCTTTTTTGTCGTGCCGCTCGGCAATTCCCGAAAAGAACCCCGCATTAAGATTTCATGAAAAACGCAAAATTCACCATATTGGCAGTTGATGATGAGGCAAACGATCAATTGCTGATTACGCGCGCCTTCCGTAAAAATGGTGTGACCTGCCCCATTCATTGGGTCAGTAGCGGAGAAGAAGCAATCGCCTATCTCAAAGGCAGCGGAGAATTTGCCGATCGGGCTCGTTTTGCCTATCCATCGTTTATCATGACCGATCTGAAGATGCCGAATGGGGACGGGTTTTCCGTGCTGCAACATCTAAAGAGCACGCCAGAATGGGCCATCATTCCCACCATGGTTTTCACCTCATCCAGAGATTTGGATGACATCAAAAGATCTTACATGTTGGGAGCAGGATCTTACATTGTTAAACCGAGTGACTTTGAAAAGATGCGCCATCTTCTGGGTGTTTTCTACGCCTACTGGATGGAGTGCGAAACGCCTCAAACGGATAGCGGCGGCAAGAGATTGGATACCGATAGCGAAGGGAAACTCGGTGAGAGATTTGGCAACCAGGATGATAACGAAGTGACGGGATAAAAAGCGCCACTCTCTCCCTTTCCCACTGCTGCGACCGCGACGGTCGCGCTTCGGGTACCCGATTCAGCACAACCCTGAACGTCATCGTGTCCAGCACCGGTAGTAAGAGCAGAGCCAGAGCGGATTCACAACTTCGCTACCCTCTGATGGAATCCCTTCACTGGATTAATGCATTTGAATAGAAAACACCTCACCGGTTGGTGTGCCCTTCTCTTAATCGCTTTCTCAGTGGAGTTGCAGGCGGTTCCGCGGGAATTGCCCAGCGATGCAGGGGAAATCGCGGCGAGGCATCGGTGCGCAATGAAACAGACAAAGCCCCTTGCCTTAAATCAATTCAGGCTGACCCATGAAACGGGTATCAGCCTGATTCCCTGTCAGGCGGACATCTGTTTGGATATCCCAGCGGTCGGTGCTTCGGAGCGCGGCGACCGTTTTTAAATCCCGTTGAAGGAGGAGAAATGAACGTAATCAAGACAACCAGAAAGTTCGGTATCCAGCAGGCTTCCACCAAACGCGCTATCAGTTACGGCGGAGACATTGTCGGATTCGAACAATTGCCTTCTGTTCTTTCGGAGACATTGCTGCTCGCAGCCGCCAATGGCGTAACTCAAAAAATAATTCACATCGGCCCGGACGGTGCGGAAACCGCGCAGAGCTACCCAGAGTTATTGCGTGAAGCGAAGTGCGTGCTCGCCGGATTTCGAAAACTTGGGTTGCGTCCTGGGGATGCCATCATTTTTCAATGTGAGTTGAGCCGGGATTTTCTGCCAGCATTCTGGGGTGCAATTCTCGGCGGCTTTCTCCCGGTGCCAGTCTCCGTGCCTGCTGATTACCAGCAGGACAACGCTTCCGTCCTCAAGGTGCGCAACGCATGGGAACTCCTCGGTAAACCGCTCGTCCTGACATCGGAACGACGCCTTGAAAACCTTCGTTCGCTAGAGCGGTTTCCTGCCCTCAAGGAATTCCGCAGCGCCGCCGCGGACCAACTTCGGGCGAATGAACCGGACGAAGCCATTCATCCTGCGGAACCTGAAGACCTGGCGTTGATGATGTTGACCTCGGGCAGCACCGGTGTTCCCAAAGGTGTCATGCTCAATCATCGGAACCTGATTTCGCGTTCGGCGGGATCCATGCAGATGAACAGATTCTCTCCGGAAGATATTTCATTGTCCTGGATGCCGCTCGATCACGTGGCGAGCCTGATCTATTTTCATCTGCGGGATGTTTTCACAGGATGCACCCAGATTCATGTCGCGCCGACCTTTATTTTACAAAGTCCATTGCGCTGGATTGATCTGATCCATCGTTTCCGTGTGAACGTTACCTTCGCTCCCAACTTCGCCTTCGGCCTGGTCAATGAGCGGGCCGACGAGATGTCACAACATCAATGGGAGCTGTCGTGCATTCGTTATTTCCTGAATGGCGGAGAAGCAGTGGTGCCACGCACAGCGCGGCGTTTCGTCCAACTCCTTTGCGCGCACGGTCTGCGTCCGGACACAATGTTCCCGGCGTGGGGGATGTCTGAAATTTCATCCGGGGTTACTTACGGTGATCGCTTTGGTTTAAACACGACCAGCGACGAGGATCAATTTACGGAAGTTGGCCTGCCCATCCCGGGGACGTGGTTGCGCATCGTCAACGAGCACGATGAGGCGGTGCAAGAAGGGGAGATTGGCCGACTCCAGTTCAAGGGGCTGACGTTGATGTCAGGCTATTACAATAATCCCGGCGCAAATCATGAAGCGTTCACGGTGGATGGATGGTTCAAGACGGGTGACCTCGGGTATTTGCGCGATGCACGATTGACCATCACGGGCCGGGAGAAGGATGTCATCATCATCAACGGAGTGAATTATTACAGCCACGAAATCGAATCTGTGGTGGAGCAAATTCCGGGTGTGGAAGTTTCGTTTGTGGGAGCTTGCGCAGTTCGGGACGCTCAGAACCAGCCGGAAAAACTGGCGATCTTCTTTAGCTGCACCGAGCAGGGAAAATCCAACTGTGCTGAACTGTTTCTCCAGATCCGGGGGCGTGTTGCCCAACAGAACGGAATCAAACCAGAATACTTGGTGCCGCTGGAAAAGTGGGAGATTCCGAAAACGGAGATCGGCAAAATCCAGCGAGCGAAACTGAAGGCGCGTTTTGATGCGGGTGAGTTTTCGGAGATTGTTCAGCAGGTGGAAAAGTCATCGACTGAACATCGCAAACAGCATGCCCCTGAAACAGAGGCGGAAAAGAAGATTGCCTCCATCTGGTCCGAAGTTTTGGGTGTTGATGACATTGGGAGAAATGAAAGCTTTTTCGCAGTGGGTGGAGCATCGCTCGCCGCCAATCGCGTCATCAGCCGCGTGCGGGAACAACTGAATGTCGAGCTGCCGCTTGCGTTGCTATTTAACGAGGATATGACTCTGCAGAAAGTGGCAGAGTATGTTTCGACACGGGAGAAATCGGCCGGGCGCGCGATTGAACCGGTTTCCGGAACAGAAGCTGTCCCAGTGTCAGTTGCCCAACAGCGAATCTGGATTGCCGAACAGATGGAGCCGGGAACCTGCCGGTTTAACGTGGCACGAGCGCTTTGGTTGAAGGGTCCATTGGATTCCGCGGCATTGGAGAAAGCTCTGAATGAAATCGTGCATCGCCACGATATCCTGAGGACGACCTTTTCTTTTAAGGACACTCTTCCCGTGCAGATCGTCACGGAAAAGCTGCCGCTCCATGTTCCACGCATCGATTTAAAATCCGCGGGGAATCCGGCGCAGGCCGCATTGGACCTGGCCCACGCCGATTTGAACGAACCATTCGATCTGACGAAGCTTCCGCTGGTTCGAGCGAAACTCTTCGAGGTGAGCGATAGCCGGCATCTGCTCGCGATTTGTTTTCACCAGATCATTGTAGATGGTTGGTCCATAGGAGTTCTGTTTGCGGAACTGGCTGCGCAATACGAACGGTTCGCTGGCGATACGGCAGCGGCAGCGGAACCTTTGCCTGTGCAGTACCGCGACTATACGGCATGGCAACGAGCACACGCTATCCCTGGGCATCACGAGCAACTGAACTACTGGAAACAACAACTATCCGGCAACGTGCCGCGGCTTGACTGGATCCCTGCCAAAACGGTGTCCCCGAAAGCGACTACTAAACGCCTCATTCTCCAACGGGAACTTTGCGACAAGATCAAAGCATTCAATCGCAAAGAAAATGCGACCTTGTTCATGACGTTGCTGGCCGCCTACAAAGTGCTGCTGCGTTCGAATAATTCCACCGATGACATTTCGGTGGGAACGGCTGTTTCAGGGCGCAACCGGGTGGAGATAGAAAAGCTGATTGGCTTTTTCGTGAACACCGTTGTGCTGCGAACGCAGGTTTCTCCAGAACAAAGCTTTAGGGGGCTGGTCGAAAATGTCCGCAAAATTTCCCTGGACGCATTCGGCAATTCGGATGTGCCGTTCGAACAATTAGTGGAGACACTGCACTCCAGGCGCGTTGCAGAGGGAACCCCCTTTTTCCAGGCGTGGTTCTCGTTCATGGATGCGATGCCCGATTTCCAGGTGCATAACCTCGTAGCGACACCGATCCATGTTGCGCCACCTGAAGCGCAATTCGATTTGTCTCTCTTCATTGTCGAACGCGGCGAGGAGATTGATTGCTTCTTTGAATATAAATCAGAACTGCTCGATCCCGTCACCATAAACAACCTAACGACCGCTTACGAAAACCTACTCAATCATGTGGTGAATAACCCCGAAACCAGACTGCGCGAGACGCTTATTACAGGGACCCCTCTGCCAGTCACAACTGCTGAACCCGAAGAAATTCAAACCATTCACTCATGGATAGAGCTTCAGGTCGCCGCGCGACCCGATGCGATTGCTGTCACCTGTGGTAAAGAATCCATCAGCTATGGAGAATTGAATAAGCGCGCCAATCAATTGGCTCGTTACCTGAAAACAAACGGTGTTCGCAAGGGTGAGTTTGTCGGCATCTCCCTGCCCCGTTCAGTTGAAATGCTCGTTGCGATCCTGGGAGTTCTGAAAACGGGCGGAGCCTATGTGCCCCTGGATCCTGCCTACCCCGGGGAACGCATTGAACAAATGCTGGCCGAAATCCAGGCGCCGGTGCTGCTTGCCAATAGCAGGACGGAACCCGGTCTGCCGAGCGATGTTTCCAAAATAGTTTGCATGGATTCTGATTGGTCGAGCATCAGCCGTGAATCCGATCTCAACCTGGTTGCGGAGGTTGGACCTGGAGATATTGCCTATGCCATCTTCACTTCAGGATCTACTGGCAGGCCGAAGGGAGTTCCGATCACCCATGGCAATTTGATCTTCTCGAACAAAGCCCGTTTCAGCTACTACGAGGAACCAGTCCGCGCTTACCTGATGATTTCATCTTTCTCGTTCGATAGCTCGGTGGCCGGGATATTCTGGACGCTCTGCAGCGGGGGCAACCTGGTGCTGCCCGAAGATGAACTGCATCGCGATCCCGTTGAATTGATTCGCGCGATTGAGCAGAATCGAGTCACTCATTTTCTGGGATTGCCTTCGCTCTACAACCTTATGCTGCACGAATCGCACGCGGACAAAATGGGCAGCCTTCGTGAAGTGATTGTAGCAGGGGAAGCCTGTTCCAACGAATTGATCGAGCATCACGCAAAGGTTCTGCCGCATGCCCGGCTTTTTAATGAATACGGGCCTACCGAAGCCACCGTCTGGAGCACCGTGGCACGGTTGCTGCCAGGAAATAAAGTCACTATTGGCCAGGCGATTCCAG
This sequence comes from Verrucomicrobiota bacterium, assembly GCA_013820875.1. GTDB lineage: Bacteria > Verrucomicrobiota > Verrucomicrobiia > Limisphaerales > JACDHS01 > JACDHS01. The sequence goes on along the minus strand of JACDHS010000003.1, from coordinate 100,704 downwards.
GTGCTGAGGTTTATCTGCTGGACGAACAGATGAACCCGGTGAAGACGGGTGAGACAGGGGAGATTTTCATCGGTGGCCCGGGTGTTTCATCTGGTTACTTGAACCGGCCAGAGGTGACAGCTACCAGGTTTGTTCCCGCCCCTCTGAACAAGGCATCGGGTTTGCTTTATCGAACCGGCGATCTCGCCCGTTATTTGGATGACGGAAATATTGAATTCCTCGGGCGCATGGATCACCAGGTGAAGATCCGCGGGTTTCGGATTGAGCTCGAAGAAATTGAAGCTGTTCTTCGCGAGTATCCCGGGATTCGCAACAGCGTCGTCAATGCCTATGAACCAGCGAACAGCCTTGAAAAGGTTCTCGTTGCCTATCTGGTTTCATCCGAAAACCTGGACACTCAGGATCTGCGGCAGTTTTTGAAAGTGCGCCTTCCCGAATACATGGTGCCGGGAGCATTTGTCTGCCTGGATGCCTTGCCCCTGATGCCCAACGGCAAAGTGGATCGCCCTGCCCTGCCAGCACCAAAAGTAGAACAAGCCTCAGAAGTTTATATCGGACCGCGCACTCCGATTGAGGAACAGATTTCAGGCATTTGGACAGAGTTGCTTCAGCGGGAGAGAATCAGCGTGAATCAGGATTTCTTCGAACTGGGCGGACACTCACTGGTGGGCATTCAAGTGATGGCCCGGGTCAGGGCACAATTCCAAATCGAAATGCCGCTCAAACATATATTCGAAGCCCCGACCATCGCCGGATTGGCTGAACGCGTTTTCGAACACCTGATGGCCGCCGACCAGACCACATCTGATGAATTTCATGCTGCAGCCGCACAGCCTTCTGTCCGCCCTGTTACCGGGGGGCTGCCTGATGGCAATCTGCACAAAACCATTCACGATCAGATAATCGCCTAGTCCGTAATCCGCATTGCTACCACTCCCTGAGAGTTCCCTGCCCCGATGGGCAATCCCTCGAACAGCCGGTTCAATACAGTAAGTTTTTTTGGAGACCTAGAATGCAAGAGCAGCAGAATACATTAAACCAACTGTCCTCAGCTCCTGCTGAAAATCCGGGAACAACCAGACCATTCCCAAACATTTCAATAGAGCAACGAGCTTTGCTTGAAACGAAGTTATTGAGAAAAACCGGCATCTCGATTGCCGTTATACCCGGCAATGCCGATCGCGGCCCGAAGCTCCTTTCTTTTGCCCAGGAAAGTCTCTGGTTCATTGATCAGTTCGCGCCGAACAGTTCGATCTACAACATTCCACATGTCCTTCGACTAAAAGGCGCTCTTAATATTCCAGTATTGCAGAAGAGCATTGAATGGATTTTAAGCCGGCACGATTCACTCCGTTCCAGCTTTGCTTCCGTGGAAGGCAAACCGATGCAGGCCGTCGCTGACGAAGTGAGTATCAGTTTGTCGATCACAGACCTGCATCATCTTTCCGGCAATGAGCGCAAGAAAGAAGCACGACGCCATATTGATGAAGAATCGATACGGCCGTTTAATTTAAGCCTGGCACCCTTGCTGCGCGCCAGCCTGATCAAGCTCGATGCAGATGAGCACATTCTGATGCTGACAAAGCATCACATCGTTTCTGATCTCTGGTCCTTCCAGGTTTTTTATAGAGAATTAACGCTGGCGTATGACGCGTTCAATAGTGGCGGGACACCATTGCTGCCGCCTCTTAAACGGCAGTTCCAGGAGTATGCAGTTTGTCAACGGCAACGCACTGAAGGGGTACTTTACCAGGAGCAATTGGCCTACTGGAAAGAGCAATTGGCGGGTGAACTCCCGATGAACGACCTGCCGTCGGACCGTCCTCGTCCGACAAACCTGTCGTTCGAAGGGCGGCGCAGAAGAATCGAGATCCCGCTCTGGATCCTGACGGGCGTACGAGAATTCAGCCGGAAACATAATGTGACCCTTTTTGTAACGTTGATGGCAACTTTTCAAACGCTGTTGCACCGGTATTCCAATCAGCGGGATGTTGTGGTTGGATCACCGATGAGCGGCAGGATGGAAGTTGAAGCGGAGGCGATGATTGGTCTGCTCATTAATACTCTGCCAATTCGCACCAATTTCGAAGGTGATCCAACATTCGTTGAAGTGGTTGACCGGGTAAAACGATCTGTGTTTGGCGCGCTTACTCACCAGGAAGTTCCCATCGAAAAGTTGATTGATGATTTGAAAATCCCCCGCAAAGGAGCGCGCAATCCGCTCTTCCAGACGGTGTTCCAGTTTGCGCCGGACATGGCTCCTGCCTTGCAATTATCCGGAGTAATGATTGAGCCGCTCGAAATCGAACTCGGCACTTCCAAATTTGAAATTACCATGACCCTTACTGAGGCCGCTGCGGGTCTCGTTGGCGATATTGAATACAGCACGGAACTGTTCGATGAAACGACCATTGAACGGATCGTTGTCCATTTTGAAACACTGCTGCAGTCGATCCTCGCCAATCCCAATCAGAAGGTTTCGCTCATGCGGATTATGCCTGCAGCGGAGTTGGAAACGGTGACCAAAACCTGGAACAACACCAGGACCAGTTACCCGCGCGATGCGACGATTCCTCAATTATTCGAAGAGCAGGTGGCGAACAATCCAGATGCCATCGCAATCATTTTCGAAAATCAAAGGCTTACCTACAGTGAGTTAAATCGTCGAGCGAACCGACTCTCCCGGCATTTACAGAAACTGGGCGTTGGTCCGGATACAATGGTTGGTTTTTGTGTTGAACGATCCTTGGAAATGATCGTGGGAATTCTGGGGATTTTAAAAGCGGGAGGCGCTTATGTGACGATCGATCCCAATTCGTCGCGTGAACGGTTGGCCTACATGTTCCAGGACACTCAATCGCCGGTGTTCGTGACAACAAATAAATTCCGGGAACTCGCGAGTCCCGGGTCTCATATCGTTTGTGTCGATGAACCTAAGCTGTTCCTGGGTGAAGAAGATGGCAACCCGCCCAGCGCAATCACGGCCGATAATCTCGCCTACGTTATTTATACCTCTGGCTCAACCGGCAAACCCAAAGGGGTTCTCATTCCGCACCGCGGCGTGGTGCGATTGGTCAAAGAGACTAACTATCTTCGGTTCAGCCCGGACGATGTATTCCTGCAGTTCGCCACCATTTCGTTCGATGCCTCCACCCTGGAACTGTGGGGACCTTTGTTGAATGGAGGGAAGCTCGTCATTTTTCCGCCACACTTCGATTCTATTGAACAACTCGGACAAATCATTCGCGAGAACGCGGTTACGACTCTCTGGCTCACGGCGGGTTTATTTCACGAAATGGTGGACCACCGAATATCCGACTTGAAGGGGGTGCGCTACCTGCTTGCCGGCGGAGATGTTCTTTCTGCCCCGCACGTTGTGAAAGCGTTGCATGAACTTCCCGGCACAGAACTGATCAATGGATATGGTCCGACTGAAAGCACGACGTTTACCTGTTGCTATCGCGTCCCGAAAAACCTGGGAGACGCACGTTCAGTTCCCATTGGCGCGCCGATCAGTAACACCCAGGTTTATATCCTGAGCGAACATTTTCAACCCGCGCCGATCGGAATGGCCGGTGAATTATTCATCGGCGGAGATGGATTGGCGCGTGAATATCTAAATGCGCCTGATCTCACGTCCCAAAAATTTGTGCTGAATCCTTTCAGTGCAGAACCAGGTGCCAGGCTTTATCGCACCGGGGATCGCGCCCGGTGGTTGCCGGATGGGAATGTTGAATTTCTCGGAAGGCTTGATACGCAGGTGAAGGTTCGCGGGTTCAGAATCGAGTTGAGCGAAGTGGAGTCGGCGCTCGCCACGCACCCGTCAGTTCAGCAATGCATCATGTCGGTGCGGGAAGACAGCTCCGGAACGCGACAACTCGTTGCTTATGTGATTTTCAAACCGGATGCGTCCAAAAATCCTGCCGACCTCCGGGAGTTCCTTGGGCGAGAATTGCCTGCCTACATGGTTCCGTCCGCCTTTGTCGCACTGGATGCGTTTCCGCTGAACGCCAACGGCAAAGTGGATCGCCGAAAATTACCCGACCCGACGGCTGTTCAGATCAAGCAGGATAAAAGTGTGGATCCAGCCAATGTTGTGGAGGTGAAAATCGCGCAGATCTGGGCTGAAGTGCTCGGCATCAGTCCGCCTGGCAGCGAGGAAAACTTCTTTGAACTCGGCGGCCATTCCCTTCTCGCAACGCGTGTCATTTCCCGGGTAAACAGTGCGTTTGCCTCAAACCTTCCGCTCCGTGCTTTATTTGAAGGCCCGACTGTTTCCGGTCTGGCCAAACTGGTTGTACAAAACCAAAACGAACCTGCGCAAAACCGTCCGATGGTCCGACGCAATAGACGCTTGCGCGAGGAAACCAACCAATCCATTTCCGAGAAGAAACTATGAGTTTTCAACTTCAGGATTTTAGTACCGAAGGAAGCCATGCCGGATCGAGTCTGGAAAACGCTTTATTGGAAAACGAAATACTGCACATCCCGCTGTCATTCGCACAGGAACGGCTCTGGTTTCTGGACCAGCTTCATCCATGCAATCCACTTTACAACGTTCCGCTGGCCATCCGGATTCGCGGATCGCTGGATTTTACGGCTCTCAAGCAAAGCCTGGAAACGATCATCGAGCGTCATGAAATTCTGCGGACGACCTATCACCTCGTGAATGGAGCACCCGTACAGCAGATCAACGCTTCATTCGCACTGGACATGCCAGTGGAGGATTTGAGCGCCTGTGCAGCAGAGGAGCGGGTGACCGAATTGCAACGGCAACTTACGGAACGCGCCGGTCGGTCATTCGACCTGAGCAAAGATCTAATGGTATGCGCGGCACTTTTCCGCCTCGCCAAGAATGAGCACGTGCTGTTCCTGAATATTCATCATATTGCCTGTGACGAATGGTCTATGGCAATTTTCTCCAAAGAGCTTGCGATCCTTTATCCCGGGTTTTCAAAAGGGGAGCCTGTCACGTTGCCCGAACCCGCCGTCCAATATGCCGATTTCGCTCTCTGGCAACGCGAGTCGATTGAAAGTGGTGTTCTGAAACAGCAGCTTGCCTACTGGAAAAAGCAACTCGGCGGCGACCTTTCCCTGCTGGAGTTGCCAATGGACCACCCCCGCCCTGCGATTCATACATTTAGCGGTGCAAGAGTTAAACGGACATTTTCAAAAGAACTTTCAGAGATGGTCAAAACACGCTGTCGCAAAGAAAATGTGACGCCGTTCATCTTCCTGCTCGCCGTGTTCAAAACGCTGCTCCATCGCTACTCAGGACAGGAAGACATCATTATTGGAACACCGATAGCCGGACGAAACCGAGTCGAAACAGAAGAGGTGATCGGTTTTTTTGTCAACACGTTGGCCCTGCGCAGCAAGATTTCAGGTTTGCTCTCTTTCCGTGACTACCTCAGCGAGGTGCGGGAAATGACCCTCGACGCTTTTTCGAACCAGGACATGCCATTCGAAAAGCTGGTGGAGGAGATACATCCCGAGCGGAATGCGTCGCAAAATCCCGTTTTCAACGTGATGTTCGCGGTCCAAAACCAGGGTGAGAATTGTCCCATTCCCGGGCTGGAATTGACTGGGGAAGAGATTGAAACCCAAACAGCGAAGTTCGACCTGACACTTGCGATCCAGGATACTCCGGAGGGATTCAGCGCCTTGTTGGAATTCAATACCAGCATCTTCGAAACAGTGACGGCTTCACGGCTCCTGGTTCATTTGGAAACGTTACTCGGCTCAATCGTTGCCAACCCATCAAAAGAAATTTTCAGGCTGCAATTGCTGGACCGGGCTGAGCTGGAACGAGTGCTGGTCGAGTGGAATAAGACAAGCGCCGCGTTTCCCAAAGAGACTCCCGTCCACGAACTGTTCGGGAAACAAGCAGCGGAACGGCCGGAACAAATTGCGATCGTTTACGGCAGTGAAAGCGTGACCTATCGCGAGTTGGATGAGCGTTCCAATCAGTTGGCCAATTATCTAAAGCAATTCGGCGTAGGTCCAGATGTGCTGGTTGGTATCTGTCTCGAGCGTTCCATTGAAATGCTGATCGGCTGGCTCGGTATTCTGAAAGCGGGCGGAGCTTATGTTCCACTGGATCCCGGCTACCCGGAAGAACGTTTGCAGTTCATGCTGGAAGACACGCAGATGCCGGTGCTGCTCACTCAGAAAAAGCTGGCGGGCAGATTGCCGGCGAAGGCGCGCAAAGTTTGTCTCGACTCTGATTGGAATACGATTTCCCGTCAAAGCGCCTCCACGCCGGCGGGCGTCACGGTCTCTTCTGAAAATCTTGCCTACGTTATTTACACCTCAGGCTCCACTGGAAAACCGAAAGGTGTTGCCGTCCCGCATCGGGCTGTCACCAGGCTGCTGTTCAATACGAACTATATTCAGCTCCGGCCGGGTGATTGCATCGCCCAGGCGTCGAACAGCTCCTTTGATGCCGCGACATTCGAAGTTTGGGGTGCGCTGTTGTTTGGCGGAAAATTAGTCGGTATTCCGCAAAACGTATTGCTCTCTCCTTCTGAACTGGCAAGGCAACTGCGCCAGAACAACATCACCGCCATTTTCCTGACCACTGCGTTGTTCAACCAGATCGCAATCGATATTCCGGATGCGTTCTGCACCGTGAAACATGTTCTGTTCGGTGGCGAAGCGTGTGATCCGCAATGCGTAAAGCAGGTGCTGCAACACGGCCCGCCACAACGGTTGCTCCATGTTTATGGCCCGACTGAAACCACCACGTTTGCCTCCTGGTTTGAAATCAGGGATGTGCCGGACGGCGCAACCACCATTCCCATCGGGCGACCCCTTTCGAACACGACCTTGTTTGTGCTCGATAAGAGCATGCAACCTGTGCCGATTGGGATTCCGGGTGAACTCTACATAGGCGGCGACGCATTGGCGCGCGGCTACCACAACCGCCCGGAACTGACCGCGACAAAATTCGTGGAGCACCCATTCAACCAACACGAACGACTCTACAAGACAGGAGATCTCGTCCGCTATCTGCCGGACGGCAGCATCGAATTTATCGGTCGCATTGATAACCAGGTGAAGCTTCGCGGGTTTAGAATCGAACTGGAGGAAATTGAAATCGCCCTCAAACAGCATGAGGAGATTCGCGATGCAGTGGTGATGGTGCGCGAGGGAAAATCGGGCAAACGACTGGTGGCTTATGTTGTTGCGCACAAGACTTCTTTTCCAACTGAAGAACTGCGCAGTTTCCTGAAGCAGAAAGTCCCGGAGTTCATGGTGCCGGCGGCATTTGTTTTCCTGAGTGCCCTACCCCTGACGCCGAATGGCAAAGTGAATCGGCGCGCTTTGCCAGAACCGCTGGAAGAAAAACCGAAAGCTATCGAAAGCGATATTCCGCGCAACAACCTGGAAAATCAGTTGGCGAAGATATGGGAAAATATCCTTGGTGTTAAGCCGGTCGGAATTTACGACAACTTTTTTGAACTGGGCGGCCATTCCCTTCTCGCGGTGCGTCTCTTTACGCAGATTGAAAAGAGGATGGGACAAAAGTTGCCCCTCTCGACTTTGTTCCAGGCTCCCACCATTGCAGGTCTCGCGAAAGTGATGCTGCATCAATCCTGGTCGGCCCCGGGCGCTTCCCTGGTCGAAATCCAACCACTCGGTTCGCGTCCGCCGATGTTCTGGCTGCATACACTTGGCGGAGGTGGCGGAGGTGGTTTATTTGTCTATCGCAAGCTCGCGGAATTGCTCGGGCCAGACCAGCCCTCCTATGGACTGGTGACGCCCCCCGAACCGTTTACCAGCATCGAAAAGATGGCCGCACATTACGTTTCGGAGCTCAAGACAATTCAGCCAGTTGGACCCTATCACATCGGTGGTTACTGCTTCGGCGGGGTCATCGCTTTCGAAATGGCGCGTCAACTTGCGGACAGCGGAGAAAGAGTTGGTTTGCTGGCCTTGATAGAAAGCTTGCCCCCGAATGTCTCTCGCGATTCCAAATGGAGCTTTGCCATGCTGACGCACTTTTGCAAGACGCTGCCGAAATGGATTTCCGTGCAACTGGAAACCGGCGCGAGTGCATTGACAGCCCGCCTGATGCGCAAGTGCATCGCTGGCGTGCAGAAAATCACCAAACGTTTCAATCACGAGGAAACGCGAGCGAACTCGCCGGAAGCAGATATGAGCCGGGTCCGTGATCAGATTAATGAAATCATCGATTTCACAAATTATCCGGAACATTACAAACATTACGCGGAAGTTCACTGGATGGCTCTCGACAAATACCGGCCGCAGGTTTTTCCCGGGCGCATCAATCTATTCCGAACCACGCACCCGCGCTTGTTGGAATTCGATCCCGAAAGAACCTGGGAGAAGCTTTGCTCCGGCGGCGTGGATGTCCGCATGGTTCCGTCCACCCACGAAAATATTCTCGAAACACCGCACGTCGAATACCTTGCCAGAGACCTGCGCCACAGCCTGGGGAAGGCCGCACCGGACCTGCATTCGTTACGAACCCTCAACAAAGTCGTTGGTGTAGCTGCTTAAGTCCCATGGAATCCCTCTTCGATCTTAACTGGACGGCGCCCGCCGATTTCACCCCGCTGAAACCAGGCGAGTCGCACATCTGGGCAACCTCCATTGATCAACCGCTCTCCGTTTATTTTGAACTAAAATCGTTTCTCTCACTGGATGAACAAGTCAAAGCCGCGCGATTTCGCACCTCGCAATCGCGCCAGCAATTCGTCCTCGGCCGCGGACTGTTGCGCAAGCTTCTGGGGTATTATCTCGACGAGCATCCCTCGGAACTGAGCTTCGTTTATGGTGAGCACGGCAAACCGATTTTGTTCAATCCTATCGGCGGCTCCATCCGTTTCAACGTTTCACACACCGGTGAACTCGTCCTGCTCGCGTTTTCGTTCGCGGACGAGATCGGGGTGGATGTGGAGCAAGTCAGGTCGGTTCCCGAGGCGGACGTTATTGCTGAACGATTTTTTTCACGCGAAGAAGTTGCGGAACTGGCCAATGCCGGGGCAGAGAAGCGTGATGTTTTTTTTAAAATCTGGACCTGCAAAGAAGCATTGCTCAAATGCAGTGGTGTTGGATTCGGAGGCAACACCTCCCCGTGTAAAGACCTGACCGTCCACGAACTTAGACCGGCCCCAGGTTACATGGCCGCTGTCGCGGTGGCCTCTCCGGAAACACACTTTCAAACCATGCGTTGGTCACACGAAATTTTTTCACCCCGAGCTGGAGTCATGATGCTATGAAAACGATCCTTGCCGTCGCGCTTTTATTCTTGGTCAGTAGTCTCAGTCACGGACAAGAATGGAAGCCGAGCGATAAGTTGCTCGATGCGATCCGGCAGGTGGAATCCAGTGGAGGTAAATTTGTTTACGGTGATCGTGGCAGATCCCTTGGCGATTTCCAAATGGGACGGGCCGCCTGGACCGATGTGAGCCAATGGCGAAAAGCGCGGAATTTGACATTGTATAATTATCGAACCGACGTGTTTCGTTCGGATATAGCCCGCGAGTATGCCTCGAATTATCTCTCGATCCTGCGAACCGGACTGCTTAAAAAGCTTCAGCGGGAACCTTCCGCTTCAGAACTGTACGCCGCCTACAATATCGGCCTTACCAGATTCTGGGAACAATCCAGGTATGACATCCGCCGCATTAATTCCATGACAGCCCGGAAATGTCGCGAAATCGAAACAATGATCGCCAACACTCCCACCCAACTCGCCAACGCCGCACCGTCCCCAAAGTAGGACATGCTTTCCCCGCTCCAAACATGGAACCCAGTTCAAGCACCAACTCCACCGGAGCAGTTGCAGCGGGCATCTCGACTTCCACGAATGCAGGCACAGATCGGACTTTCTCCCGCCGCTGTCGCCAACCACAGAAAGTGGTGTAGTTGATATCGTGCTGGCGGGCGAAAGCGGCAGCGGACAATCCGCTCCGGTCAAACGTATCCAGCAATTTATTACGGCGTGCCGCAGACAGGCCCCGCCGCTTTTGGTGAAAAGTAAAACTTGAGTCCTTCATCGCCCACCAACTGCCCTCACAATAGGAGGTCGTCCTATTACCGTTTACGACGTAGATGAGCCCTTTGTGAAGGGTTCGTAATCGAGAAGCTGCCCAAGCGCCAAACCGCTTTTCGCTGGCACGTTTCCTGTAATGGTTGGCGTGTCGAGTTCATTTCTGGACTGACCCCTTTTCAGGTTTGGTGAAGAACACCGGGTTGTTTGGAAATTCTGTTTCATGAAGTCCTGGAGTTGCTTCTGAAAATCTTCCGGTGAAGGTGGCCCGTTGAAAGTGCCCGTGTTCATGTTGACCCGCATAAAATCGCGCAAACCTTCATCCCTCGCAAAGGAAATGGAAAGTATGGCGCCCCATCAGGTTCGGTGCTCTTTTCAATCCGCCCGTTTTTTAACCTCCGGTTTTATGCTGATGGACCAGTAGTCGTGGAAGGCTTTTATCATGTTTGCCAAAGTATCAAAATCGGAAGGTTTCACCATGTAAGTGTTGGCTCCCAGGCTGTAGGCCTTCTCAACATCTGCGTTGAGCTGCGAAGAACTCAAAACGATAGTAGGAATGACGCGCACGTAAGGATGCTCTTTAATCCACGACAGCAACTCGAGCCCGGTCATCCTGGGCATCTTCAAATCGAGAATGACCACGTCTGGAAAAGGATATTTTTTGCGATCCGCATAGATCCCCTCCCCCTGCAGGTACTCCTGCGCTTCCATCCCATCCCTCATCCATTGCACGGGACCAAACACATGATTTTTCTTTAGTGCTCTCTTTAGGAGCAAAGCATCATTCTCCTCATCCTCAACAAGGAGAATGGTAAAGTGCTGCTCGATACTGGCATTATTTTCATTCATTTAGCTCTCCTCCGGCGGCGATGGAAGCTCGATAATAAAAACAGTTCCTTTCCAAACTTCGGATTTTACAGAGATTTCTCCACCCATTTTTTCAACGGCTTTCGAAACGATTGAGAGGCCGATTCCGGACCCTGGATAACCCGAGTGCGGATGGGCGCGTTGAAATGGGTCAAAAATTTTCTCCACCAGATTCTCAGGAATACCAATACCATTGTCCTGAACCAACAGACGAACCCTCGAATCCTCTTTCTCCGTCCAAAGACGCACCTCGGCGATCCTGTTCGTATCGACGAACTTCACCGCGTTATTCAGCAGGTTCGAGACGCACTGCACCACGAGGCTATAGCTGCCTATCACTTTGTGCAGGGGACGCTGAATGGTGATTCTGGCGTGAGGGAGACTGAGTGCTGGGTAATCCCTCATCACATCCTCCAGCACCTTTTCGAGGTCTACCGTTTCAAATTTTTTCTCCGCCCGCGCTACCCGGCTGTAGAGCAACACATCCTGAATGAGATTGTCCATCCGTTGAGCAGACGCTCGAATGCGTCTGAGATAGCCGATACCGGTTTCGTCAAGATTCCCGCAATACTCCTCCTCCAAAGCCTGGGCAAAGCCTTGCATGGCCCGAATGGGTGCTCGTAAGTCATGTGCGACCGTGTAGGAGAAGGATTCCAAATCAGAAACCGATTCCTCGAGCCTGGCGGATCGTTCCGCAACATTTTGCTGAAGCTTTTTGCGTTCGATGGCATAACGGATCGAGCGGCCAACCAGCACATCGTTAAGCTGGTTTTTGGGGAGATAATCCTGTGCACCTTTTTTGATCAATTCGGTTCCGGTAAGCGGGTCGTTTAATCCGGTGAAAATAATGATCGGCAATTCAGGTTTAACTGCGTGAATTCGATCAAACGTTTCTCCTCTCGGGCTATCCGGCAAAGACAAATCCAACAACGCAATGTCATACCGCTTAGTGGCTAATTTCTCGATAGCTGCACTGAGTCGTTCTACATGGGTAATTTCAAACCTACTTTCGACATCACCAGACAGATAAGTTTCCACAAGGCGAGCGTCGCCGGGATTGTCCTCCACCAGCAGTACCTTGATGGCTTTGTTCTGATTCAGCTTAAGCATCATTTTGGCGGCAACTTCACGACCGTGAACCAAAAGTTCTCAATGGATTTCACAAATTCGATAAATTGATCCAGGTCGATCGGTTTGGTTACATAACAATTCGCGTGCAGATGATAGCTCTTCACGATGTCCTTCTCTGCCTGGGAACTTGTGACAACCACGACGGGGATGGACCTGAATTTCTCGTCTGCTTTGATCTCCGCAAGCACTTCCATTCCACTCTTCCGGGGCAGGTTTAGATCAAGAAAAATTACATCAGGACGCGCCGTATTACTATATGGCTCCTCCCGACGCAGAATGGCCAACGCCTCCACTCCGTCTTTGGCAACCGTCAGCCGATGGAAAACTTTTGCTTCGTGCAAAGCTTCCTGGGTCAACCGCACGTCGCCCGGATTATCTTCCACGAGCAGAATATCTATTGGTGTAGCAGATTGCATGTCATTCATGTCTTCGCTCCTTTTTTGAAATTAATGTGAATTGAAATGTCGTTCCCTGGCCTTCTTGTGAATCCACCCAAATCCGTCCCCCATGTCGCTCAACGATTTTCCTGCAGATCGCCAGGCCGATGCCAGTGCCGGAATATTCTGCTTTGGTATGTAACCGCTGGAAAATAACGAAGATTTTTTCGAAAAACTCCGGGTCCATTCCAATGCCATTGTCTTTAACAGTAAACAGCCATTCCCCATCCTTTCCCTCCGCCGATATTTGAACGCGAGGCACCTGTCCCGGCGTTTGGAATTTCAGCGAATTACCAATTAAATTTTGAAAGAGCTGCGTTAGCTGCTGGAAATCTCCCATCACCGTGGGGAGCTTTTCATAAGTAACTTCGGCGCTCTTCTCCATTATCGCCATCTTTAAGTTGGCCATGGCTTGTTCGACAACCTTGTTGCAATCCGTCGGAACAAATTTGGCTCCCTTCGTTCCGACTCGTGAATACGCCAGCAGATCTTCAATGAGACGTTGCATTCTGACTGCGCCATCGACCGCAAAGTGAATGAAATCGTCGGCATCCTTATCCAGCTTGCCCGAGTAGCGCCGCTCCAACAGTTTGCAGTAATTAACAACCATTCGGAGCGGTTCCTGCAAATCGTGGGAAGCCACATAGGCGAATTGTTCCAGTTCAGCGTTCGATCGTGCCAAATCGCGAGCCCGCAACTCCGCGGTTTCCTCTGCTTTGCGTCGTTCGCTTACATCGCGGTCAGCGCCACGAAACCCCTGGAAGTCACCCTCTTCGCTGACGATAGGCACAGCATTACTTTCCAACCAGCGATAGCTGCCGTTTAGGTGGCGAAATTTGAGAGTCATTCCTGTCCAACCCTTTTTTCCAGTCGCAAAGGTTGAGAAGCGCTCCCCGGCATCCGTTTTGTCTTCAGGATGAACCAATTCCAGCACGTGATGGCCCAACAATTCCTGCGGGGTGTAACCAAGGATCGAAGTAACAGCCGGATTGGAATAGGTTCGTCGCCCCTCTCGATCAGCAGACCAAATCCATTCACCGGTCGTTTCGACGAAAGCACGAAACTTCTCCTCATTTTCCCGAAGCGCTCGCTCGGTTTGTTCACGTCTCGTGAGGTCGCGCTGGATAACCCATCCAGCTAGTCCCGCAATCAGGAGAGCGAGGGCGCTGCCAATCAGAATTATGTTTTGTGCCTGTCTTGCGGCTTGTCGCGCGCTCTGCTCACGGTCTTGCAGCCTTGTTCGTTCAAACTCCTGCATCGTGCCGATGGCTTGCACCACGCGATCCATCAATTGGTTAGCAACTCCCAATTTGACCCGTTGGAGTGCGCTATCAGCATCTACCCGACGCAACTTAACAATGGTTGTAGACTCATGAATCACCTGGCTGATCAAATCCTCCGCTTTTTTGAGTCGTTCAGTTTGATTCGGATTTTCGGAAAGCAACTTCCGCAGCCGAGCGATAAGCACAGGGTAAGCTGAACTTGCATCTACATAAGGTTCCAGTTGATCCTCCTGACCGCTCAAAGCAAAGCCTCGAGCGCCACGTAGGAAATCTTTGGTGGTTGAATCCAACGCTTGTAATGCCTCCAGCACCTGATGAGTTTGGGAGACATATTCACCCGTGTTTACGAGGTTGCGGATCGTCTGGAATGAAGCCACTCCGATCACAACGAGGATCACGAGCGCGGCTGCCGAAGCAGCTAAGAATTTGCCTCGAATGGACCACACAATATAATAATGTCGCACGGAATTGTAAGAGGGGACACTTGATAGTCTCTCCCTGAAAAGTCATGGTGTTTTACCCCAACTTCTGACTCCCTCACCCGACACTTTCCTGCAGGGAAATCGAGCGAATGTCCTTTCTCCGTGCAGACGGTCAGCAAGACCCAGTTCGGTTGACCGGAATAGATGTGAACTCCCTTCGCTGGGGTGCGACGGCCTGGTTCATGGTGATTATCCGACATGGGCGAGGTTTAACGTTTTCAGGTTGGGAAAGGAATGGAATTTTTGGGACAGAATTCGGATCGAGGCGCGGTCGGCTAGGCTGTGTTTCGGTGCGGGAGCACCTCCAAGAAACGGTGGGGTTTTGCTGTGCCAAAACCTTGACTTCTGCCTTCCGCAAATCCTCGTGAAGTTTAGTGTGTGCGTGTTTTGTTCTGAAATTTGTGGATGGCAATTGCTTTGAAACAACAACACGCACGTACCAGGCTTGGTGAGGATTTGCGGAAGGCAGAAATTAGGGTTTTCACAAATCAGAACTAGAAAAGAGACGAACCGCTTCGACGGTTACGCAAAACCCCACCGATTTTTTGGAGCATCACCTAGCGGTGATGCAGAGGCGATGTTTGGGTTCCGCTTCGTCAGTTTGCCCAGCCAATGTTTTGCGGGTTTGTCGGGTATCGGGTTGTGGGGGATGATTTTTACAGGAAAATAAACCGGGTGCCGCTTCGTATTCCTTTCCCGTCCGCAAATACTTTTCCCTTCTGCTTTTTGATGCCTCTGAACCCGGGAAAAAAGGTCCGATTCAGGGCCAGATCGGCATTTTTTCCGGCGGAAAAGTTCTGATCAGAAGCTGATAACGATTTTTTCCGCCGGTAAAAATGCCCCACACTCTGAGGACAACTTTTCCCGCTGGAAAAATCGTAATCAGAAGCTGACGGGGACTTTTCCCGCCGGTAAAAACGCCAATCAGCCTCTGACGGCAACTTTTCCGGCGGTAAAAATGCCGGTTTGGAGCTGTTCCAGGTTTGTAAATCGCTTACAGCGAGCAATTTACGATGCTGGATGCGGTTCCTCGATTTCTGGGATGCGGGATTGCCACGGCTGGTCAGTTCTGAACACTGAATACTGGCTTCCATTTCCCACCCGGCCATGTACATCTCTGCGGCAGACAATATGAACTCGTATCTCGATTTTGTTTCCAGCCTCGCCAAGTCCACCGTTGAAGCTAAATCACTTCCGATGGGCAATTTGCCACCCTGCACCCGGCCGCAACTCGCCCCGGATGCTCCCAAAGCTTTGTTCTTTGCGCCGCACCCGGATGACGAAACAATCCAGGGTGGTTTGATGCTCCGTCTGCTGCGAGAAGCAAAGTGGAACGCGATTAATGTCGCCGTGACGCAGGGCAGCAAAAAGGAACGGCAAACCGAACGCTACGAAGAACTGACGGAAGCCTGTGGCTATCTCGGTTTCGGCTTGATCCAAACCGCTCCGAACGGTTTGGAAAAAGTGACACCCAAAACCCGCGACACCGACCCAGCGCTTTGGTCGCAGATGGTCAAGGTGATCGCCGATATTCTCGCGCAAAATCAACCCAGGGCGATTTTCTTCCCGCACGACGCCGATTGGAACGGCACACACATCGGCGTGCATCACCTGGTCGTGGATGCCTTGCGGACGTTGCCCGCGGATTTCATCACTTACTGTGTGGAAACCGAATTCTGGGGGCAAAACGATACTCCAAATCTGATGGTGGAATATAGCGAGCAGGATGTCGCCGATCTGATGGCCGGCACTTCCTTTCATGTCGGCGAAGTGAAACGGAATCCTTACCATATCCTGATCCCCGCCTGGATGATGGACAATGTCCGTCGCGGCGCTGAATTGGTCGGCGGCCAGGGTGGTGCGGCGCCAGGTTTTGTATTTGGCCAACTCTACCGCCTTCGCAAGTGGACCGGTGGCAAGTTGGAGAACGTTTACGAAGGTGGCCGTAATCTTTCCAAGGACGAGAATGCCGCCAGCCTTTTTCAATAAACCCAGGATTCAATAGCGGGTGAGATCCTGATTTCCCCCTTTGCCCGGACAAGATGCACTGTCCTACTCTAGCGGCGAAGCCGCTGTAAGGTAGGAGAGGCTTCCAGCCTGCCCCCCCCCCACAAGCTCCCCCACTTTTAATCGCGCCTTGAGGAACCCAGGAACAGATTCACAGTTTGCGTGGCTCCGTTTGTGCCGATAGAGTTTCCTTCAACGTATCTGCACCGAAATTGTCGAAAGAATACTTATGTCTCAAGCCATCATGGATCCCGAGGAAGTGCGGCGCTTCGCGGAAGAATTGAAACGGTTCAATATGGATGTCCAAAACCGGATGGCCTCGCTCCAGGCCAGGTTCGCTTCTCTGGGGGAAACATGGCAGGACCAGGAACACACGAAATTCTCGGAAGAATTCAAACAGACGCTCAAGGCGCTGAAGAAATTTGTGGAAGTATCAAACCAGCACACCCCTTACCTGTTGCGTAAAGCGCAGCGAATCGAAGAGTATCTTAATCAACGATAAACTTTTAAAACCACGAATGAACACGAATGGGCCGGTTACTTGGTTGAATCGTTACATGCTCACCATGTAACAATCCAACAATTCAACCCTGCAACTTCTCAATCATTTTGTTCATTCGTGGTTAAACTTTTTTCTTTAACATGTCCAACCGCGCCAAAGTAACATCCGTCGAAGCTATCGAATCATTTCGGAATAGCCTGATCATCTATCTCAGCAAAGCGCGCCCTACCCTTGAAGAAATAAATACCGACGTCGCACGCACCCGGATGTGGGTCGAGAATGAGCAGCGGCTTCATTGGGAACATGAACTGCGACGCCGCAAGCATCGCCTCGACGAAGCGCAGAATGCTTTTTTCAGCGCGCAGATGTCCAGCTTGCGGGACGTCACGGTCGCCGAACGCCAGGCAGTGAGCAAAGCGAAGATTGCTTTCGACGAAGCTGAAGTAAAATTAAGGATGGTGAAACGTTGGAATCGTGAAGTGAGCAGTCAACTTGAGCCGCTCGCTAAACAACTGGGACATTTGCATACTGTCCTAGCCAGCGAACTGCCCCACAGCATTGCTTATTTAACCAAAGTCATTGAGACATTGCAGGACTACCGGTCGGCATCAGGTGAATCGCACAAAGAATCAACCGAGGCCACGCCACCCCCGGCGCAACCGGCTACCAAGGAGACCAATGAGCCTCAATAGCAGCCGGGCAAGCCTCGCTGCGGTTACCAAGGAACTTGCCCGGCAATGGCAGGAAACCAAGTATCATTGGAACGACAGCAAGGCCCTGGAGTTCGAGAAAAAGTACATCGAAGAACTGTTGTCCAGTGTGGACACCGCGATGTCCGTGATCGATCAATTGGAGAAAGTCACAAATAAAATCAGGAGAGACTGTGAGTAAACATTTTGGGGTCGCACAAACAATAACGCTCGTCGAGCAACTGAGGGAGTTCGTGCGCGATTTCACCGCGCGGGAAGAGAAGTTGAACCAGGAATTCCGCGGCAAGTTCAACATCGAACAACAACGGCGTGACCAGGCATCGGAGGAATCGGCCGCGCGTTTGTCCGCGGAAATGGCGCAGGCCAGGGAAACGTTTGCGGAAACCAAAACACGCCTGGAAGCGAAATTCACCACGCGTAAAGCGTGGCTGGCCAAGGCGCAGTGGAGGAGCCAAAAGCAGGCGCTCAAGAAAATCGATGACCGGGAGGGTGGGCGCAAAACGAAGTTGCAGATGGATACGATGCAGTCACATCGCAATCGCGACACCGGTTTGGCGACTGTGCAGAAAACGTGTGAGACTTTCTCCCAGGACGTTTTTGCGGAAGAGGACAAGTTGTCGCAAATGGAGGAAAAGGCGAAGAGCGCCTTTCGAGGTTACGGCGCCTTCCAGCGGTTGCTCGCGACCGCGCCACGACTGGGCGAAGCGGAACTTTCCCGCGATGAAAACGAGCTATTCGTCGAGTTGCGCAACCTGCTGAACAAAGCGCAGGATGATTTGAGCCGGTTCCGGCGATCATTACTCCCGCACATTTTCAAACGACGTCTGTTGCTCGGGATATTGGTGCTGCTGCAGATTCCCGCCGTTCCTCTGTTGCAGCACTTCGGGATTGATTCGTTCACTTATCAACATGCGATTGGTTCTGCCGGAGGTTTGTTGGTTCTTGGATTTCTTTTGCACCTGTTCAGCCGGCGCCAGGGTGATTCGCAGGCGCGGGGGATCGCTGGCGCACTGACCAAAGGGCGCAAGTTGGTGGAAGTTTGCAGGGAGAAGGCCGAGCAGCGTTACAAGAACGATTACGAAAGAACCGTCCACGAGTTCGAGGATCGCATTAAACGCATCGAACAAGATTGGTCCGCAGCGGTGGATGAAGCCGCGCGATTGAGGGAATCGCGTCCGTGCGAACTCAACGCCAAAGCAGCGCGTGCCAACGCCAGGAATGCGGAGATTTCCGAAACGAAACAATCTCGCCTGCAACAGGAGCACACGGTGGAACTGGAAAAACTGCAACAGCAGGCGGACGAGCGGAAAAGTGCGATCACGAGAGATTACGCTGAAAGAGAAGCGCGGTTGAACGCAGATTCGCAAAGCCGCTGGCAGGAAATGGAATCGGAATGGAAGACGTTGGTGGCGCCTGTTTATGCTCGTATTGAGGAATTGAATGCCGCGGCCGAACAACTGTTTCCTCCCTGGACTTCTCCGACTCTCACGAACTGGAAATCCCCGGAACGATTCGCCCACGCGACACAGGTGGGACGCTGGCAGGTGGATGTAGAAAAGCTCGCCGGTGGGTTGCCCAAAGACCCTCGACTTTCGCTGGCCGGTGCGACGCGTTTTTCGCTGCCGGTCACTTTGGCATATCCGAATGAGGGATCCCTTCTCATTGAAACCACCGAAACGGGGCATGATGCTGCCACCGCAGCTCTGAACAATGCGGTGTTGCGCCTGCTCTCTGTCGCAGCCCCTGGGCGGGTCAGTTTCACCATCGTGGATCCCGTTGGGCTGGGACAGAACTTTGCTGGCATCATGCACCTGTCGGATTACGCCGAGCATTTGATCAACAACCGGATTTGGACGCAGGCCGGACAGATCGAACAGCGGCTCGGGGAATTGAATGAGCACATGGAAAAGGTCATTCAGATGTACCTGCGCAATGAATACGCCACCATTGCGGAATACAATGAACAGGCTGGCAATATTGCGGAGAAATATCATTTCCTCGTCGTTGCGGATTTTCCAACGAACTTCACGGACATCGCTGCCAGACGCCTGCTGAGTATTGCGGCGAGCGGTGCGCGTTGCGGGGTTTATACGCTGATCCATTGGAACGCGAACCACACGTTGCCATCCGATTTCATTCCTGAAGAACTGCGCAAGAGCAGCGTCTGCATCAATGCCAAAGAGGATCGGCTGTTCTTCACGGGTAGACAATTGCCCGGGACGAACATCGTTCTGGACACACCGCCGAGCGCAGAGATTGCGACCGAATTCATCAACCGTGTTGGCGTGCAGAATCGTGATTCCAACCGGATCGAAGTTCCTTTCTCACATGTGGCTCCTGAGGACTCCGACATCTGGAGCGAAGATACGACGACTGAATTGCGTGTCCCGATTGGCCGCACCGGCGCGACGAAACTGCAGTATCTGGAAATCGGAAGAGGGACGCGGCAACACGCATTGCTCGCGGGCAAGACTGGTTCCGGCAAATCCACTTTGTTTCACGTGCTCATCACGAATCTCGCGCTCTGGTGCAGCCCGGAGCAGGTGGAGTTTTACCTGATCGATTTCAAGAAGGGCGTGGAATTTAAATGTTACGCCACGAAGAAACTGCCGCATGCGCGGGTCATCGCAATTGAAAGCGATCGAGAGTTTGGTTTGAGCGTTCTCCAACGTCTGGATGATGAACTGCGCCGGCGCGGCGAACTGTTCCGCAAACTGGGCGTTCAGGATATTGCCGGCTACAAGAGAGCGGGTGGAACAGAACCGATTCCGCGTTCGCTTCTCCTCATTGACGAGTTCCAGGAATTTTTTGTCGAAGACGATAAAATTTCGCAGGGTGCGTCGGTGTTGCTGGATCGCATAGTGCGACAGGGCCGCGCTTTTGGGATTCACGTCATTTTGGGGTCGCAGACATTGGGCGGTGCTTACACCATGGCGCGGACGACGATTGGGCAAATGGTCATTCGCATCGCTTTGCAGTGCAATGAAGCGGATGCCTACCTCATCATGGACGACAGCAATCCCGCGCCTCGTTTGCTCTCCCGTCCCGGTGAAGGCATTTACAATGACGAAGCCGGCGCCATGCATGGCAACAGTCCGTTCCAAACCGTTTGGCTACCGGACGGTGTCCGCGACAGTTTTCTCGAACGCGTGCAGGCAGAGGCTGTTAAAACTGGAAAGGTTTATAGATCGCCGGTTGTGTTCGAAGGCAACGCCCCCGCGGATGTGCGGGAGAACGAGCCGTTGCAGGCATTGCTCCGGGGAGACTTCATTCCATCGACAGCGCCACTCCGTTTCTGGCTCGGTGCGCCGAACGCCATTAAAGGGCCGACCGAGGTTGTGTTCCAGCGGCAGAGCGGAAATCATCTTCTGCTTGTCGGGCAAAATGAAGAAGCGGTCCTCGCTATGTATTCCCTCGGACTGATTGCGCTGACCGCCCAACGCCCGAGCGGCGGAGCACGGTTCATTGTGTTCGATAGCAATCCGACTGGTTCGACCCACCGCGCTTACCTGGAACGCGTCGTGCGCACTACCTCAGCCAAGGTGGAGATCGCAAAGAGCGGTGACATGGCCTCAATCATGAATGAACTGGCGGCAGAAATGAAACGTCGTCAGGAAGATGAACAAGTGGCCCAAGCCCCGGCCATCTTCCTGTTCATCCAGGGGTTGCAGAAGTTTTCCAAACTCCGCTATGAGGAGGATTTCAGCTTCTCCAGTGACGATTCAGAAAGCGCGTCGCCTTCCACTCAACTCAACAAACTGATCTGTGAAGGCGCCAGCCTCGGCATCCATGTGGTGGTCAGTTGCGACAGCTATAATAACGTGAACCGGTTCCTTAGCAAAAAGGCATTGAGCGAGTTCGGAATGCGGATCGTCTTTCAAATGAGTGCCAACGATTCCGCCAGCCTGATTGATAATCCAAAAGCCAGCACACTCGGGATGCATCGCGCCCTCTTTTTTCACGAGCAGGAAGGGCATTTGGAAACGTTTCGGCCTTATGCGTTGCCGGGTGGTGACTGGATTGAAGCAGCGGTGCTTACGAGTTAATAAGGCACAGTTCAAAGGGGAACAAAAAAGAGAAACCACAGATGAACACAGATGGACACAGATAAAGGCGGGGCGGTCGCGTTGTAGTTCGTTGACTGTTGAGTGGTGGAATTCGCAACAATTTCCCAAAGGGTTTTCCTGTTCCTATCTGTGTTCATCTGTGTCCATCTGTGGTTTCTCTACTGAATAGTTTTTGTTTTTAGAACAGATGTGGGAGCGAACTGACCCCGGACACAGTTTGCAAGTCCGGGAGTTCTCTCCTTGATTGCTTGGAGCGTCCTCCATTTAATGTCCGGTATTCGGAATGATAACTTTTCTTCGCGGTAAACTGGTTGAATCAATTCCCACGCAGATCACGGTGGATGTGAATGGCGTCGGGTACGACGTGCTGATTCCGCTTTCCTCTTTCGACAAACTTCCCGCGCCCGGATGCGACGTGAAGATTCTCACCCATCTGACCATTCGCGAAGATGCCCATGTGCTTTACGGTTTCATGACGGCGGGTGAACGCGAACTCTTCCGCCTGCTCATTAATACCGTCAGCGGCATCGGTCCAAAGATCGCGCTCAACATTTTGAGCGGCATCAATGCCACAGCCTTCCGGGGCGCGGTGGCGAATAGCGATTTCAAAGCACTGTCACAAATCTCCGGCGTGGGCAAGAAAACGGCTGAGCGCATAGTCGTTGAACTGAAAGACAAGATCGGTCAGACGGGCGCGCTTGAAGCCGCCAGCGCTGAGCGCCAACTTTCTGATTCCGACCAAAAGATCAGCGATGCCGTCCTTGCTTTGGTGGCCCTCGGTTTCAAACAAATTGAAGCGCATGATTCCGTGCGCGCTGCTCAAGCCCTCCTGGGAGGAGAAGCTTCAGCAGACCAACTCGTGCGCGCCGCCTTAAAGAAAAACACCTGACATGTCGGCGACAACGTCATCTAAAGGAAAAATCGTTGTTCCGCATTCCGTTAAATGGCATCAGCGCCTGGTCTCTTTTTTGATCGTTCAGTCGGCAAAAGTTGTGATGCTCACCTGGCGCGCGCGATGGAGCGATCGTTCCGGCGAATTTCAAGGCCAGCAAGGCCCGGTCATCTATTGCATCTGGCATAATCGCCTCGCGCTTTCGATGTTCATTTACCACCGTTGGACCCGCAAGAAACGTCCAGCCAAAGGATTGGCGGCGGTGATCAGCGCCAGCAAAGATGGTGGACTGCTGGCAGATGTGTTGGGGAAATTTGGTGTTAAAGCAGTGCGAGGATCGAGCAGTCGGCGTGGCAACCAGGCTTTGCTCGAGGCAACTACCAGCGCTGAACATGGGTTCAATATTGCAATCACCCCGGACGGACCGCGCGGACCGAAATACAAAATTCAAAACGGCGTGGTTGCACTCGCTCAACTCACTGGTTTGCCGATCATTCCGGTGGCCGCTTTCATTTCATCAAAGGTCTGCGCGAAAAGCTGGGACAACTTCCAAATTCCCCTGCCCTTCGCAAAATGTGAGATCGAATTCGGCGAAGCGATCATCATCCCACGCGACGCCACCGACGAGGAACGCGAGCGACTGCGTCTTCAATTGGAGCAGGCGCTCATCGCCATTACCCGCGATTAGATTAGGTATCTTGCCGGTTCCAATCGCGGCCCAATCAGGGCAAACACCCATTTCCTTTGAAGAAATGTCGGTAAAAATTTGTTTGCGCGAATCCTTTGCATCTCTAGCGTTCTGAAACAAATTTGACTATGACATCTGGACCTCTTTCCTCGGCTGAATTGAATGACCTGGTAGCAGGCTTGCATCGCGTGACCCATAACCTCTGGTGGACCTGGAACCAGGATGCCCAGGAACTCTTTCAGGAGTTGTCACCTCGCAGTTGGCAGCACCTTTACCATAACGCGGTGGCTGTCCTCCACGAAGTTTCCGAATACGAACTGCGCGTGCGCCTGCAGGATCCGGAATTCTGCTCCCGCGTCAAAAATGTTCTGGGACAGTTCCACTTCTACATGAAAGACCGCGAGACATGGGGGCAGACAAACGCGCCTCAGCTCAAGAAAAACCCCGTCGCCTACTTCTCCGCGGAGTTCGGTTTCCATGAAACCTTGCCGATCGCTGCGGGTGGCCTCGGCATTCTCGCTGGTGACCATGCCAAGTCTGCGAGTGACCTGGATCTTGGGTTCGCTGGAGTCAGCTTGTTTTATCGTGAAGGTTATTTCCAACAGGCAATCGACCAGGAGAACTGGCAGACAGAATATTACACGCTGCTCAACCCGAGGAATCTGCCGATCGAACCGGTGCTCGACAACAAAGGTGAGCCGCTCGTTTGCGTCGTCGAGATTGCATTGAGCGAAGTTTATTTCCAGGCATGGCGCATCAATGTTGGCCGCGTCCCGGTTTACCTGCTCGATACCAATCGCCCGGAAAATGAGCAGCGGTTCCGTGAACTGACTCTGCGCGTTTATGGTGGGGACAACACCACCCGAATCATGCAGGAGATTCTGCTGGGGATCGGCGGCGTTCGCTTGTTCCGTGCATTGGGAATTGAGCCTTCCGTCTATCACATGAATGAAGGGCATGCGGCATTTCTCGCGCTCGAACTGGTTCGCGAAAAAATGAATCTTGGCAAAACTTTTGCGCAGGCCATGGAGGCCACCAAGCCGCAATGTATTTTCACCACGCACACCCCGGTTGAAGCTGGCCATGATCGTTTTAATCGCGACTTGATCGGCTACGCGCTCACCAAGATGCAGCAGCAACTCAAGTTGAACATGGACGATTTCATGGCGCTGGGGCAGGTGAACCCGCATGAACCGTTCTGCATGACGGTGCTGGCCTTGAGGGCGTCACGGGCTGCCAACGGGGTTAGCGAACTGCACGGGCAGGTCAGTCGTCATATGTGGCAATCCATGTTCCCGGGTAAAAAGCTTGAGGAAGTTCCCATAGGGCATGTCACCAATGGCATTCATTTGCTCGGCTGGATGAAAGGTCCGGTCCGCCGTTTCTGGCGTCGCAAACTCAATCAACCGGATTCCGAGTGCCGGAAGGGGGCGTGTTGGGAAGATGAAATTAATTCGCCTGAGTTCTGGAAGCGCGTCGCAGACCCGAGCTTCATTTCCGACGAGGAATTGTGGGCATTACGCTATGAATTGCGTCGTGAATTGATTGAATTCGCCCGCCGCCGATTGCTTCTGCAAACACACCGCGTGACCCAGGGGGATTTCATTGCCTTCGATCACCTGTTGAATCCAGATGCTTTAACGATCGGTTTTGCGCGCCGCTTTGCGACTTACAAACGTGCGCCGCTGATCTTTGAACAATTCGAAAACGTCGTGAAGCTCGTGCATGACAAACAACGCCCGGTGCAATTCATCTTTGCGGGCAAAGCTCATCCACGCGACGACGAAGGCAAACGTTTCATTCAGAAAGTCATTCACCTAAGCCGATTCAGCGAATTGAAAGGACATCTTGTTTTCGTTGAAAATTACGATGTCCATGTCGCGCGGCAGATGGTTTCCGGATGCGATGTCTGGTTGAACAATCCGCGTCGTCCGCTGGAAGCGTCCGGAACGAGCGGAATGAAAGCGAGCTGCCATGGTTGCCTCAACATGAGCATCATGGATGGTTGGTGGCGCGAAGGTTACGACGGCACGAATGGATTTGCGATCGGACCTGATTCGCACCCTGATTCCATCGAAGAACAGGATCGCGTCGATTCAACGAACACTTACAAAGTGCTGACCGAAGAAGTAATCCCTGCTTTTTACGAACGCGACTCAAACGGCATTCCACGCCAATGGATCCAAAAGATTCGTCGTGCAATGGTGACGCTCGTCCCGGAATTCAACACCTGGCGCATGGTGAAGCAATACGCGGAAAAGTATTATATCCAGAAGTAACCGCCCTCAAAAGTCTTCGCCCGCTTTCATGCAAATGGAAGCTGGGCGTTTTCTTTAACTTTGAAACGGCAGTTGAACCTAGAAAAAGCAGATGAACACAGATAAGAAGGGTTTGTGAAGAAAATGGTGATCACCCTACAGGTGAATGCTTTTCTGCTGAAATATCTGTGTTCATCTGTGCCTATCTGTGGTTTCCCTTCTTCCTTTGTCTTTCAACTGCCGGATTTAAGTTAAATCGCTATTCTGCGCTAATAGTCGTTAATGGAGAGGCGGTTACGCGAGACTAAGACTTTTTTTGGAAGGCCGACCCGGTCCTGACAACGCTCAAAAAAGAGTTTTTTGGCCAAAGTCAGGACTGACAACGGTCAGAAAAGACTTTTTTGAGCAAAGTCAGTCCTGACAATGACCATAAAAGTCCGTTTGGGTGGGCAGTCGGTCCTGACTTTGGCTGAAAAAGAGTTTTTTCGGCAAAGTCAGTCCTGACATTGGCTGGAAAAGACTTTATTGAGCAAAGTCAGTCCTGACTTTGGCCGGATAAGACTTTTTTGAGCAAAGTCAGTCCTGACTTCGGCCAAAAAAGTCCGTTTCGATGGCCAGACGGTCCTGACTTTGGCCAAAAAAGTCTTTTTTGAGGGCCGTCTTGCACAAGGTTCAGTATTCAGCGGAAAATTTTTACAACGGACACGAATTAGGGACTCGCTCTGGAAGAATCGCGTATTTCTGAATGTTCGCGTAAAACGCTTCATATTTACCTCAAAAGAAAATTTGAAACTCTGGCGTTTCTTCGCAGTAATTAAGACATGGATTTGACTCGCACAGTTTACGGGACCTGGAATGGCGGCCGCTTCATGCATTACGGCGAAGCGTTGTCGGATGAACGCTGGATCAGTGTGGTGCAACATGCTTACAAGATGGGCGTTCGCACCTTCATGACGGCGGATGTTTACGGTGTCGGCGCCGCGGACGACATGCTCGGTCGTGCCCTCGCTGGTTTGCCGCGCGAATCCTACTGTCTCGTCGGCATGATCGGGCACGATTTTTACAAAGGACAACGCCAGGGATCCAAAGGTTTTCCTCGCTTTACCGATCCAACACTGCGTCAGCCAAAAGAGTTCAAAGATTACCTGCGCATGGCCACGGAGAAATCTTTGGAACGTTGTCGCACAGATAAGTTCGATCTGCTGATGTTGCACAATCCGGATTCGATCGGTTACACGAGCGATGCGGTTTGGACGGCGATGAACAGTTTGAAGGAAGAGAAGTTGAGCGATCGGATCGGCATCGCTCCTGGCCCTGCCAATGGCTTCACGCTCGACATCCTTCTCAACTTCGAACGTTTCGGGCCGTTGCTCGATTGGGGGATGATTATTTTGAATCCATTCGAACCGTGGCCGGGGAACATGATTTTGTCAGCGGCTGAAGCGCAGAAGGTAAAACTGATCACGCGGGTGGTGGATTACGGCGGCATTTTTCATGACGACGTCAAACCCGGTCACGAATTCGGAGCGCAGGATCATCGTTCGTTCCGTCCGGATGGCTGGGTCGAAACCGGTTACGAAAAGCTAAACCAACTTCGCGAGATGGCGGAGAAGTATAACGTCACGATGCTGCAACTCGCCTGCTTGTGGAATCTCACCCAGCGCGCGGTGGAAAGCGTGGTGCCAACGATCATTCAAGAGATCGGTGCCAAGGCGAAATCGATCGAATCCAAGGTGGATGAACTGGCGCAGTTACCGGAAATCAAAATCGACGAAGAGGATTGCGAACGGATTGCGCACATCGGCAACAACAAGGGTTGCATGGAATTGAAGGGCGCTAATCCGGGTCACATCGGCGAACCGCAACCGGATCGCTGGGGTATTTCCAATGATCACCTAATCGAGGCAGAGCGATGGGGTGTTGATCCCGCAAAAGATTTGGTTTGCACGCATAAGGCGAGTTGAGTTTTGCGGGCAACTTCTATCACTTCTTTTCCACAGCACAATCAGAGGAGATCGGTAGATTGGATGTTTGCATCCGCCCTTTCCCTGCAAAGCAAATCCAAAGGTGTGGCAGGAGGAAAACCGAAATCAGCAGGTTTAACAAAATTCCGAGCGCACAAACCTGGCCGAGACTTGCGAGGCCGATATTGCTTGCCCAACTGAGCGAACCGAAACCGGCGCATGTGGACAACCCGCAAACCAGAATCGCTTTGCCGGTCGTCTTTTGCACTTCGATAACATTGCCTCCGCTCTTTCGCAACGCGAGCAGGATGTGGATGCTGTAATCCACACCGGTGCCGAGAAGCAACAACAACGCAGTCAGGTTGAATAGGTTCCAGGTTAAACCAAGCAACGCCATCGCTCCCAACAACGAAACAAAACTTAGCGCGAGCAATCCAAAAATCAGTGCCACTTCCAGCACATTGCGAAATGCCAAACTCAGCATCAGCAGCAAGACTCCCATCAGTAACAGGAGGACTTTCAACATTTCTTCCGAAACTGAATCCGTGACTGAACGCCCGAGTTGTTCCCAGCCTGCTATGTAAATGCCTTCGGACTTCAAGCCATCCAGCGCGTTTTGAAACGCTTCCGATCGCGCATCCACCGGGCGAACCAGACCGACAGCGAGAAAATTTTCACTGTCATGAAACACGTTCTGCCGGAGCATCCATCGGCTCACATCGTTTTCCGGCCAGATCATCGGCTCACGCGAACTCCAGTCGTCCCAATGCTGCATCACCGATTCCACCAACAGGAAAGATTCGTCGGTAAAATCGGCGGCCAAAACTTGTTCCTTCAGAGACTCCTTGCGAGCGGTCAACGACTTGAGCCGTTCGAGATTGGTTTTCTGATTTTTGGCAACGGGCCAGAATGCCACGGGCAACATGCTTTGATTGATCAAGCCGTTGGTTTCCATAACGGCCAGTTTGGCGTCCACAGCACTAAGACGCGTTTGGACCTGTTCCGGGTTTTTGCCCGAGACCAGCAACGTCAGCATCTCTCGCGAATCCGCCAGCTTCATGTAGATCCGGTCCATCGTCTCGTAAGCGAGGCTGTGTCGCAGACGCAACGGACGCGAATTGCTTTCGAGTTCTGGCAAGCCTTTCATCCAGAGGGCTGCTCCGAGGACGAGAAGGGTGATGACAATCGTGAAAGCGACGCCTTTCAATGCCTTTGCCGAATTCAAGAACGCGTCAATCGGTCCACTCGGAGTGTTCTGCGGAGATTGTGTTGCAGACTTGAAGACCAGGTTCGGGAGAAAAGTCAGCATCACAAAAGCGCCCAGCAGGACGCCGATGGCAACCATCGTGCCCAACTGCGCCAATCCGGGTAATCCGCTTGCGTTCAAACATGCGAAAGCCGCCGCAGTGGTGAGTGCCGCCCAGATAATTCCTGAACGGGCACGGCGTTTTGCGGCTTGCACATCGTTGCCGAGCAATTCCTGATAGAGAACCACTCCATAATCAACGCTCAGTCCAATCAGGATCGAAGCGAAGCCCACGCTGATGACGGTCAGTTCGTTCAGCACGAATCCGGAGACGGCGAGCGATCCGACAAACACCGCGACCAACAGCAGCAACAAATAATTGAGCGGTTTTACCCTGCGATAGAAGAGCCAGAAAATGATCCCGATAATCATGATGGTGGAACCTGCCGAGACGTGCATGTCGCGTTCCATTCCACCGGATATCTCCGCCACAAACGCAGGCTCACCCGTCACTCCAATCGAAACGTTGTCGCCACCCTCTTCCGCGCTTTTCCATTCGGCCAATAATGCTTTGACATCATGCACCCAACCAATGATTTCCCGGTAGTTTGCAAGACGCGCCGGCGCCTCCACATAGAGGACGCGAAACGTGCCGTCGGCAGACGAAAACTCTGATTGCCCGGCATTGTCCTGCATTCCTTCGGCAATGACGTCAGTCAACCGCAACGGATCGTAGCTGAGTGTGGCGACCTCCTGGACCGCCATTGAAGTGCTAAGTTCCTGGACCGTTTTGTCCAATGTCTTCGCGACTTCATCCGAGCCGAGCCGTGCCAGCAGTGCTTCGACTTGACCGGGAGGTTGACTGAGCCAAAGCCAGGCGATGATTTCAGAAGTTTCGGACGCCTGATCCTCCCAAGGGGCGCGATGCACCACGCTCTTGATGAGATCAGGTCGTTCTCGGAGAAACTCAGCGAGCGAATCGGAAAAGACTTCGGCATCGCCGGAATCTTCAGCCTCCAGCGTGATCATGAGCTCCGTGTGGCGCGCAAAATGTTTGAGATAAAGCGACAAGCCCTGAACTTCGTTCAACTGCTGTGGCAGCAGTTTGAGGATGTCCACATTGAAGCTGATGCGGGAGAGACCAAGAGTGACCAGCGCCGCAACAAAGATCGCGAGGACGATTTTAAATAACCTGCTGCGAATCATGAATGCGGTGGAGCTATTGCAACCTGGCTTTTAACCATGGACGGGAAGTTCTGTGACACGAATTGCACGAACTTTCCACGAAAGGGAACAGGGCTCTCCATGGGGATTTCCCGGCCGTTCCTGTTCTATCTCCAATTCGTGCCAAACCACCGTTCATATCTGTTTTTTTCCGAAAATGATCATTCCGTGGTTAGTCTTTTTCTTCGCTAACCCGGAAGCCGGTCAGGTCGTAGGTAAATATTTTTGAATCCATTGGTTGGTTCACGCGGATGTTTGAAAAGTCGTTTCGCAGTTTTGAGCCGTCGCGGAACTGCAATTCGAAGACGACAAGATTCCCGGTTTTCACTTGAAACGAGAGCAACATTTTCTTGATGTAACGAGCGGCGCGTTTGTCCTTGAGAGCTAGTTCGAGATCGCATTGGTCATCCACCGTTTTCACATTCACCACATCAAATTGCCGCTCGAAATCGGCGAAGTCTTTTACAAATGGAAATTCCATCATGCCCAACGATTGCATCCGGGTCTTCTCGCTGATCGTGTCGGCGACCAGATGTTTGGCTTTTTTCTTTTGAGCAGATATGAGGTAGAGCGATCTGCCATTTCGAAGAACCACCTCCTGCACCGGTTCGCCCACCTGCCAGCGAAGAGAATCAGGCGCTTGAAATGCGAAAGTCCCGTTGCTGACGAGTGGTGCCTTCCGTGTTTTCAGGGTTCGGCTTTGGGTAAAATCGGTCTGGAGACTTTCGATCCCCTTTTGTTGATCAATCCATTCCCGGATCAGAGCCATGTCCGGCGATGCCGAGGCAGAAGCTGATAAAGAAACAAGCAGACATAAAAGAAGGCATTGCGCTGAAAATCGGACAAGGACGGAAGGGACAAAACGCATCTACTGATTACAGTGGTTTGGCCTGCCCGGGGGCAAGTTCAATCTCGCTGGTCAAGTTGCTTACTGAAGGATGAATGGGAGGGGTTACAACGTGGAGATCAATGCGCAGCAAATTGCGATAGCCGAGGAAAATGAACTGGCCACTGGAAAGTGGCCCGAACTGGCAGGTTGGAAAACCTGCCACTACGTAGTGGCAGGCTTTCCAGCGTGCCAGTTCTCGGGACTTTCCAGTCCCGAGTTAACCAGCGCTGAATTCTTAGATATTTAAAGTCGTGGATAGTTCCATCAACAGGATTGCCTAATTCGTGCGACATGCTCGCGCATGGTCTTACAATTTCGTTAACAAGCCTTGTCATGGGTTCGGAAAGGGCGGGAAAACATGACCAAATACCCTGGGGCTTTTCCCGTTTCCGGAGAGCTACTCGTACTGACCCAAAATAATGGCAAATAGTCTTGAACGAGCCGAAACCATCCTTGAAACTGCGGCGAAACTGTCACAAGCAACCGCAGCATGGAATCCAACCCGCCCCCGAAACTTGAAACTCTTGCAGAAGAACTCGCTGTCTTGATCAGCCAAAGACTTTTGGAGGTACCGCCCACTTTTGCTACGAGCAGCAACCTGTTTGAATTAGGACTCGATTCCATGGCGATCATGCAATTACTGCTCTTGATTGACGAAAAATATGGGCTGTGGCTGCAACCGTCGGACTTAACCCGCGAGAATTTCAATACCCCGCTCACCGTCGCGCAGTTGCTCCATAGCCGGCTTGGTGTGCCTCCTTCGAAATAATGAATAACCCCGCCCCGGCCACGCCCACTATTCCATCCAAAGTATTTCTTCGCGGTTGTGACAGCTTCCTCCTGGCACTCGATACTGTTATGCAACGCACCGGGCAGGGCGAACATCTCGGGCAAACCATCGTGGAACTCGGGGCCGGGTTTAACCTCGAAAAGTTTCAGAATGCAGTTCGGGAACTGACAACCCGTCATCCCATTCTGATCGCTCCAATCCGCCGAACATTCTTTTCCGGAGCTTATTGGAAAGTCCCTGCACAGGTTAATCGAAGTTTGCCAGTTTCTTTGTGGCGCGAGAAAGAGTCACCGGGCCAATTGTTTCCAAAAGCCGAAGTCATTGAATCATCGCCTGCATTTCTTGTGCATATTCTTAACACGCCCCTCGCGATGAAGCGCGAGTGGAACAATGTGCGCTTTGATTTGATTGAACAGCGTGATGGGCAGGTTTTGCTCGCAGCCACCTGGACACACCTTCTGTTCGATGGAATCGGCGCGGAGTTATTGCTGATCGAACTGGCGCGATTGAGTGAGCCAAATGCCCCGGCCCATCCTCGCGCAATCGAACCGCCGAAGGAAAACCTGCCGGTTCGCCAGCAGATGGACCGGTCAAAAGCGTTCGTCCAACGTTTTTCCAAGTTGGTGCGGACAAAGTTCACTTCCCTCGGCGGGCCCGTTCCGAAGCCGGGCAAAGCCTGTTGTCAGATCGTGACGCTTGATGCCAGGGATAGCGCGGAAATCAAAAATCGCGCGCAACGGTCGTCCTTGCTCAACATGCCATTCTACCTGGCTTGCGCCACTCGCGCTCATGCCCGTGTGCTGCAACAACGCGGGATCACTCCGGAATCGTTCATCATCAGCCTGCCCGTGCAAACCCGCCGCAAAGGGGCCAGCGCCATTTTTCAAAATCAGGTCAGCATCCTGTTCTTCCATTTTACGCCGGATGATCTCACGACTGTGGAAACCGCTGTTCATACAGTGCAGAACCAGTTTTCCGATATGACGCGGCACCGGTTGGATGAATCATTTTCCACCGTGCTCAATTTGATGCGCCGGTTGCCGTCGTGGCTTTACACGCAATTCTTGCGCCGTCAATTCGGCGGGGAACTGACCTGCTTTTTTCATTCGCACACCGGCGCCTTTGCGCCGGATCTGAAATCGGTGTGCGGCGCCGAACTGACGAATGGCTATCACGTCCCGACGGTTTCGACACCGCCCGGCACGGGCATTTTTCTCAGTGAAAGAAACGGGCTTCTGACCATCACCTTCTCCTGGAGAGAAGGGGTCATCAGCGACAGCGAACGGAAGTTGTTACTTTCGCAATTTATCGAAGACCTGATGGGCGGTGTCCGCACCATTGCGGTTCAGCAACTCGCCGAGGCCGTTTAGTATGCGGTGCGACGTGCTTGTGGCAGGCGGAGGAAGCGCCGGATTAGCGGCGGGAATCGCTGCCGCACGAACCGGCGCTCACACGGTTTTATTAGAACGACATGGCTCGCTGGGGGGCATGGCAACGGCGGCGTTGATCCATTCGTTCTGCGGACTGTATCTGCTCCGTTCTGAACCGGGAGCTGTTCTGGCCAATCCGGGATTTCCTTCTGAGTTCGCTTTGCGCCTTTCCAAAGCAGGCGGAACGCATGGTCCCATTCGCATGGGGCGCGTGGATGTTCTTTTGCAACATCCCACGGCCTTTGCACGGCTGGCGGATGCTTTGGTTCAGGAAACGCCCAATCTCGAAGTGCGATTCCACACCGAGCTCATTGGGGTGCAGGCGACGACACGTGTTGATTCACTGGAAACGTGTTGCCGCGGTGTTCGCGAAATCATCCAGCCAAAAGTGGTCATTGATGCCACGGGTGATGCAGCCCTGGCGTCGCTCGCTGGCGCCGATTGCGAACAGGAGGAAAGCCAAAAACTGCAACGCCCCGCGTTCATCTTCGCATTGCAAGGTGTGCGGGAAGAAACACTCGCGGATGCAGGACGCCTCCGTATTGCCCATGAAATAGCAACGGCAGTTCGCGCTGGGCGTTTGCCGCGCGGGGCCATGGGCGCGGCACTCCGCGGCAGCGGACGCAACGGGGAAGCGTTTGTCACCGTGGACCTCAATGGCCCGCCGGGGCTCGAATACAATCCAACCAATCCAAAGTGCCTTTCTGGCCTGGAAGCGCATGGACGCGAATTGGCCGGGGCGTTAGCTGAATTTTTAAAATCTGAAGTGGAAGGATTTGCGGAGAGCTACATCGCCGCGCTTCCGGCTCGTGTCGGGATTCGTGAAAGCCGGAGGATGATTGGCGAATATCGGATCGAAGATGCGGACATCCTGAACGGAGCGCGCTTTCCTGATGCTGTTGCACTCGCCACCTGGCCGATGGAGATGCGCGAACAGGCCACCGGCGCGCGATTGCGTTTTCCCGAAAACAATCAGCCATGTGAGATTCCACTTCGCGCACTGCGCTCAAAACGGGTCCATAATCTTTTCGCAGCGGGCCGCTGCATTTCGAGCAGCCACGGGGCGCAAGGTTCCATTCGCGTGATCGGCACCTGCTTCGCTACTGGTGAAGCTGCTGGAATTGCTGCAGCCTTGATGAGTCATCAAGCGTCTGATTGGGTCGATGCTGCGGAGGTCACGGCGAGCCGCGATCGTATCATGATCCCTTTTGCGCAACGCTATACAACTTTGTAAATGAACATTGTAGATTCCATTTTTCAACGGGCGAATCCCAATGCCATCGCGATCATCAGCGAGGATGATTCACTCACTTTTGGTGAACTCACACAACTGGTGGATACTCTCACAAAGCAGATGCGTGACGCTGGCGCCTTTCAGTCCAATGGTGTGGCGCGGATTGGTTTAAGTTGCCCGAATGGGATCGCTCATGTCGTGCTCGCGCTCGCTATTTTGCGCGGGGGCGGATGTCTTGTTCCGGTCGCTGGGGAATTGCCAGCACGAGAACGCGATGCACTGATCCGCGTCACGAAGGTCAATGCCGTGCTGATCGGCGAAGGCGGCATGTGGCAACATCCAGGGGGATCAACGGTGCAGATTCAGTGTCCGCGTTTTTGCGCCACACTGTTGTTTGCCATGGATGAAGTGGCGAATGCCCCAACGGAATTTGACGAAGCCGATTTCGCCGCCCTGAATCCCGCCCTGATTCGTTTCAGCTCCGGGACAACCGGGAAGAGCAAAGGCATTGTGCTCTCGCATGAAACGTTGCTCGAACGCATTACTGTCGCCAATCATGGCCTGAAGATTGGCCCCGAAGATCGCGTGGTCTGGATTTTGCCGATGGCCCACCATTTCGCAGTTTCCATCGTGCTGTATCTGTATCATGGCGCAACGACGATTCTCGTTTCAGCGCATCTTGCGCTGGATGTTTTGAACGCGGGTCGCAAGCATTGCGGCACGATTCTTTACGCAGCGCCGTTTCATCACAACATGCTCGCCGGGGATCTTTCCGGGTTGGATTGGCCCACGTTGCGTCTCGCAGTTTCCACCGCTGCCCCCCTGCCCTCTGCCACTGCGTTGGCGTTTCAGTCACGGTTCGGGCTTCCGCTCGCGCAGGGGCTTGGCATCATTGAAGTCGGCCTTTCCATTTTGAACACCGATGCCGCGCACGAAAAGCCCGGCTCGATCGGACGTCCGCAACCCGGCTTTACGGCCGAACTGCGCGATCCCGACGGCGGTGAGGTTCCTGACGGGGAACCAGGCGAGTTGTTTCTACGCGGGCCGGGAATGACGGATGCCTATCTGATTCCCTGGCGAACGCGGCAGCATATCCTGGAGGACGGCTGGTTTCGCACCGGCGATCTCGCGACGAAGGATGCGGATGGGCACCTGCACCTGGTGGGCCGCACGCATTCGGTCATCAACGTTGCCGGGATGAAATGTTTTCCGGAAGAAATCGAATCTGTGCTTTGTGCCCATCCGGA
The DNA here is from genome assembly GCA_013820875.1 of Verrucomicrobiota bacterium. Taxonomy (GTDB): domain Bacteria; phylum Verrucomicrobiota; class Verrucomicrobiia; order Limisphaerales; family JACDHS01; genus JACDHS01. The sequence continues at coordinate 65,335 of JACDHS010000003.1, read as the reverse complement.
GGTTCGTGCGGCGCGCGTTTTTGGAAAAGCCCACCCCTTTCTCGGATCCATGCCTGTTGCAGAAATCATCGCGGACAACCCGGAAAAACCACCGTCCATTCCGGCCCTCATCTCCCATTGTCGAGCCGCTCTCGCCCAATACAAAATCCCCGTGCAGTTCGCATTTGTGGAAGCCCTGCCGCAAACACCCAGCGGAAAAATCAAACGATGAACGACCGCTCGAACGAATCGCACGGAATCGACCCGGTGCGAAAGGTTTGCGGGATTACAGCATGAAGCCGTTCAAGTTCATCTTCTTTCCATTTCGTTAATAAGAATGACTTCTGACGAACAACAGCGAATCGAACGCATCGCCCGATGTTACCCATCGCGCTGGTTGCAAGGTTATGCCCGCGGGAAGTTGCGCTCGGATCCTGTCTATCGTGCTGCAGTGGAGTTGCTGGAAAAATCCGATTTACCGATTCTCGATATTGGCTGTGGGATGGGGTTGTTCGCGTTCTATCTTCGCGAACTTGGGATTGATACGCCGGTGATCGGTGTTGATCTGGATGAACGGAAGATTGAGTCAGCGCGCAAGGTTGCCGCAGGGCGTTATGCGAACGTTCAATTCCTCGTGCAGGATGGCGGCACGCCTGTGGAATTCTGTGGTAACGTCGTCATTTTCGATGTCTTGCATTATTTGAGTGAAGAAGCACAGCGTGCGCTCTTACGGCAAGTGACGGAACAAATCCCGATCAATGGAGTTTGCATCATTCGCACCACTCCGAGGGATTCAAGCTGGCGTTTCAAGTTAACGGTCTTCGAAGAATTTTTGCTGCACGCATTCCGCTGGATGAAAGCGCCAACGCTTTGCTTCCCCACGGCTGAAAGCGTCACCACCATTTTCGCAGAACTCGGTTTTGTCACGGAGGTAAAGCCGCTGTGGGGTAAAACGCCGTTCAACAGTTATCTCTTCGTCGCAAGGCGTAAAACCTGAATTCAACCCGTTGAAAACGCGCTATCATCCACGCCACCAATTGCTCGGCTTCACGCTGTTTGGGCTGGCAGCTATCGGGTTGAGCGGTGGAAACTGGTTTGCAATCATCATCACTGTTTTCGCTTACTGCATGCTGGCGTACGCGATCTTCCAACCGGCTTGCAATTGGCTGGTTCCGGTTGTGACCCGGTTTAAGACGGCCAGGAAAGAAGTCTGGTTGACGATTGATGACGGCCCGGATGGAACAAACACGGAGCAGTTGATCGAAATTCTTGCGCGGCATAACGCTCGAGCCACCTTCTTCGTCAAAGGACAGTATCTCCTTAAGCACGCGCGTCTTGCCGGACCGCTTCTGGCGGCCGGCCATACTCTGGCGAACCATACCCACACCCATCCTGCTGCCCTTTTCTGGTGTTACCCACCTCGTTACATCAGAAGCGAAATTGCCTCGTGCAACGACGCGTTAAAACAGACCACGGGATTGCAGCCGAACTGGTTCCGTTCACCGGTGGGAATCAAAAGTCTTTTTCTACAACCGATCCTCGCAAACCATGGCATGCGATTGATCGCATGGAGTCTTAAAGGGAAGGATGGCATTGTCTGCAATCCAATAGCAGTTGCCAAACGCATCAAATCACTCGTGCGACCTGGCGATATTATTCTCTTGCACGAAGGACGTTTAGATTCGAACAAGCAAGCCTCAAGCAACGAATGCATCGGGTTGGTGGTGGAAGAATTGGCCCAAATGGGTTATTCGTTCGTGGTTCCGACCGATGAACAGCTTTGTTGAGTGGGCATGGGTTCCGCGTTTTTTTCGACACCATCCAAGCTGTGCGTGCCTTTCAGCAGATCACGTATGCTTTCGTGACGCCGTGCTGTTTCTGAACGGTAAAATGGAAAAATCCCAGCCCCCACCACGCTCCAGACGACAGAGACCGCAAACCCAGCCAGAGAAATCAACAGAGCGGTTTCCCCCGGAATTCCGCTGAGACTTCCCAGCAACTCTTCAAATAATTTCTCGCGAACTCCCAATCCCGAAATGGCAATGGGAAGCGAAGAAATTACGTCCACGACCGGCATGATGGAATACATATCCAACAGGGAAGGGGATGGCTGGAACGCGCGCCCACTGCAATAAAAAGTTCCGTAATGCGCAAATAAACCGACGAACGAAATCAATGCGGCGCACAACGTCGGTTTCCAGGCGCTGGCGAAGAGATGATAAGACTTTGATAATTCTATAAACTTAGCCCGTCCCGGCACGCGGCGCGGCATTTTTTCGGCCACACCCATTCTCGCGACGAGAAACGAAAACGCCACTCCCAGCACCGAGAAAACCAAATACCCCAGCAAAAACCAAAGCATCCCCGCAGCCGCCGGGTTTTGCGTAAACCAACCATATCTGCCGAGGGTAAAAATCGATGCCACAGTCACGAGTGCGAGCAGTCCACTTAACCGATCTGCCACAACCGACAAAACGATAGCCGTTCGTCGCCCTGGATTATCTTTCGCCAGGCAAAGCACCTTGATCACATCTCCACCGATCGCGCCGAGAAAGAGAAGATTAAAGAACAGCCCGATCATATAAAGCTGTGTGGTCCGCCACCAACTCACGGGAATTTGCTGAATCTGCAAGAAAATCCGCCAACGGCAAATGCCGCTCAACACCCCAATGCCAGCTACCGCTATTCCGAGCAGAAGCCAATTCGTGTCCGCCGAGCGAAATGTCCGCGCCATGCCCGAACGCAGAGCGTCATCAGAAAAAATCCACCAAAGAAGAACAACAGTTATTGTTGCCTGGAGGGCAGTCAGTGCGAATTTTTTCATTCGAAGTTGTTCATGCCGCGAGGCCCAATCTACGGAACCTGCTCGTCTTTGATGCCGTGGGTTCGGCGAGCCTCCGCGTAGAGACTGACGAACGCTTGTTGCAATTCACAACGCATCGCTTCACGAACCTGCTTGCGCGTTCCTTTGGCACTTGCGTTCGGCTCAATGAACGAGCCGCAGATCAGTAACAACTTGCCCCTTCGGAACGGCAACCACGTTTTAACCTTATCCAACTGCTCCGTTCCCAGGATAACGCACGGCAGAATAGGCGCATCCGCACGGCAGGCGATTAACAAAGCGCCTTTTTTGACAGCTCCGCCCCGCAGCGCAGAATTCATTCCCCGAGTTACTTCACCTTCCGGGCAAATGCCGACCACCCGATCCTGTTTCAGTCGCTCGATGGCCGTTCTAATTCCTCGCAATGCCAACCCCTGCCGGTTCACGGGAAAAGCGTCCACCGATTTCATCAGCCATGAAGAAAACGGATTTCGGAAAAATTCGATCCGCGCCATCCAATCGATTCTTCGGCGCAAGATCACACTTAAACAAACCGGATCCAAATGGCTGATATGATTGCAGACAATAACGTAGCGGCCAGAACGGTGCGCTCTTTCTGATCGAATCACCTCAACTCGCATCGTCCATAAAAAAACGATTCGGGCCAGGGCACGAAAAATCCAATGAGTTACACGCGGCATTAGCAAGTTACAATTGGTCAGAGACAACTTTTAGCGCCAGGCGCGCCACACGATTCAACCCAAACAGAAGCAGAAGTTATTTCCAACCCACAGATAGTTTTCGGAAGCCTGGGACCCTGGCGGGATGATTCAGACTGGTGACACGCCACAAGTAAAACAGTAGGCCCGCTGTCACAAAGAGATTCATGGTTTGCGAAACCCCATGCCATGCGCCAAATGATTTATCCGCTTCCGCCCGCTCTTCAGCAGTTGCTGCACTGTACTTGATGTAATGAAGCTCCTTTAGCCTGGGTTGCAACCAAAAGCCGCCGAGCAAGCTGAAGCCAAGGATTGCAGCCAACAGAACAGAAGTAAAACGCTCAAAGGATCTCCCCGTATAAAGGCGTTCTAAGAGAAGATGAATCACTGCAATTCCACCACACCAATAGTGCAGGTAAAAATAGCGTTTGAGCAGGACTTGAGCAGCAGCGCCATTGTAGGGAGGCCGGATCAACCTCTCCATCTCATCGGAAAAAAAAGCTGGACCGGCGACAATCGTAAAGAAGATCGCCGATCCAAACCAGATCGCTGCATTTACAACTCCAATGAAACGTAAAAAACCGATCACGCGAACGACCCTAAAATAATAAGGGATTAAAACAAGCCAACGTTTGTTTTAACGATGGCCAGCGTTGATCCATTGTGTTCCGGCTTTTCGGATGGGAATTTGTTGAACAACGCGGCTTCCATCCAGTATCCAGGCAGCCAGGTTTCCATCAACGTGACGCATCAGCAGATCGGGATCGCCATCTCCATTCATGTCATGGGTGCCAGCGACGCGCCATTCAGCAGCGAAGGAAAGGCCTGGCGCATAGGTGAACGCGACGTCTTTCACAAACTTCGTCCCCAAAAGTTGTCGCGACCAGATCTTGCCGGTACTTTTCTTCTGAATGAGAAGATCCCGCCTTCCATCGTAATTGAAATCGCCAGAAGCGACAACGTTCACGCCTGTCGGAAGGAGCTTGTCAATCAACGCAGAACTGAGGAAGTTGGTGCCATCCATATACCAGACCGCAACCCGACGATCTGTGTGCTGCCAAACGAAATCCTGGCTTCCATCATGATTGAAATCGGCCATCGACATCAAACGCCAGCCATCACCAACACGGCGAATTAACGTATTCTTAATAAAATCGCCACCATCCATGAACCAGACGCTCAAGCGTCCATCCACATGATGCCAAAGAAGGTCGGCATTCCCATCACCGTCGAAATCGGCCTGGCTGCTTAAACGCCAACCAAGAGGCACTGGCAAACCGTCTCGCACCAACACGGATTCCGCCATCTGCGTATAATTCGTCATGTACCAGACAGCCATACGTCCATCCCAAAGATTATGGAATAGAAGGTCAGTCCTCCCATCTTTGTTGTAATCAGCCCGATAAGCCGAGTAACCAGTCACAAGGATATCATCAAGATAGACCCCCTCACCAGCAGCCTCACCGTCTTCCTGCCCGTAGAAATCGGATTCAAATTCGAACTTCAAATTACAAATAGTACCGGCATACTGATCGAGATTGATTGTCACTTTCGTCCATTTTGTGACCGGCTCGGACAGGTCATCGGTCGAGAAGAGCGGATCGTCATCAACGTAAACAGTCAGGTAATCGCTGAAAAATTCATCAAACTCTTCGTCGTTACCTGGAAAAATTCTGGCTTTATACCAAAAGGTTAAAGTGGCCGATTTGTACTTTTGCAGGTCTATATCACGGTGGACGACGGTTGACATGTTATCCTGATAGCGAGGGTTGGTGTAGGTTCCGAGCCAACCGCGAGCCCCATCAACTCGTACTGCGGCGCAATATAACTTATTGGTACCGGTGCGTGGGACATCAAGAGTGCCGCCAAAAAGGCGATCCACGACGCCCCAGAGGACTTCCTCGTCCTCATCCGAATAGTTGCTTTCCGCAACCCAATTCGTCGCAAAAGAATCGAGGTTTTCAAAACTTTCAAACAGAACGGTGGTTTGGGCTTTCGCCTGTGGAGCCAACAACAATAATGCGGCCAGACAGAATAATAAATTGGGGATAACTTTCTTCATAATCACTTCCTTTGCGCTTTAGCTTCCTAATAGATCAGAGAAACACCTATTACTCAATACATTTTCACCTATCTTAAGTTAACCTTGTGAAAGGCGGTTAACCTAAAAACCGCTTGAACGACTAATCTGCGGCTAATAGAGAGGCGGTTACGCAAGACAAGGACTTCACCCAACAGGTGAATTCGCTTTTCAAGGCTGGTTTGCAGGCAATCCTCCTCGAATGAGCGTTCGTTAGCGCAGATTATCGGTTTGGATTGCCGGCTTTTGGATCAATTCTCGAGTTGTGGACGGTGCAGTTCCGTCAGGATATGCAACGCAGTCTCAGAAATGTTGGTGAAGAGCATCGCAACGATGAAACCCTCGTGACGATTACCCAAGCAGGCGACCACCACTCCATTGCAATGCAACCGGCCTTTATGAAATGGAGAAAAAAAATCGAGGGTCATCTCAGTCCAAGTTTCAATGGGATTATCGGAGCGAAACTCAATTCCATTTTTTCGAACCCGAATGCTTGTTGCAGGAACTGCCAGGTTGTCTGTGGATGCCTGGGCTGTGATCGCTGCTTCCCCCTTTCCCATTCTTCTCACGCTCATACCCCAACTTACCACGAACGTTTTGCGGGTCAAACCGCTTCTCTGCTGCGGAAAAACATGTAACCGGTTCTGAAAGGTTTGCTCACCATTCTATGACGGCGGCACCCCACGTCAGCCCCGCGCCAAAGACTACTAACAAAACTAAGTCCCCCTGCTTGATGCGTTCTTGCTCCACTGCTTCATCCAAAGCGATAGCCACAGAGGCGGCAGAGGTGTTTCCGTATTTGTCGAGGTTCACAAATACCTGCTCGGGCTGAACACCGAGACGTTCTCCCACTGCGTCAATGATGCGGCGATTCGCCTGGTGCGGAATGATACAGGCGATCTGTGAAATATTAATTTCACAACGGCGCAATGCTTCTTGCGCGGCGGTGTACATTGCGTTGACGGCATTCTTGAAAGTTTCTTTGCCATCCATCCGCAGGAAATGCAGCCCGTTGGAAACAGAATCAATCGTCGCAGGACAACGACTGCCGCCTCCCGGCATGGAAAGCAGGTCTGCTTTCCGTCCATCCGCTCCCATGCATGCCGTCAACAAACCATGGGCGGCAGGGCGATGGCGAAGAATGGCGGCGCCCGCGCCATCACCAAACAAGACGCAGGTATTGCGATCTTTCCAATTGATGATGGAAGAAAGTTTTTCCGCACCGATCACCAGGATGGTGTCGTAAGTGCGAGACATGATGAATTGCTGCCCAATCTCGAGCGCGAAGATAAAACCTGAACAAGCCGCTTCAATGTCGAAAGCCGCAGCTCTGTGCGCGCCAATTTTCTGTTGAACCCAGCAGGCCGTGGAAGGAAACGGCATGTCCGGCGTAATCGTCGCAACAATGATGAGATCAATTTCTTCCGGTTTAACACCGCCCTTTACCATGGCGCGCAACGCAGCTTTTGCAGCCATGTCCGAAGTGAATTCGTCTTCAGCAGCGATACGGCGCGCTTTGATCCCGGTCCGGGAGGTAATCCAGTCGTCCGTCGTATCAACCAGCTTTTCAAGATCCTGATTTGTTAATTCCTTCGCGGGAACGTAGGAACCAACTGCTGCTATCGAGCAGGTCCGGCCTTGAAAGCCGTGCTTCGCGCGAGGGTTCTTGAATTTTTTCTGGATCGATGGGCTCATGCTGCTGGAAGCTGAAGTCGTTCGTTCGCTTTCGCAATTTCTGCTGCGATCAACTGATTCAAATTTTTCTTGAACGCCGTCCCGGTCTGACGCACGGCATTGGCAATCACCACCGCCTTGGCCGAACCATGCACTTTGATGACATTACCATTCAAACCGAGAACCTGCGCTCCGCCGTGGCAATCAGGATTCATGCGGCGTTTCAGACCGCGCAAGCCGTCTTTGGCAATCATTGCTCCCAATTTCCGGAGTGGCGTGGCGGTCAATTCGGATTTCAAAATTTCCTGAATGCCTTTACCCATTCCTTCGATGGTTTTCAAAACAATATTGCCCACGAACCCATCCGCCACCGCCACATCCACCTTGCCCTGAAATAAATCGGGACCTTCAACATAGCCGACAAAATTCAGATCGAGTTGTTTGCAAAGTCTCAGTGCCTCGCGGGTCAGGTCGTTGCCTTTGATCTCTTCGCTGCCATTGCAAATGATGCCCACCCGCGGTTTGTTGCCGCCAATGAGCGAGCGATAATAAACCGCTCCCATCACCGCATTGTGCGCCAGGTGAAGCGGTGTGGCTTCGGGATTCGCACCGGCATCCAGCAAAACCCATTCGCCGAAAACGCGCGGCATGATGCAGGCGATGGCTGGGCGTTCCACCCCGGGCAATGGCCGCAGGCGGATATGCGCCGAAACAACCAGTCCACCGGTATTGCCCTGGGAAATGATTGCGTCCGCCGTGCCATCGCGAACGAGGTCAACGGCGCGGAGAATGGAAGAATCCTTCTTCTTGCGGAGTGCTTCGACGGGCTTGTCCTCCATGGTGAGGACTTCACTGGCGTGAACAACGCGCACACGCCGATCATGGCACCCTGCGGTCTTAAGGCCAGCGTGAATTTCGTCTTCTTTGCCAACGAGAAAAAGCTCGGTGATCTTCGCGTCGTTTTCCAACGCGATTTTCACACCATCAATAACTACGCCTGGGCCGTGGTCGCCGCCCATGACGTCAACGGCAATGCGCATAAATGGAAAGAGCGCGATAGTTCAAATGAACGTCCGCGCTCTCCAAAAATTGATTATGCCACTTCGACGTTAATTACCTGACGGCCTTTATAATAGCCGCAAGCCGGACAAACCCGATGCGAAATCGCAGGAGCGTCGCATTGTGAGCACTTGCCGAGCTGTGGCAGGGACAAAACACTGTTATAGGCGCGGCGCATGCGCTGGCGACTCCGTGATGGCTTACGTTTGGGTACTCCCATAATCTCTATTTTCTAAAGTTTTAGTTTATCTAGTTCGGCCCAGGCTGCCGGTTTTTCTTCGAACTTGCCTGTTCCACTTACCTTTTTTACTTTCGCTGCCGAACCTTTGGGCAGCCCCTTGCACTCCGCATCACACAGCGGGTGCTGCGGAAAGGCGAGCAAAATATCTTCACGAAGATAAGGCGTCAAGTCCACGAAATCGCCTTGAGGCTCCACCTTATCATCTCCTTCGAGAGGTAAATGACACGCCCAATCGGAAAAATCAATATCACAACGAAACTCTTTTAAGCAACGAACACATTCGCATTGCACCGGCAAATGAACCTTTCCCTGGACAAGAAGGTTCTGCTCAAGCATCTGCACTTCAAGGTCATACGCCACCGTGCTCCCCGGGTGGACGAGGCTGTCGATCGTTTCGATCTCCAGTTCGGCAACCGGCAGTTTACCTTCAAGAAAGATGCTTTTGGTTTCCAGATGTCGAAGGTTGATGAGCAGTGGCATAGGTTCCTTTCTTAGAACAATAGACTGGTAAAAATTCCCAGCCGCAGTTCTTTTGGGCAGGCTATTTCGAAAATTTCACCTTCAACGCCGCCTGCACATGCGCTGGCACAAATGAACTCACGTCCCCACCCAACGCAACAATTTCTTTCACAATGCTCGAACTTAAGAATGTGTAGGTATCCTTTGGCATCATGAAGATGGTCTCGATGCGTTCATTTAGCTTACGATTCATCAATGCGAGCTGAAATTCAAATTCGAAGTCCGAAACGGCGCGTAATCCCCGGATAATTGCCTGTCCACCGCGCTTTTCCACAAAATCGACCAACAAACCCTCCAATGAGTCCACTTGCGCATGTGGAATATGGGTTATCGCTTCGGACATGAGCTGCACACGCTCCTGTAGAGAAAAAACCGGCTTTTTTCGTTCGTTGTTTGCAACGGCAACAATGACTTTGTCAAAAAGCTTGGCCGCCCGCTGAATGACATCCAAATGGCCATTGGTCAGCGGATCAAAACTGCCGGGGTAAATCACCGTGCGCATGGTCGCAATTTAGCGTCCCGAGACAAAATGCCTATATAAAAAACGATTTCTGCGTGTTTTACTCTTAATCCGGCAGTTTAGTTTAGCCCGCCTTGGCGGTTTGGCGATTGGTGCGGGTGGGATTGTCTCCAGGCGGCGCCGCTGCCCCAAAGCAGTCGAAATGGACCTCGAATTTGCCAAGTCGGGCAGGTTCACAGAAAAGAGCAGGAACCCACAACAAAAAAGCCTGCTTCCTTGCGGAAGCAGGCTCATGGGTTTTTGGGATGGGACGATTATTCGTCGCTACCAGCACCGCTGACTTCAACCACACGATAGGTGAGGTCTTCGTCGCTGCTGACTTCGGTTGACGATGTGGCGCCTTCGGCTACCACCGTCTGGACAGTAGTCCATACGCCGTCAGCTCCTTTGGCTTGCACATTGTAAGTCGCGCCGGGGATTGAATCCCAGGTCAAGGCAACAACTTCACCTGCGCTCACTTCGCCGTTGACTGTTGGATTTTGTGTTCCAACACCGTCAGCGACCACGTGAACAACGAACTCATCCGCATCCTGCTTCTTGAGTCCGCCGTTTGTTGGATTGTCTTCGACAGAGATGCCGATGTTGGCACTCGTGCCAGCGTCGCCAACAGATGGCGTCCAGCTAAAGGCACCGGTGCCGCTGTTGAGGCTTGCGCCAGTCGGAGCTCCCGGCTCGAGGCTGAATGTCACTGCGTCGGTATCCGTTGCGCTCGCCGTGAAGGTCAGCGTGCTGCCGGTCTTCATTGTGAACTCAACCAAACCAGTGTCTTCGTCGCTGTTCAGCGTTGGAATAACTTCCACAACCTGGAAGTTATCGACGTAAACAGTGTAAACGCCTGTCCCGCCTTCACCCTTGAGGATGAGGTGCTCGAGCACCTGTTGGCCTGCTGCGAGAATGCTGTTACCCGTGAGGGTTTGGCATGGCTCGTTTGGCAGGTCGAATTCAAGCGTGGTCCAGGTACCAGCGCTGACCGTGCGGGTCGGCACAGGCGTTGAGCCGACTTTGCTGCCCACACCGACGTATTCGATGGCGCCACTGATGCCGCCGTTGGCGCCGTTTTCAGCCGAGGTGCCGGTTTCGCGGATACCGACGCCCACCTTCAGAGTCTTGGTGGTGTAGATATCGAACTTCAACCGCTCACTGGCGTTGATGGTCGTATTCGGCAGGAAGGCCGAATCGGTGGTGGTCAGACGCAGCCAGTAATCGCTGATGCCGGTCTTGAAGGACCATTGGGCACGGAGCACTTTGCTGCCAGCGTTGGCGTTTCCAGCCGGGAACGAGGTCGTCACGGTGGTGTAATTTGTCACACCCATGTCGAGGAAGTTCGTGGTCGTGCTGGAGAACGATGGTTTGCGGAACATGACTTGTTCGTTCGGCGTTCCATTAGTGAAGCTTTCATAGTTCACCACTGCTTCAGTGATACGCGCTGCGCCCAGGTTCAACACAGGGGCTGTGTTGGCCGGGGTGACAATGACGAGGAACGATGAATCGGTGAAGAGCACCGGTGAACCGTTGTCCTGCACACGCACCGTGAAGGTGTTGGTGCTGCTGCCACTTGATGGAGCCGTCCAACTGATCACCCCATCGGCATCAATCGTCGCGCCAGTCGGCTTGACCAAAAGCGAGAAGCTCAAGGTGTCGCCAGGGTTGTCATCATCCTCTGCATCCACATCCCAGCTCAAGGCTTCGCCGTTGCCGAGATATATCTCCTCTTCCGGCAGGTTGCCGAAGTAAGGAGCAGTGTTCACTTTGTTCACGATGATCGTGACGTTTTTCACATCACTGAGGTTCGGCACTCCATCGTCAGTCACACGGATGCTGATGACATTTGTGCTCGGGCTTTCTTCCGGCGTGGGAGTCCAGGTAAACACACCTGTAATTTCGTCGATTTCAGCATTAGCCGGAGCGCCAGCGTCGAGGGTGAAGCCGAGCGTTTGCTCTGCTCCGCCGACACGATCCACGTCGGTCGCCGTGGCCTGGAACGAAATGTTCGCCAGGGTATCGACAGTGAAGGTGCTGCTGGTTTCAACCACTTCGAAATCATCGAAGTAAACGTTGTAAGCGCCCATGCCGCCGTTAGGGACAATGGCTACTTGTTCGATTGTGCCTTTGCCACTTGCGAGGACACCGTTGCCGTTGACGAAGTTAGCGCATTGCTCGCTCGGCATGTTGAATTCTACCGTGGTCCATGCTCCAGCACCGATGGTGCGGGTCGGGATGGGGCAACCATTGGCTTGCTTGCCGGAAACACCGACGTACTCAATGGCTCCGGAAACGCCACCATTGAAACCAATCGGCACATTGATGCCGGTTTCGCGAACAGCGAGGGCCAACTTGATGGATTTGTCGGTATATACCTTGAAGCGCAGTTTCGAATTCAAGTTGATCGTTGGATTCGGAACGAACGCATGGTTTGTGTTCAGCGTGTAGGTGGTCAGACGCAGCCATGGATTAACGGTGCCAGTCTTGAAGCTGAACGAGGTGTGCAGCACTTTGAGACTGGTATTGTCGTCCGGCAGCGGGAAGTCCGGCGAGGTCGCCAGCACACTGCTGTTCGGAGTGGCATCGAGGAATGCGCTCGAGGTAGAGGAATAGAGCGGGTGACGGAACAGAATAACACCGTTCGGCTCTTCATCTGTGTCGTCAAAACCAGCAACCAGGTGAGTCTTTGTGCTGCTGGTTGGAATGGTGAGAACCGGAGCAGCGTTCACTTCATTAACTGTCACGTCGAAATTACGTGTCGCATACAACGATGGAACACCGTTGTCTTGAGCACGCACTGTGACTTGTGCAACACCATCATCGTCTTCACCCGGCGTCCAACTGATCGCGCCACTGGAAGCATTGATCGTCATGCCATCTGGAGCGTTTTCGAGGCTGTAGGTGATCGTATTGGCCGGGATGTCCGAATCAGTGGCCGATGCAGTCACGTTAAGCGAACTGCCTTCGTTGATCGAAACATTGCTGATGGTGGCCAGCACAGGTGCTGAGTTCACTTCGTTCACAGTGACCGTAAAGGTTTTGGTGTCATTGGAAACAGGTGAACCGTTATCGGTGACGCGAACTGAGATCGGATAGCTGCCAGGGCCTTGTGCTTCAGTGGGTGTCCAACTGAAGTTACCCGTGCCAGTGATCGAGGCACCACTTGGAGCGCCGGAGAGAAGGCTGAAGGTCAGCGTCTGTCCAGCATTCGCATCGGTGGCAGTCGCCGTGAAGCTCAGGTTGCTGCCTTCGTTCACGGTTTTATTACTGATGTTGGCGAGGACAGGCGCGGCATTGCCTGTTCCAGTGACGGTTACAGTAATCGATTCGGTATCGACACCGCCAAGTGCGTCTGTGACACGAACCGTAAAGGTATGCGTGCCCACCTGGCCAGTTGTTGGAGTCCAGGAGAACTTACCATTTCGATAACCGATACTCGCGCCTGCGGGAGCACCCACGAGGGTGAAAGCGTTGTTGTTCGCCTGAATGACCTGGAAATCATCGAACCAAACGGTGTAAGCACCGGTACCACCTTCACCTTTGATAACGAGATGTTCCATAACACCCTTAGTGGGTGTTTGCGGGACCACACCATTGCCAGTGAATCCGGCTTGAGCTTCGAACGGAATGTTGAAGGTCAGGGTTGCTGAAGTGGCTGCAGCAACCGATTTATTCGGAATTGGAGCACCACTCACAACATTAGTAACTCCGACCCATTCGATGGCGCCGGTTGTTCCACCGTTCGCACCGTAAGCTGCCGTCGTACCGGTCTCACGGATACCGAGGCCAACCTTGATGGCTTTGTTGGCGTAAACTTTGAACCGCAGACGCTGATCCAACTGGATGGTCGGATTTGGATTGGTAGCCGTGTTGAACGTATTCAAACGGATCCAATAATTGGCCATGCCAGTCTTGAACGTCCAGCCTGCGAGGATGCTCTTGTTGCCAGAACCCCAGGCAGACGGACCATTGCTCACAACACGTGTGTAGTTGGTCGCGGTGGTCAGGAACGCACTGGTGGTGGCGGAGTTTGATGGGCGTCTAAACAACACCGTTTCATTCGGAGTGTTATGCCCGAAGCTGGTGAAGTTCTGCCAGGTGGTGGTCGTGGTGGTCCCGTTCGGATCAGATGCCGTAGCGGTAAAAGCCAGAGTACTGCCTGCGGCCACTGTTTTATTTCCAATCGCACCCAATACTGGAGGAGCATTCGGTGTGGCACGGCTAACCACTGGGGTGTATGTGGAGTTACCATTCGCATTGTAGGAACGAACGCGATAGTAATAGGTCGTCGTAGCAGCCAAACCGGTATCCTGATAGGTTGCAACACCTGCTCCGGTGGTCGCGATTTGCGTGAATGGACCGGCTGCCGCAGTGCCGCGTTCTACTTTAAAACCGGTTTCCGCACTCGAATTATCCACCCAGGACAGTTGCAGTTTATTCCAGTTCGCTGTTCCGGACACTGTACTCACTACCAACGACGTCGGCGCTTGTGGCGCTGTCGTATCATTGGCGGTATTGGAAACAGCGGAGTTACCAGCGCTGTTGTAGGATTGCACGCGATAGTAATACTTACGATTTCCAGTCAAGCCGGTGTTGCTATAAGTTTTGACGTTTACGCCCACTGTCGCGATCTGCGCGAAAGTTGTGCCGTCAGTGGAACGCAGAACTCGGAAACCACTTTCATTATTGGAATTGTCGGTCCAGGCAAGATTGATCTGCTTGTCTGACGTTGCGTTAGCAGTCAACGCAGACGGAGCTGCCGGGATGGTTTGTTTAGTCGTCGTGTTCGCGGTGTTGGAATACGGCGAATTGCCCGTGGCGTTGTAGGCACGAACGCGATAATAGTAGCGCGTACCGGCTGCCAGGCCAGTTGACGAATACGCCTTCACATTCGCACCGACGGTCGCGATTTGTGAAAAGCCGCTGCCAGATGAGAGGGAACGTTCAATTTTAAACCCAGTCTCAATCCCGGAATTATCCACCCATTTCAGATCAATGCGAGTTGTCGAATAGGCAGTCGCCGTCAGGCTGCTTGGGCCCGAAGGAGTGGAACCACCATTCTTCTTTGCATTGACACCAGTGCGAATTGATCCGAGCTGATTGATGATAATGCTACCCGGGCAGGCTGTGGATTTCACTTTGTAGTGACCGTCCAGGTAACCCACGGTCTTGCCATTGTAACTGCCGGAACCGGATGCCGACCAAGAGGAGGGCATTCTCCAGGCAATAACCTTCTCGAGAGAAGTCTTTTGGGCAGACGTCAACGCGTTATTCTTGGGTGTGTGATAGTAACCCATGCACGTGAAACCAAAACTGTTGTAGTTATAGCCGTCGTGAGCCCCACGAGGAAGGCTGCTCATTGAGCCAGAACGGCCTTCGAAAATGTTGCCAAACTTGTCAACTGTGAAGTGATAACCAATGTCACTCCATCCGTTGGCATTCATATGAAGGTTCTGAATGCCACGTTGATAGGACTTGGAGGAGGTAAGACCGGTGGTCGAGTATTCATTGCCAGCGGTGTGATGGACGATGGCGCGGGTAAGACCGGACATCTGCGAAGCACCTGACTTCGGCGCGCGCGCGCCCCAACAGGATCGTGTACATATGGAGGGTTGAGGGCCTTTTGCTGCCATTGCGTCAGCAGCAAAGAACAGGACCGGCAATGCCACGGCAAGCATCCCGGATAGCCTGTATCGGGTTATGGGTTTATTTTTCATAGGTTCTGTAGGTTTTGTTAACAACAGCTCATGCCCAAATAGAAGACACACGAATGCGAATTCACGGGGTTCATATCGGGCTTGAGTAAACAAGAGATTAGGTGCTAGCCCTCACAAACGCAATAGGATTACCTCCTCACTTTATGTAGTGGTTTATCTTATGAATTGCTCCAGCTAACAGTTTCACCGGAATTACTGTAAGGATTATTGGCAAAACCTGCGGTTTTGATCCCAAGCGGCGCTGATGTGCGTGATTCCAGCTCGGGGGGGGCAAATTCGTCTGGAGCGTTGTTGGTGCTTGAAGAATCCGCCAGTGTCTTGGACTGCGACAGTCCTGTGCCGCTTTTCGTCGGCTGCAATAGGAGTATACAACCATACGTCTTGAGCAAAGAAAGAGCGGCTAGAGAACCACCGCAGTCCGGGACGCTGGCGCGAATTGAAGAAATGCTCCGCCAAAATTAGAAGCACACTCTGCCCGTCACGTTGAATCAAACCCGTTAACGTAGTCCGCTCGACAATTTCCGAGGGCAATGGCAGGTTCGGCATGTGTCTGTGGAGAAATTAGAGAAGTTGCGTGGTTTATTGCGGTCCTACGAATCCTGCCTTGTTGCCTATTCGGGCGGGGTGGACTCCGTGTTCCTGGCGTATATCGCACATCAAACACTCGGTGAAAAAACACTGGCGGCGATTGCTGATTCGCCCAGTCTGCCAAGACGTGAACTCGCGGAAGCGTTGGAGATCGCCAAAAGTTTTGAGTTCCCGGTTGAGATCGTCCGCACCAATGAATTTTCCAATGCCGACTACGTGGCAAACCCGAACAACCGCTGCTATTTCTGCAAACACGAACTGTTCACCGAGTTGGAGCCGCTCGCCAAAGCGAAGCAATTTGCTGTGATTGCCTACGGCGAAAACGCAAGTGACATCGGCGATCATCGGCCCGGGGCAAAAGCCGCTTCCGAATTTCAGGTGCGCGCGCCCCTGAAAGAAGCTGGCCTGACGAAAGCTGAAATCCGCGAGTTGTCCGCTCAGTTTGGTTTACCCACTGCTGATAAACCCCAGATGGCTTGTCTAAGCTCGCGTCTTCCCTACGGCGAACCTGTGACTCCCGAGAAACTCAAGATGATCGAAGAAGCCGAATACAGCTTGCGTGACTTGGGTTTCTACGATGTTCGCGTGCGGCATCACACTTTGCCCAACGGCCTGGCGCTCGATGAGAACAGCAGACTCCACCTCGCACGAATTGAGGTCGGCGCGGGTGAACTGGCAAAATTTCTTTCCGACGACAATGCCAATCGGATTGCCGCAGCTCTCAAAAAACTTGGTTACGCCCACGTGACCCTGGATCTCCAGGGCTATCGCCGCGGCAGTGTGAACGAGGTTTTCATTCCTTTGAAAACCAGTCGTTAAACTTTTACTTCGGTCCAATCACCCGCAAGTCGGCACCCAGCCTGTGTCCATTGCGCAAAAGCACGCTGTTGACGAAGTCTGTGCGATTCATTTTCCACACGGCGAGACGACCATCGGCATGACGCCAGAGCAGATCGGTGTGACCGTTCTGATTCAGATCCACCAGTCCGGCCAGTTTCCATCCGTTCGTCGGTGAGGTGCTGCGTAAATCTTTGCTGCTGAGAAAAGTCTGTCCGTCCATCAACCAGACCCGGAGCCCGCCGTTTTTGTTCCTGAACAAAATGTCAGGCTTGCCATCCCCGTTGAAATCGCTGGCGCCGAAAGCGATCCAGCCGCTCTCAGGGATCTGGCCCAGCACCGTGCGACTCACAAATTCGCTGCCATCCATCTGCCAAATCATCAACTGCCCTGCCGAATTTTGGAATAGAAGATCAGGCTTTGAGTCGCCGTTGAAGTCAGCCATTGTGACCGTTCTCCACTTCGCACCAGGAGGTGTGCCGGGGCGCAACTGTCCAGCGCCCAGGAATGTGCCACCTTGCAGGTTCCAGGCGGCGAGTCGGCCGCTGTTGTGTTGGAAAACAAGATCGCGCGAACCGTCGCCGTTCAGATCAATTGCAGTCACAACGCGCCAGTTGGAATTCGCAGGAAGCCCGCCGCGCACCCACTCCGCGCCAATAAAGGAACTGTCCTGCATTCCCCAAAAAGCAATCCGACCATCGGCCTTCTGGAAAAATATCTGCGGCTTGCCGGCGAGTTCCGGCTGAGGGACCGTTGGCGGTGTCACAGGTGGCTCGCTCACAGGCGGCTCGGGTACCACTGGCGGCGCAGGCGGCACAGGTTCATTTGGCGGCGTTGTTCCTGACCTTTCATGTGCTCCCACATCGTGACCCGCGCCCTGCATCACTGCGCCTCCGAAAAAGTCGGAAGGCCCGGGATTCACTCCAAAGGAATTTAAGTTGAGTCCTTGATCCACCAATGGCGATGAATCTTTCAATGTGTAGGCAGACAGTGTGAAAAGCGCATTGGCGTTGTTCAAAGTCCACCCGGCCCCAGCGCCGTTCAATTGCGGATCCAGGTTGAAGCCAGTTTTGCTGCCGTTCAGAGACTCCTGGCCCGTCGCATTCCGCCACGCATCGAAGCTCGAAAAGTTTGCGCCATTTTGCATGATACTGAATGCGCCGCTCGCGAAGTAACAATTCCCCTGGAAGAGAAGACCGCTTTGGCCACCGCTTACCTCGATCAATCTCGCGCCACCAGCAGTGTAGAAAATGTTGTTCCGAAAACGCATATTGGTGGTTCCGCTCTGCAGGTAAACTGCGCGAGGCGAGCCACCGGTTTGATTCATGTAAATCGTGTTGTTGTAGATCTCGGTGTTATGGATGTTGCCGTAGGTGTGAATGGCAGCGTAACCGTTTTTGCGTCCGTCATTCTGGCTGATGTTGTAGCGGATCACATTGCCTGAATTCGAAGCATCGCAGCAGAGCAAATACCCAGCGCCATCGTTGTCGTGCGAATAGTTGTATTGCATGACCGAGTTTTGGACGTCGATATCGAGGTCGAACCCGCCACCGTCCTTGCCGCTGCCGGTGCGATTTGCATAAGCCTCGTTGAACTGAATGACCACACGGTCTGAATTGTAAGCCCAGATACCCACCGGACCCTCCGTCGGCGCGAAATTATTTTTGCCATTATTGAAGGCAACGGAGCGTTCGATCATCGCGCCGGTAACACCGCCCAACACAATGCCGCTACCGGTATTCTTGTTCGACGCGGGGTTTCCAAAATTGTTGAAAGCGCGCGAATAGCCGATGTAAACGTTCGCATGCACCCGCGGCACTTGCGCGTAAGTGGCGATGCCGGCGTGCAAATTGTCACGAGCAACAACGTTCACGATATGCACGTCGCGGTATCCAGTCTGGTTGTTCCATGAACCAATGTGAATCCCGCAATTTCCGAAACCACTCACTTCGACGCCATCCAGGGTGATCCCGGCAAGTTTCACGTTTCCAGGCAGGTCAGTAAAAAAGCTCACGCCATCTTTCTTGTTCGCGGTCGGGCCGGAACCGGTGAAGTTTATATTTTTGATAGCAAGCCCGGCTGTGTTGTAGGCGAGAAAAGCATTGTCGCTGCCCCCGTTGATGGTGGAGCGTCCGCTGCCGTAGGAACCAATCGTAATCTGGTTCGATGCCGTGCCACGGTCTGCGGAATCGAAATATAGATTCCCGGCAAAAATTCGACCGCCTTCAAACAGGATCGTGTCTCCGGCCACGAAATTGACACTGTTCACTTTATTGACACTTCGCCAGGCCGCGCCGGGAGATTGGCCATTGTTAGAGTCATTGCCACTGGCACTCACATAATAAGTGGCTGCGTGGGAGACGGCACTGCACAGGCAAAGTGTTACGAATACGACAAAAGAAGCACGAACGCTTCCGGACAAAAACCTCATTAGGCAGGGTTTTAGCAGATGAGGTGCCAGCAGGTATCCGGCCCCAGTTAAAGGTCAGGATTTATCCGCATGCGCTTTGGAAGGGCTCCACACGCCCGCGCGCAGGCCACTCGGCGGGAACCACAGACACACCTGCACACGTGCGCAGGGCACTCCTGTCGGAACCGCAAAGGCCCGGCATCGCTTCGAAGTAATCGTGCCGTTGGGTGCCGCTGGGTAGCTCGTTTCTATAAATCCACCTTTTTCGCTTCAATGGTGAAACTCGCCGAATTGATCGAGAGCCACTGGCAGGAATACTGGAAACGCTTTCATGGAAGGCTCAACAGCGTCTTTAGCGCCACCAAACATAAGGCTCGTGTCACAATCAACTCCTCCGCCTGTGTGCGAAAAGGATTTCTTTTTGGATGAACACCGTTCTCAATAGGGCGATGCGAAACCGAATGAGAGCCGTTCTCGTGACATTCCTTCTCCTGCTTTGTGGCGGTCTGTTGTCTGGCGCGGAATTCACCACCACCATTGCCCCGGAACTGAATGCCTTTTTCCGAAAGACCAACGGCTGGATCGGCGCCGATGGGGCTTATTCAATTCCTCTCTCTCGCAACAAAACGCTCTGGCTCTTCAGCGACACATGGATCGGCACGGTGCGCGATGGCAAACGTTCCGATGTGAAGATGATCAACAACACAATCGCCATCCAGGAACACGGCAAAGAGCCGCAATTTTATTACCGAACGAATGTCCACAGCGCGGAGGCGGAGTCGTTAATCAAACCGGAAGATGGACGCGGCTTTTACTGGCTGTTTGACGGCGCCCAAACGAAGGACGGCGTGTTCTTCTTTTTGCGCCAGGTGGAGATCGTGGATCATAGTTCGGTATTCGGATTCCGCGGCTTCAGCACATCCCTTGCGCGCATCAAGAATCCCAAGGATGACCCAATGAAGTGGCGCATTGAACAATTGAAATTTCCCTTTGCAGAGTATAACGGGAAGGACTCGATCACCTTCGGCTCGGCAGTGATGAAGGACAAAGGGTTCGTTTATATCTACGGCAACAATTCAGGCCCGGAAAAAGCAGTCAAAGGAATGATCGTGGCACGGGTGCCGGAACGAAAATTTGCTTCTTTCGACGATTGGCGCTTTTTCTCGAACGGCAAATGGACGACCGATTTCAAATCCGCGACCCCGATCAGCGATGAAACGGCATCGGAGGCATCGGTCTCTTACTGGCCTGCGCTCAAGAAATACGTCTTCGTGCATACGCAAAGCATCTGGGGCAAAGTAATGTTGCGAACTGCGGACAAGCCGAGCGGACCATGGAGCGAACCCACCCTGCTCTACGAATGTCCGGAGATGAAGTATCCGTCCAAGGTGTTCTGCTACGCCGGAAAAGCCCATCCACAATTGAGCAGCAAACGGGACGAACTGATCATCACCTATGCCTCGAACTCATTCGATGTCGGAGAGGTCATCAAGGATGCGCGTCTTTATTTCCCGCACTTCCTGCGCGTGAAAGCAGCCAAAAAGTAGGGTCAAAGTTTCCTGTTGGAGGGATTTCGTTTTGCCCAGAAATTCTCCATCCCTTTAACCATTTCAACGAGGTCGGGAACGCGTGGCGGCTTTACCAGGAAAGAATCAGCGCCCAGTTGATAAGCTTTTATGATGTCTTTCAAATCCTCCGAAGAAGTGAGGATCACATATGGCAGTTGGCGGTGTGAAGAGTGAGAACGCACCCAGTCGAGGAATTCAAGCCCGGTCATTTCGGGCATCTTCAAATCGGCCAGGATCAGGCAAGGTAAAGGATAACGCTGGCGATCTGTAAACTCGCCGACCCCTTCGATGTAGGCTTTTGCCTGTGCCGCGGAGCTGAGATGGATCATGCGATGCGTAAAACCACTCTGCTTCAGCACACACTCCATGAGCTGCGCATAGGCTTCGTCGTCTTCCACATACAGAATTACCTCCTCTCCCAACATCACATGAACAAAGACCAACTGTGATTCGCGGACAAGAAGATTGTCGGTAAAGGGGTTAAAATCAGGGGATACTCTAGCCTGTCAGGCAGGCAAATTTGTCTGGAGTGTTGTTGGTGCATGAAGAACCCGCCAGTTCAAATCACGCCCGAAAACACCTCGCGCCTTGCTTCCATTGCGTTGCGCCGGTTTAATTCGCCCCGGTGCTTTTTCAGAAGGTCACAATTCTTGGCGTTGGCTTGTTGGGCGGCTCACTTGGGCTGGCTATTAAACAACGCCGTCTGGCTGTTACAACCGCCGGTTACGTCCGACGCTCCGCGAGCGTCGCTGAATGCAAGCAGTTCGCCGTCGTGGACAACCCCACCCGCGACATCAAACAGGCGGTCGCCGATTCCGATCTGGTCGTCCTTTGCACGCCGCTGTCGCGGATGCGGATTCTCACGGAGGAAATGCTTCCCGCCTTGAAACCGGGTGCAATTGTGACGGATGTCGGGAGTGTCAAAGGCAGCGTTGTGGCGGACATTGAATTGCTCATTGCAGATGCCGGGGGGCATTTCATTGGGAGTCATCCCATGGCGGGCGGCGAAAGAATGGGGGTTAGCGCCTCACGAACGGATTTGTTTGAGAACGCGGTCTGTGTCGTGACGCCCAGTGCAAAGTCGAACGCCGCCGCGCTCTGCAAAGTGGAAGAATTCTGGCGCGCGGTCGGGATGCGTGTCTTGAAGATGTCGCCGGAATTGCACGATGAACTGGTGAGTCGTTCCAGTCATCTCCCTCATGTGATCGCGGCGGAGTTGGCGAATTATGTTTTAAGTCCGACGCATCCGAAAGAGCAGGCGATGCTTTGCGCCACTGGGTTTCGTGATGTCACGCGGATTGCGTCTGGATCACCTGAGATGTGGCGGGACATTGCGATGGCTAATCGCGAAAAACTTTCCACAGTGTTGGGTGTGTTGATCGAAGATTTGCAGGAATTCCAACGCGCGCTGGACGGGCAGGATGCGAAAGTGATCGAAGAATTTTTTGTAACAGCCAAAAAACGCCGCGATACGTGGCGTAGTGAGGCGGGGGGGAATTGAAACCACAGATGGACACAGATGAACACAGATTCGAAAGCAGGGAAAATTCTGTGAAGGTAAACCGGAAATCCTGTGAAGGATTATACTGCCAGGGCGAACTTGATCTTCATCTGTGTTTATCTGTGTCCATCTGTGGTTTCTCTTTTTAACAATGTCTCTACCCAACCTAATCGAAATCGAACCACTGCAAGCTCCGGTGCAGGCGGAAATCACTGTGCCCGGCTCCAAGAGCATCACGAATCGCGCGCTCATCCTGGCGGCGCTGGCAAATGGCAAAGTGATTTTGCACGGCGCCCTTTGGAGTGAAGACACCCAGGCGATGACGGATTGTTTGCAGAAACTTGGATTCGAAATTTTTGTAGAGGAAGATCCAGAGGAGTTTTGTAATCGAACGATTACCGTTCAAGGTTTGGGTGGCAAAATCCCCAATGCAGGGACGGCAGCAAAACCATTGGAATTGTTCGTCGGCAATGCTGGAACGGCGGCGCGTTTTCTTTCGGCACTTGTTTGCCTGGGAGAGGGAGTGTTCCGGTTGAGTGGCATTTCCCGGATGCACGAAAGACCGCAGGAAGGTTTGTTTAAGGCTCTCCGGGAATTGGGTTATCGCGTGGAATCGGAACAGGGGAACGACAAGTTGCCCGTCCTGATCTCTGGTGGCAGCCAGGCTAACGAGGCTCAATCTTCCGAACGTCCCGCGCGTTCTTGCACAGTTAGCATCGAACAAAGTTCACAGTTCGCTTCCGCCCTTTTGCTCAGTGCTCCCGCCGGAAACTGGAGTGTCAAAATCACGGGCAACAATGCCGATGAATCGCCTTACGTCGCAATGACGGCAGAGTTGGTCAAAGCATTTCCGGCGAATGGCGGTGATTTCCAGATCGAACCCGATGCGTCGAGCGGTAGTTATTTTTGGGCTGCGGATAGAGTTGTTCCTGAAACCTACAAGGCGCCCGATGCACTGACTGTCGCGAGTGAAGCTGCAGGGGTAGACTCTTCCTACGTTTCCGTTGGCCAATGGCCTCAAACGGGGTGGCAGGCTGATCAACATTTTCCCGTGGTCCTGTTGCGCACGCCGAGTCTCTATTTCGATCCTAAACAATTCAAAGCGCTCGCTGTCTTCAGTGATGATAATACGCCCGCTGTGCTCGATGAAACTGCGACGATCTCTCGGGAACACGATCTCGGCGACAGCATCATGACTGCTATTGCCATGGCGCCGTTTGGAGCGAAGCCGGTCCAATTCACCGATCTAGGTCGCCTGCGCGTCCAGGAATGTGAACGCGTCGTTGCCCTGCGCACGGAACTGACCAAGTGCGGGGCAAAGGTCGTGGAAGAAGGCGATACACTCACCGTTTACCCTTCGGAATTGCACGGCGCGGAAATCGACACCTACAACGACCATCGCATCGCGATGTGTTTTGCGATTCTGGGGTTGAAAGTTCCCGGTATTAAAATCAAAAATCCTGCCTGCGTGAAAAAGACCTTCCCGAATTTTTTCCAGAAACTGGCCGCCCAACCGCCCCATGGTCTGGGAGTGAAGATTTATGATCCGATTCGTGATCCGGAGAAAAAACATCCTTTGCCGCACGAAGAATTGTTTGCTGATTAAATTTGTTAAATTGTTGAATGATTACAATGTTTCATCGTGCAACTGACGAATGCGCCATCCGATGCAACGATTCAACCGATCACCATGCAACCTAACCCAATCGTCATCGCCATAGACGGCACCAGCGCCAGCGGCAAAAGCACCAATGCCAAGCTGGTGGCAAAGGCGCTGGGTTATACCTACGTGGACACCGGCGCGATGTATCGCACGCTCGCCTGGTATTGTGTCCAAAACGGGGTTGATGTGCATAACCCCAGGGCGGTCACCGCTGCGCTGCGCAAATGGAAGACCACCCTCGAATCAATTGATACCCACGGCTATCATGCGGTTCATCTCCTGGTGGATGGCTATTATCCCGACAAAGAAATTCGCACGGCGGAAACCAGTGCGGCGACTTCGCTGATCGCGGCCATTCCCAAGGTTCGCGACTGGATGAAAAACAAACAACGCGAGTGCATCAAGTTCGGCAACCTCGTGATGGAAGGTCGCGACATCGGCACGAACGTGTTTCCTGAGACCGATTACAAATTTTTCATGGATGCCTGCATCAACGAACGTTCCAAGCGTCGCGCGGCAGAGGGTGTGCAGGAAAATCTCGCGGCTCGCGATGAACGCGACAGCCAGCGCGCCGCCGCTCCACTCATGATCGCGCTCGGGGCCATGGTGATTAACAACTCCGGCCAAACCCCGGACGAGACGAGCCAGATCATCATTGATGAAGTGAAAAGGCGCACTGCCGCCGATCCCAGAAACCACACTGCCGCCTGATCCGTGCAGACTTCAGACACTGCTTTAGAAAAACAACGCGCCGGTCGAATGACTTTTAGTTATTTGATTGGGTGGAAATTGTTTCGACTTTTTTACTCCATCTATTTCCGCTGGCGCGTTTCAGGCGCGGACAAAGTGCCGCAAACCGGTTCGGTCATCCTCGCTTCAAACCACGCCAGTTTCCTGGATCCGCCACTCGTCGGATCAGCCATGAAACGCATGCTGAACTACATGGCGCGGGAAACGTTGTTTCGCTTTCCCATTGTTGGAGGAATTTTACGCTCATGGAATGCGGTCCCACTGGATCGCGATCGCGGCAGCGCGTCCGGGTTGCGAATTATTCTGGATCGTCTCAATCAAGGGAACGCGATCCTTCTTTTTCCCGAAGGAACGCGCACCAAAGATGGCAAACTGCAATCCGCGCAATCGGGCATCGGCTTGATTGTAATGAAATCGAATGCGCCCGTTGTGCCGGTGCGGATTTTTGGAACCTACGAAGCGTTTGGTCGCCACATGAAATTTCCCATGCCCCGGCGCGTGACTGTGAAGTTCGGTGATCCGCTGAACTTCGACCATTATCGTGAGGAGGCAAAGACCTGTCCTAAAGCGCGCGTGAAGGAGCTTTACCAGCAGGTCGCCGACGAAGTGCTGGCGGCCATCGCAAAAATCGAGAAGTAGGTTGCCCTTCTTCAGGCAATACATGGCGAATAAACGACGCCAATTTGGCGTTGAGAGATGGTTGAGACACCCCCTTTGAAATGGCTGAGCAGGTCTCGCACCTTTGGCGAGACTTAATCATCAATCGGTGCTGATGGTGTGGAGAGAATTAGCTGGTAAAACGCCAGATCAAGCCATCTGCCAAATTTGAAACCGGCTTGGCGAATGGTGCCACAATGCTTGAATTTGAGCCGCTCGTGGAGGTCAATGCTCCCCGTGTTGCTTGCGTCTATGCCTCCAATGAGAACGTGGTAATCCTGCTTCTGCGCCGCCGAGATAATCTCTTTCAGTAACTTGACTCCGATGCCCATCCGCCGAAAGCGCGTATCCACATAGACTGAATGCTCGACAGAGTATTTGTAGGCAGGCCAGGCTCGGAACGGGTTCCTCGCTGTTTTCGGTGGAATAGAAATATGGATTTAGGAATAAATGGGGGATGACATTGGAAAAACCGTCCAAAGAAGGGTGCTTGCGACGGGAACTCCCTGAACCCGAACCGGAATGAGGAACGGAATCACATTCCGAACAGAATTAGCCGGAACGATTCAGTTGAGTGGGTGCTGTCATACAAGTTCATCCCGGCCAAATGCGCGGAACGCCGGATTCATCCGGCAGCAATCTCCCAAACCGAACGGTGACTCCACTTGGCGCTTTCGGGACAGATTCACGTTCCTGCCGGATGAATCCGGCGTTCCGTTGCATTTTCAACTGAATCGTTCCGGCTAACGTGGAAAAAGGGTAAAATCCGAGTCAAAAGTCGTAAGTCATTTCGCTGGAGGGAGTTCCAGCATGGAATGGGTTTAAAAAAGGCGCGATGGAGGTCCTCCAAACTATTCTGGAGCGCTAAAATCGGCAATTTCAGTCCTCCAAACTATTTTGGAGCGCTAAAATCGGCAATTTCAGTCCTCCAAACTATTCTGGAGCACTAAAATCGGCAATTTTAGTCCTCCAAACTATTCTGGAGCGCTAAAATCGGCAATTTCAGTCCTCCAAACTATTCTGGAGCGTTAAAATCGGCAATTTTAGTCCTCCAAACTATTTTGGAGCGTTAAAATCGGCAATTTCAGTCCTCCAAAACATTTTGGAGACTCAAAATTGCTGTCGGAGCCGTCTAATCTGCGCTAACAACTGTTTCAACAGCTACGCTGTTGGCTTGACTTCCCATCGCAATAATTCAGGTTCAGTTAATGATTCCTGGGCCAGTCGCACACTTAAGCCAATCGGGTAATCAAGCCCGAAAACCCGGGCTAATATCATGTTATCAGGGCAAATCTGCCTGTGAATCATATGGTTCGACGCGCACATTGCACGCATGAGACTGGCCAGCTTACATTTGGCGCTTCTTTTAGCTGTCGCATTGGTTGGTTGCAGCACGCCTCAAAATTCCCCTCGCGAGGCGTTTTTGTCACGGGTTCCCGACCGCAACCATTACTACAAGCTTTACGAGGTATCGCCTGAATCTCTGCGGTGGGAGAAGGACCGGATTCTCAAACTGACCAAGGGTATTGCCCAAGGTGTTCGCGAGACGGCAAAAGATTGTCCGGAGTGTCCTGTCCTTGATGAGCACCTTGCCCGTCTCGACGATGTCGCTGAACGCTTCCACGAGAAGGATGTTCAGTTGATTCAGCAGTTGAAGGAGGTTTACGATCCCAGATTGGATTCGATTTTGTTCTTTCATTACTGGGTGCCAGAAGTGGACGACGATGTCGGCTACCAGGAGTGGGGATATCTTATTACCAAGGGTGGTGTTGTGAAGACGAGGCTTGTAATCGGAGGAGGTGCGGATGATTGATTCGTCGAACAAAATCGGTGCAGACAACAGAGCCCCGCGCTTGCAGTTTCACGACTTTTGGTTTTCCATTGTTCTCGTTGCAGGCAGCGCGGCGCTCACGGGCTCTGTGTCTGACCTCCAGCGTTCGGCCACTCCAGACGCATGAAGAAACTTATTGCCATTTTACTCATCGCTGAGTTGCTCATCGCATATTTTGTCCTTGCTCCGGCATGTATTCTTCGACGCGATCATGTTCGTGCTTTCAGTGCATGGCGTGATAATCCAACCCCCGCAACGAGTGCGGAGCTTGCCAGACAGAAGCGGATCACCCAGTTGCATAGTCTCGGCTTTTCTGCTGTTGTATTTGGTGCGGTGGCTGGGGCAACGCTATTCGGAGCACGCTTTTGGAAGCGGCGGTCACGGGTCACGCAGATTGAGACATGAGGCACCCGCGCCCGAGCCAACCGCATGCACTGAACCCCGCGATAGCGGTGTGGTTTCAATTCGAGTATCACTGGCGCGAGGTCAGTGATGCGGAGCGTTCGGCGTTTCACAACACACACGTTTATGGGAGCAGCACACTACATCGTTCTTGAGCGGAAGATTGACGGCTTGGACACTATGATGGATGGGAAGAGTCTATCGCGGCACATTGAGTCTCTTGACGCCGCAGCAGGTCAGCTTGGCGTTCGTCCACTTTCTGAGTTCTTCAGCATCGCTCCCGAGTCGGCGGCCGAGTTTATGGAGGGCGAGGGCATGGATGTTCAGGAGATGGAGTTGCCGCCGCTCCAGCAGTTCTCCGCGGAGGAAGGCTTGACCACCGTGAGAGCATTGTTGTTACACACGCAGGTTCACGCCGACCACGTTGTTGAGGATTTGCGCGAGTGCGAGCGCATCCTGAGCGCAGCCGCGCAGCATGGAGTCGGATGGCATTTCGAGATAGACATTTGAGTATGACATTATCGCCGAACCAAGCGCCGGACCGAACCGCCGCCCCGCGTCGTGAGTTCGGATGCGCCAGGCTTTTCGGACGCTGGATTCGCTGCCAGCGCCCGCTCACGGCGGCGGTCGGTCAGCTTTCATGTTAGCCGAATGACTCCATGCAGGAAATTACGCCAACAACGACAGAGGTGTTCAGCTTCTCACTCACTATCGCACTGATCCCGGTGGCGGTCTCTGTTATTTGCGCTGTTCTGGGTATTCTTTGTTTTCGCAAGCGAGAGGTGCGACGACTGAGCCTTTTTCCTTTCGCCATCGCTATCATAGCTGGCGGTCTATTCGCACCGGCTATGCTCAGTGACCGGATTGTTGTTTCACCTCGAGAGATTGCTACCACTACCGGGTTTTGGTTTGCTCCGACCCACGAGGGATTTGTTTACGAGGATGTCGGAGGTGTGCACGTTACGACCTCGCGAGATCCTAAAGGACGTTTTTGTCCGGCATGGGAGGTTCACTACCGAGATGGACGAGTGCATCTCATTCAGTTGAGTGACTTGTGGGTTCGGCACTCCGAGCGCATTACGACGTTATTGCAGAGTTATGGCGTTTCGTTTTCAAGATGAGATAACGGACCGGTCGGCTAACCAACCGGCTGCAGGCAAGGCCGGGATCGCGTCTCGGTTGACAATTGATCATCATTGGCCCGGCCTGCCTGAGCCGGGGCGTTCGGCAATGGAATAAACGCCCTCTACACTCCTCACATTAAAGATGAATACACAAAACACAAAACCTCTCCGTGTCGCACTTCTTGGGAATGCAACTTTCTCCGCCATTTCTGCGGTTGTCTTCCTTTTCTTGTCCCAATACGTCAGCTCGTTTATCGGACTCTCTAATCATCTCATTCTCATCGGGATAGGAGTTGGACTAGGAATATTCTCAGTAGATCTTTTTCATCAAGCAAGCAGACGGCGGATTCAGACGTGGCGCGCACTGTATGCTTCTCTTGGAGATACATTGTGGGTTATAGGAGCGATTGTATTGTTGGTTTGGTTTCCTGAGACTCTCAATGAACGAGGCAGATTCCTTTTGATCGCCGTCTCTGTTATAGTAGGTGTTTTTGGTTCATTGCAGTTTTGGGGTGCAGGGGAGGCTCACCGGCTGACAGGTTCCAAGTTCTACCGGCATTGTGTGGCGGTGCGAGTTCCCGTAGGCACAACCAAAATGTGGGATGTGATTTCTGACCTGTCAGGCATCAGTAAGTATTTCCCTTCGCTCCGCAGTTCTATCATACGAGATGATCTGGAACCACAGGTTGGTGTCACTCGCCAGTGTGAAGACATGAGTGGAAAGACGTGGGCTGAGAAATGCACAAAATTTGAGGCAGGCAAACGGATTGAAATGGAGTTTCTTTGCCAAGAAGAAGGCTTCCCATATCCGGCTTCGGAAATGATTGGCGGATGGGAGTTAGTCGAGATTTCAGATAAAGCAACAGAAGTCCACGTTTGGTGGGAACTTCGCCCCACTCCGTCTTTTATGGCACCGCTTATCATGCCATTGCTTGGCTTGAAAGCCGACATGGATTTCCCACCGCTTGTGTTCCGAATGGCTGGCTGTGAAGAACTTCCCGTGAATACTAAGTATCTAATCAGGAGAATTTGGCTGCCAACCCCTTCATGCTAAAAAAGAAGTATCAAGGCGCTCCATCCAACGGCGGGTAGCGCTCCAGTTTGAATTCGGACTTCCATCCCCGCCGTGGATGAGCTAGACGTTCGACCACTTAGCCTGTCATGCCGAAGAAAGTGGCCACTATCGACGGAGTTTACTCGATTGATAACATCGAGACAGTGATAGCTCTGCCCCAGGAAGATCAGTGGCTGATCGCCCCCACCGAGTCCATTCATCGACGAGAACGCATTCAGATTCGTACACCCAACGGACGCTGCATTTCGACATTCATCAGAGATATTGAGATGATTAATCGTGGTCGTGATCGTGGTGGGGTATGCTTCTGCCTTCCGCGTTCTGTTGTCGCCGAGGACATATCGAATGGTAGTGAACTTTGGCTGGAGAGGGATGGGGAAGAGCCGTTGCTTGAGAGATGACCACAGATCATAACACCCAGTCGAACCAGAGCGTCGAGCCAACCGCCGATAGCGCTCTCTGTTTATTCTTGAGTCCTCGGTCGGCGGTGGCTCACGCTGGCGTTAGGCGACTTATATGGGACGCAAGATTTTAGCAATCGGACTTGGCGTTTGGTTGCTCTCCATTGCAGCCGTTGGCGAGATTGCTCACGTTCATCTTGTCGCGCTGAGCGGATTGTCTGGCCTGTATCCGGGGGAGCAAAACATCAGAGCAGCTAGTTTCAGCCCTGCGTTGTTTTACGGCTGGATGGTCATCATACTGTTGTCCTTGGTTGCTTCATTTATTTATGCGGTTTGGCGGAACAGTTCGGTTTCGGCACGTATCTTCATTCTTCTATTCTTTGTCTCGACTTGGGCGTATCTTCTGCGATTCCATTTAGCATACGCTTGATATGTCACACGAGTCGTCTAACAGTGCGTCGAGCCAACCGCCGATAGCGCTTTCTGTTTTATTCTTGAGTCACAGACCGGCGGTGGCTCACGCATCGTTTTTGGACGGGGCTGGAATGTTTTTGAATTTGAATTCACGCGTGGCATCAAAGTTCGATACTTGATCAATTAACGTTTGTATCCCAGCGGATGTCGAAGACGCGAAAACACCACATAGCATCGCGCAAAGAACCATTGGAGATAGAAAAGCTCTCATAAGAAAGCGGCAAAAACACAACAGACCACTGCATGGAAGTCGATGCGTTTTTTTCTCGGCAACGTGATTGCACGATCCCACAAAGTGGCGAAGCCTTGCTTCTGCGAGCAAGAACTTCCCTATCTGCCCGTAACGTTAAGCTCTGCTCACGAAACCAAATGAACTTGTATCCAAGAAAACAATGAAACAAAGATTTTGCATGGTTAAAATTGCCCGGTCCTCATTTGAAGCCCATCTCGTGAGGAATGTCCGAAGCTTCAGCAGTTTGAGCATCATGTTAGCAGGTGTTCTGTCCCTTGCCATGGTTGTCCCGGTTCACAGCGCAGCACCTAAGAGTAAGCCGAATGTATTGTTTATCTCCACGGACGATTTAAACTTGGATCTCGGTACATACGGTCACCCGAAGGTGAAAACACCTCATCTTGACCGATTGGCTTCGCGAGGCGTGAAGTTTGATCTCGCCTACTGCCAATTCCCGCTTTGCAATCCCAGCCGTGTTTCAATGCTCACAGGTCTTCGTCCTGATACAGCCCGTGTTCATACCCTTGAAACGAATTTCCGCAGCACCGTTCCAGATGCGGTCACTCTACCTCAGCTTTTCCGGCAGAACGGTTATTTTACAGCTCGCGTCGGCAAAATCTTCCATTACGGCGTTCCCCGGGAGATCGGCACCGCGGGCAAGGATGATCCCATTTCCTGGGATGTGGCGATCAACCCGATTGGCCGCGATAAAACTGAGGAAGACAAGCTGCACGTTTTAACCCGCGGGACAGGGTCTACCCTCGGATTCGCGATGGCCTGGTTGGAAATGGATGGCACTGACGAGGAACAGACCGATGGTCGGGGCGTGACCGAAACGATCAAACTCCTCGAACAAGCTGCGAAATCTGATAAGCCATTTTTTATCGGCATGGGTTTTTACCGTCCGCACACCCCTTTTGTTGCCACAGAAAAATGGTTTGAGATGTACCCCAAGGAGGAGGTGCAATTGCCTTCCAGCCATCCTGATGATCTCAAGGACGTTCCAGACATCAGCCTGCATATTCGTCCCGCAAATTACGGCCTGGACGAGAGTGGCCTGCGCGATTGTATTCGCGGTTACTGGGCTTCAGTAAGTTTCATTGATGATCAGGTCGGCAGATTGCTGCAGGCACTGGAGCGTTTGAAGCTTGCTGATAATACGATCGTGGTCTTCTTCAGTGATCACGGATTTCTTCTGGGCGAACATGGCCAGTGGCAAAAGCAGCTTTTGTTCGACGAAGCCAACCGCGTTCCGTTGATCGTTTATGCACCCGGGGCGAAAGGAAACGGGAAGAGTTCGCCACGGCCTGTCGAACTTCTGGACGTTTATCCTACGCTGAAAGAACTGTGCCGTCTCCCGGACCCTCCGCAGAAGATCGAAGGCCGTTCGCTCGTGCCGCTTCTGAATAAGCCAACCGGATCATTCAAACCTGCCGTTTTCAGCCAGGTTACGCGTTCGCTGGGCAAAAACAAAAGAATGATGGGTTACTCGGCGCGAACTGAGCGCTGGCGCTACACGGAATGGGGCCCGGACGGCAGCGAGGGGCGTGAACTCTACGATCACAAATCCGACCCGAGGGAATTCGTCAATCTGGCGAACAACCCGGCGCAGGCCAAAGTAGTGGCAGAGATGCGAAAACATTTGGAAACAGTGCGTGTCCCTGGGGATCAGAAGTGATGAAGATGGAATCGCACAGCGGGCAAATGCCCTCTCTGATGTGCGCCGAGCACGGGGCA
Organism: Verrucomicrobiota bacterium; assembly: GCA_013820875.1. Classification (GTDB taxonomy): domain Bacteria; phylum Verrucomicrobiota; class Verrucomicrobiia; order Limisphaerales; family JACDHS01; genus JACDHS01. The sequence continues at coordinate 32,774 of JACDHS010000003.1, read as the reverse complement.
TTCTCCAAATTTTGCGGATGCCCTTTTTTGCTTTCAACTGGGCACAATTCTCTGTCCTGGCCCCCCCTGTAACCACGTTCGATGCTTTTTCTTGTCACCTCTTCGCCTTCCGACAGATCGTCGAACGGTATCAAACGCTCATATGTTCGCTGAGGATTTAGCCTAGGAAACATTCGTGACAGCCTGGAAAGGCCTCGCGGAATTGCGCGAACCGGCGAAGCTGCGGAGTTGGCTGTTGTGCTATCGTTCGCTTTCGGATCAGCAAACAATTTCGACGGCAAGGACGGGAACCGGACGATGCTCCAGGCGCCGCAATACAGTTCCGCAAGAAACCTGCGGTTAATCCGCTAACGGATCAGACCGGAATCACTCCACAACGACGCGATAGAATTTTCGACTCGTTAGGGCATCGGTGAACTGCACGCTGCTGCCCCCAGCAACCACAGGCATGCTTGCATCCTCCCACGAGATCAGGTCGGCACTGTGTTGCACGCGATAGCTTCGGCCCGGAACTGAACTCCACTCAAGGATCAGGTCCGTTCCGTTTTCCACTCGCCATTCGAAGATTTCAAATCTCGAATCGGGATCACGTGGATCTGTTCCGGCAAGGAATTCCTGGCGATTGTTCATGCCATCGCCATCCGCATCTTCCTCCGCATCTAAATCACTGTATTTATCAAATCCGTATTGATCTTCCCACCAGTCTGGCAGCCCATCTCCGTCGCTATCGAGATTGTCTGAATTGTTATCCCGTCCAGCGGTGGGCAAGCCGGTTTTCCAGTTCACCGGATCGTTGCCATAAAGCGAGCCATTCACCCGCTGAAGCGATGAGCCACTGCCACTCGCCCCGACGGGCCAGGGCGCCGCAGGGGAGTAATGCACTGCTTCAACGAGGATGCTCGGCACCAGACCGATATCAGGGCCGGATGTCTGAGGCGGGTCGGGCTTGTAAAGTTCCACTCGTTCACCGCTGTTGTTGAGCTTGCCCAGAAACGGGCCGTAGATCGCGGTATTCGTGCTCACGCTGAATCGAGTGCGAAAGGCGTTCAGCGCCGTTGAATTGGTTGAAGGATCGAAGCTTACCACCAGCAAATAACCGCCTGATGCCAGCGCGGTTCCAGTTGGAAATGTGAAGTTCACACCTCCGGCGATTCGCCAGTGGTTGGTGGGCGCCGCAACATCATAGAGCGGCACCGTGCTTGTGCTGATGTTTCGGAGTTCAATGAATTCATCGGCAGAGTTATCGATCGATCCGCCGAAATCGGGAGGGTGATACATCAATTCATTGATGACCAAAGGTCCCACGAGCGGGTAGGCGTTAGGCGCACCGGTGCCGGTCCGAAAATGTTCGACTGAAACAGGATTATTAACCCCGAAAGTAGGAACGCTGAGCGCCACGAAATCGGCGCCAACGCTCGTAAGGTGGCGACCGAACGAAACGCCATTGGCGGCTGGACCGACTTGGACGAGGGCACGGTAGCCGTTCAAATTTCCTGAGCTGTCAGCAGCGGAAAGAAAGATGGAATCGCCGCGTGCCGAGCTGAGAGCAAATGGAGTCAGGGCATTGTCACCGTTGAAATCACCTTCGTAAAAGCCGACAAAACCTTGCGGTGGAATGATTGTATCGGCGGGGATCTGATATTTGCGCAGATTCTGGACGTTATCACTCAGATACCAGTCGCTGAGATCAATCGGTTGGTCGGTCAAGTTGCGGAGTTCGATGGCATCCTCCAATGGCCAATCGGAATGAGTCAGCACCTCGTTGATTATGACGTTCGTCATGAGAAGATAATTGGCAGATCCGGGTGTAGCGGAGACTGTAAACTGGTGGATCGCAACAGCGCCGTCGGGCAGGCGACCTTGAGAGACACCGGCTTGTTGGGGACCAAAAGAAAGCGCATCAACTTGCGTTCCATTGTCGGCAAACAGGCCGATCGCTTCGCCATTGCTGCCATCCAGTTTGAAACTGACGTGGTCCGCGCCGAGGCTCGACAGATCGTCTGCAATTAATTTCCGAAAGGCATCCAGGCCCGTGCCAATAAAGGAGAGCGGCGCGACAGGATGTTTCGTTGAGTTGCTCAAATCGTCGGTTAGAAACATGCCGCCAATCGCGACCGGTTGTGCATTAGGATTGAACAGCTCAAACCAATCTTCACCGGAAGCTGGAGACGCCATCCATTCGTTGATCTTGATGGCAAAAGAATTACCAGAAACGGCAGGGATATTGATACCGAGCGGACTCGGAAGCCCAAGCTGCCAATCGCCCGATCCATCCGGAAGGCGCGCGATCGAAAAATCAACAGCCTGCACTCCGAAGCGAACAGAATCCAACATCGCTCCACCACGAACCGGTGCATCAAACAGGTAAACGGCATCCCCGCTTGCGCTCAGTCCGAAACCGGTGTTGAGGAATGAACCGAAACCTGTTGAGGCCGGAGAATTCCCGTTGCAGCGAACCACGATGTGGCCCAGCGCAGGAATCGTGGAGCTAGGAGGGAAAACCCATCGTCGCGGTGACAGCGTGTTATCACTCAAGCTCATGTCAGCCAAATCGATGGCATTCGTGGTGGGGTTGTAGAGCTCGACAAAATCCGAGGCGACACCGTTTGCATCCGGGAAGCTGGCATTAACAGCCAGTATCTCATTGAGAACAACCGTTCCATTCGTCCCAGTTGGCGCGGCATTCGGTGAGCCGGGAGTCGGCTGCTGGAAAAATGTTAATGTCGTTGAGCCATTCGGAGTGCGGCCCTGGGAAACATCAGAGCGCTGAGGACCGTAATAAACCAAATCGATTTCGTTGAGTTGGCGATCGAACAAACCGATGAATCCCTGGTTGGGGGAGAGCTTGAAATTGAGATGGTCCGGGCCGCGGTCGGGACGAGCATCAGCGGTAAATACGATTACATTTCCCCCACCAATGAAACTGAGTGGCGCAATCTCATGCAGCCCGGGCGCGGCTTGCGGCTTGTCGGTCAGGAACAAACCGCCGAGATCTGTCGGTAGTGAATCGGGATTGTAGAGTTCAATAAAATCATCGGTAAACAACAGTTGCCCGTGAGTAAGCCATTCGTTGATTTTGAGCCTGGCTGGATCGCCTGTAGGCTGAGCGATGTTGGCTGAACCGAACGTTGGCTGTGTCAACGTCCAGGTTCCGTCGGGCAACCTGCCGATTGACAAGTCGTTTAACTGCGGCCCGAAAAATACTGAATCGATCAACGCGCCATTAGTGGCATAAAGAGAAACCGATTCACCAGTCGCGCTTAACGAAAACCCAAGATGAATTCCCGGCGTGGCGGCACTGTCAGCATAAAGCACCAGGCAAGCGCCGGGGCCGATAGTTGTTCCCGCGGGAAAGGTAAACTTGTTGGGATTGGCAGGATTATCCGAGAGCCGCATCCCCGACAAATTGAACGGTGCGGCGCTTTCGTTGTAGAGCTCGACAAGATCGGGAAAGGTGCCGCTGTGGTTCACGGCTGAGGTATTCCGCGCGAGGACTTCATTGATCATCACCGGCAGCCGGCCGCTATCCACTGTCCAGGTGCGTGAGACGGTGGCGTTGCTCACGGCCTGCCAGGTTCCGGCAGAATTTTTCCCGAGAACCTCAACCGTATAAAATCCATTCGTGAGGCCGGTAAGCTCGATGTGGTTGGTAATTGAAAGCTCGCTTCCGTATGGGCCGCCGTTCACTCGATATTTGAAGTGCGTGATTCCAGGGCCACTAACAATGAGCGTGGCACTGCTGCGTGATGTGACAGATTTTGGTTCTCCGGAAATCGATGCCCCGGCAGGTACGTGCGCTCCCATATCCAGGCCGTTTGGTCCTGTTCGGACAGCGGGCGAACCGGGACGCAGGTAAAAATCGTTTGATGCATTCAAAAAACGCGGATCGCCGTTCGCGTTGCCGGTGCCTGGCCACACGGGCGTTCCAGGCAATAGCGAGTGGTTCACTGTTAAGCTGACTGTCCCGTTGGTAGGAGAAAGGTTTTTGAAAACAACTGCGTCGTTCCAATGGAGGTGGCCTGCAAGAGTTGCTCCGCCGCCCGGCAACGGGTTGATAGCCGGTTCGGCAAAACTGATGCCAGCAATGCGACTGCCGACAATCGTGTTGTTGTGCCCGGTCAAGAACGAGCCACCTGTGAGGATCACCGCGTGATCATTTCCAGCGAAGATGTTTCGCGCCGCAGTTATTTCCGGCCCGCCGGTGGCGCTGATTGCTGCAGAGGGATCGGTGTCGGCCGTTCCTTTGGAAAACTGCTGAAACCGGTTGCCTTCGATATGCGCATCCGCGCCGTTCAAATCGATTGCGTCATCTCCACCGCCAGCAAAAACGTTATCGAGAATTTGCAGGATTGGACCTGGCCTTTGCCCCCCGGCAAAACGAATGACATCACCAGCACCGTTGATCCGGCCAAAACGGTTACCTTCAATAATGACGTAGCCGGCGATTGGCATGCCGCTGCCTTGAATCGCTGTGTCATTGTTGATCTCCGGAAAGGTGCAATAGCGCAGAGCAAGAGAGGCGTTGCTCAGCTCGATGATTTTCTTGTCGGTGTTCGACCATGTGCAATGTTCGATCAGAAGCCTGGAGTTCTCGACCCGGATTGATTGGGCGGTTGTACCCGTGAAATCCATGTCCACGAATCTCATGCGATTATCCTCGGTGCTGTTTTGAAAAAGGATCCCACCCCATGCGCCGCTGGTGCCAGGCTCTCGCGTCAGGCGAATGCGTTGCGTGTCGCTGCCTTGAGCCAGCAACCGGCCCTGCACAATCAGACGAGTGTTTCCGGCGAAATAAATCGTTGTGCCTGGCTCGATCACAAGCGTTACGCCAACCGGCACGATGAGGTCTCCTGTAACATGAAAAGGACCTGCGGCAGCCGTCCATGTGGCGCTGCTGCTGATTGTACCTGAAACGGTGGCGCCAACTCCGGTATCGCGCCAGACGTCGAGATGGGTGCGGGCAAATTCGCGACCTATTTCATCGAGCGATTGCACCAGGATACGATTGATGCCGGGCTGCAATGCAATGTCATTGATTGCCCATGTTCCCGCCAGGGCAGACCAGTTGGCCTGAATGCCATCGACCAGGACCGATCGCGTTTCGATGGCATTTGCCATGCCGTTGAGTGCTGCCGTGGCATCTGTGGTGCGGTAATAACCGTGAACGACCGGCAGCGCGCTGGTGGCCGTGAGACTCAGCGGGATCTTCGAAAGCACGAATGCGTTTCGGCCCACGATAAACGTCTTCATGCTGTTAATGAGCGACACCGGCACATGCTCGCCCAACACTTGCTCAACAAACGGATTGAACTGCTCGGGTGAAAAGGTGGTGTCAATCAACTGCTTGAGCTGCCCGTAATAGCGCGGAACGAGCGCCGGATGCTTCATGAAACGATCCACCGCTGCCGCATTTGTCGCCTGGAAGAGCGGTGCCGTCGTGCTCCCGCCGCCTGCGCCGAGGATCGAATCCAGGTCATAAGGCAGGAGTTGAAAACGCTGGTCGCTTTCTCCGCGATAGAGTGAGTAATCATCGCCTTCACCGTTGCTGATACTCGTTTCCGTGTTGTCCATCAGGATATTGATGGCGAAGAAACGCAGCCACTGATCAATATCAATCACGCTCTGGATAGTCGCTACATAGCTCGCATCAGGAGTGTTGGTGGAGAGCGCGTGCGTGAGTTGAATCAGATCGCTCCAGTCATCCGCGCTGGCTTTGGTCCGTTTGAAATATCCTGAGCGGTACGGAGCTGGATCAGCGCCGAGATAAGTGAGATCCGCTGTACCGACACCGCGGTACATGTTCCCGTTGGAATCCAATGGAAAATGATTATCGGCGTAATCACTGTCCTGCACTTCGTTGCAAACGTAGATGCCGTAGGAAGGTGTTCCGGCGTAGATGAGATTCGCGCCGTTGACCCGCACCTGCACCGCTCGTGCGTCTTGCGTGACCAATCCGGCTTTCTGGAAGAAAGCACTTCCGGCAAGCTGCGAATGAGTGAACTGCGTGTTGAGATTGATGGCGCTGACCCCTTTCCACTTTTGATCATTCCGAAAATTCACACGATAACCATTCGGCTGGCGGCTGGCACTGCTGTTGCCGCGATTACGAATGCCCACATTGTAACGACGCTCCGTGCTTGTTCCATCATGGCTGATGAATGTGCCGTTCATCTGCGCCTGGCTGCGGCTTTCCTGGCGGATACTTCCAATCTGCGCCAACTCGGCCCGTTCCGTTTCGGTCATGATCAAGCGGTAAATCGGCTGGGTACCGCTGTAGGTGGAGTTGTCCACCTGGTAGAGAAGGTTTACTGCCTGCACGAGAGAACCGCCCGTGTTTCTTGCCGGGGCCGGCCATGTTCGGGAATTCCCATTCGCATCGCTGGCGCTCAGATAAAATTCAATGACCGTCGAAGCCGCTTGCGGAGGGAGAATTGCACCGTAAACACCGTCTCCGGCAGCCCCGTCGCCATGTTGTCCATCATCAAACATCGCTGCTGTAGAAAACGCGGGAGGCGACGCGCTGCTGGCGTTGCGATAATGCACGGTCGCAGTGATCCCGGTCGTCAGTTCGTCGACGATTCGCGCCCTCACCACAACTGAATCACTCGAACTCGGAATCAGCGGCAGGTGTGCGCCATCGAGAATCATCGGGGCAATGTTGGTGTTCCACACCGAATTGACACTGCCGGGAGTGCCATTGGCGATGAGGCTTGCGGCCCAATTCTGTCCGTGGTTGTTCGATAGCTTCGGATTGATCAGTTCCACTGACCGACCATCGCCATCATGCGTGGAGGTCCAGATCCAGCCATAATGTTTCCTGTCCAGCGGTCCGCGTGTGCGAGTGCCCCAATCACCCTCGTTCGCGTATCGCACACTGTCCTCGCGTTGCCCTGACGCATTGTCCAGATCGATGTCTTCTCCATTGTTGCTGAGAACTCCATCCCAGCCGCCAACGACATTAGTGACAGCAGGGTATCGGGTCGTAAATGCCGCGGTGTCTGCGGCAACGACGAGATAACCTCCTGGTTGGATCGTGGTATTGCCGAAAATGAAATGAACACCCTTGCTCAGACGCCAGCCCGCCAGATTGATCGTGTTGGTTCCAGTATTATGCAGTTCGATCCACTCGTGGCGGGTGTCCTCCGGCATGAACGGGGCCGGACGATACATAATTTCGTTAATGACTACCTGGGCGCGGGCAACGTGCGCCGTCAGGAACAGCAAAATAAAAATCCAATACTTCACGATACGAATTCAGTTACTCAATCATTGGCTCGAAGGAACGCAGAGGCGTCTGCCTGCATTTGGGCCAGGCGCTCCCTTTTCCCGGCGCAGCACTCAAGGTTTCAGGCTGGGCGGTTGTCACTCCGGCTTCTAGCAACAAGAATGCCATGGGTACATTCGCAACAGCATGAATGCAAGCAGGCCCCGCCCAAAGACTAGCTCGAGCATGGAAATCTCGTGGGAAGTGGCATATGACGCGGTGTGCGATAATGCGACATGCTAAATGGAGCTGGCGAGATATGCAATGCACTGGGCATATGGAACGGGGTCGCCGTTGATCTCAATCTCCGCGTGTGGGGTTAAAGATTCTTCAGAAGTCCAGTGAACCGAAGAACACTTGTTTTACTGGAAGTTTCGGTCGAGAATACTGTCTGGCGCACCATTGGCTATCCGGAGCAAGGCAGGAAAACAAAACAAGGGGCCTCGAGTTTCAGGTCAGTACTCTCGGCTTTAAAAACGTCGTTCTGATTTGGGACCAACATAACAGTGCGACTGCTAGCAAATATTGGCGCGTTCAGTACAGCACCGATGGAATAAATTTTGCGGATTACAACGTAATCACCAGCATTTCATCCAGATGGTTCACTGAAGCCATCGATTTCTCGAATGTTCCAGGCGTGGATGATAATCCCAATTTCAAGGTGCGATTGATAAGTGAATTCGAAAGCACTGCAACCGGTGCAGGAGCGGACGCCTACGTTGGGGTTGGGGCCGATTACGGCACCGGCGGGACGTTGCGATTGGATATGGTTTATTTGTACGCAGAGTCGATTTCCGGTGGCCAGAATCCGGTATTGGATGTGATCCATTCCGGGAATTCTATCCAAATCTCATGGCCAGCTAACGCAGCAGATTACGTGTTGGAGGCGTCAGAGTCACTCTCTTCACCAAATTGGTTAGTTGTTGGAGAGCCTGTTTCAACGGTGGGAGATCGCAAATCAGTGACAATCAGCAATACTGGCGTCACTCAATTTTTTCACCTCAAACAGTAGAGGGAAACGGCTGCCGCGAAGTCGCGAAAAGGCCAAAGCTACAATTGTAGCTTTGGCCTTATAATTTGAATGCTCGCCCCGCTCTCATCGGCTTTTTACGTCTGCAGGTCATCTGCTTTGAGTCTGAAATCTAAGAATTAACTTGCCGCCTACGCGAACCCGTGCGAATAACTTTCCTGAGGATTTGTCAGGCGTAAGCGCTTGATGATCCATAGGCGGAGAGATGGCTGAGTGGTTTAAGGCACACGCCTGGAAAGCGTGCGTAGCTAAACACTACCGTGAGTTCAAATCTCACTCTCTCCGCCAACTCTTTTCTTCTGCCCGATTCTTTCCCCTGTTCGAATTCGTTTGCGTTAATTTTCCGGTTTTTGTATCGGTTTGCGTCCTCCGGGAAAACCATATGAAATCAAAACTATTAGCCTTGTTGGCCGCGACGCTCGCAACTGCATTCTTCGCAGGTTCTGCAGTTAACCTTCAGGCCCAGACAAAAAAGACAACGGAAGCGGTTGAAGCTGCTCCGAAGACAATCGATCCGAACCGCAAATTGCCTTTCTACGCCAAAGTGGCAGCGGTGGATAAAACAGCCAAAACTCTGAAGCTCGGCAATCGCGTCTTCAAAGTGATGCCGGACACAAAAATGATTAAGGACGAGAAGCCTGCCACGTTGGATGATGCGACGATTGGAGAAATCTCTGGCGGTTCTTACAAGAACAACAATGGGACTTTGGAGTTGGTCATGATTCGGTTCGGCGCAAAGCCTGAAGCGGCTTCCAAAGCGAGTTCGAGTACTGCTGCGAAGTAGTAGTAGTAACGATTTACAAAAACAGTTTGAAAGGCAGGTTTCACCACCTGCCTTTTTTCTTGCTACTTCTTCTTCCACCAACCGGTTCCGGAAGCGGTGCCACCCTGGGAAGCCTCGATCAAAAGATGACTGCGTGCGTTCTCAAAGGACATGATGAAGTCGTCGTAACTCTGGAAACGTTGCGCTGGCTCTTTTGCCATAGCGATCACCAATGCGTCGCTGGTGGCTTGAGAAATTTCTGCGACCACCTGGTTCGGCGGAGTGAGTGGGGTGTAAACGTGGGCCTGGACCAATTCTTCCACCGTGGGGGCTTCGAAAGGAACATGGCCGGTCAACGCATGGTAAAGTGTGCCACCCAGCGTGTACATGTCTGAAAGAAACGTTTCCGATTCCCGTTTGATTTTTTCCGGGGCGACGTAGTAAGGCGTTCCCCAGACACCGGCTTCTTCATCAATCGCTTCATCCGCTTGCCCCGCAAGGCCAAAGTCCACGAGCTTCGGTTCACCTTCCGCATCGTAGAGAATATTGCCCGGCTTGATATCGCGATGTAAAAGGCCCTTCTTCAATGCGGTGGCCAATGCCGAGGCGACTTTGATTCCCACATCGAGCACATGGAGTTCCGGCACATTTCCTTCCGTTTCAATCCGGGAATCGAGACTGCCATGGTCGGCGAGTTCCATCACCAGGTACGGGTTGCCCTCGTATTCGTCGAACGTGTAGATGTGAATGATGTTGGTGTGGTTGAGCGCGGCGCCGACGCGCGCTTCGCGATAGAACCCGGCCATCACATTCTGGTCTTCTGTCATCTCGCGCTTCACCAGTTTGATCGCCACTTCGCGATGCAGGTTCAGGTCGAATGCCCGGAAAACGATTCCCATTCCACCAGAAGCGATCACCGAACGTAATTCGAATTGCCGCATCTGCACGGGCAACATCACCGGGTGCTGGCACTTGGCACACGGGACCGTTTCCCATGGTGGCAATTCACCTGGGATGAAGTTTTTGGTGCTGCACCGCCCGCAGTTCACCATTTTCAGCGGCTTACTCACGGACGGATAATAGCACTGGCAATGCGCCCCACAAGTCTGTGCGCGTAAACGAATCAGGTTTTGCTCAGTTCGTTCGCCGTCCTCTGTGTCCTAAATCAAAGTCGCCCGGACAGCAGCCTGGAACGTTTCCAGGCGGTTTTGATATGATATTCGAGTGGGCTTGAGACCGTCCAGGCCACGTTCCTGGCGTCTCAAATCAGAAAACCCCTTATTTTTGATCCATTGCCCTGAATGCATCGGTTCTCTGTGCGAGAAAACGCGCCTAACCTTAGACCGCGATTGACTAAGCCGTGCGCGTTCATTTACCGTTCGGACTCGTTCGCAAACTCGCTCGACTTTTTAAATTATGGCCGCCAAAACCGCAGAAAAGACTAACTCTTCCGAAGTCAAAACAACCGAATTATCCAAATTGGATACCAATCGCCGTCGTGATCTGGAATCCGCCATTTCCTCCATCACCAAAGCTTACGGTGAAGGAAGCATCATGCGCCTGGGCGATGCTCACGCTAAAATCAAGATTGATGTCATCCCGACCGGCGCTCTCGCCGTGGATCTGGCGCTCGGCGCCGGCGGTTTGCCCCGCGGTCGTGTTGTGGAAATTTATGGGCCGGAATCCTCCGGTAAAACGACTTTGATGCTTCACGTGATTGCCAACGCCCAAAAGATGGGTGGTCTCGCGGCTTTCATTGACGCGGAACATGCGTTGGATGCTGCTTACGCTAAAAAGTTGGGAGTGAACCTCGATGATCTGCTCGTTTCCCAGCCGGACAGTGGTGAAGAGGCGTTGACGATTTGCGAAACGTTGGCCCGCTCGAATGCCATTGACGTGATCGTGGTGGATTCCGTTGCCGCTCTCGTTCCCAAGGCGGAACTCGAAGGTGAAATGGGCATGGCCACCATGGGTATGCAGGCGCGTTTGATGAGCCAGGCCTTGCGCAAATTGACGGCTATTTTAGGCAAGTCCAAGACCCTTTGCATCTTCACCAACCAGATGCGCGAAAAGGTCGGTGTGATGTTCGGCAGTCCGGAAACGACCCCCGGTGGCAAGGCGCTTAAGTTTTACGCCAGCGTTCGCATTGATATCCGTCGTAAAGACGCCATCAAAGATGCCACTGGAACTGTCATTGGTAACAACGTCAAAGTTAAGATCGTTAAAAACAAAGTTGCCCCTCCATTTGTCGAAGCTGAATTTGAAATTCTCTACAACCAGGGCGTCAACAAAGAAGGCAGCATCATCGACGTCGGAATCACGTCAGGTGTGGTGGACAAAAAAGGCGCCTGGATCCAATTCAACGGCGAACTGATCGGTCAGGGTAAAGAAGCCGCGCGCCTCGCTCTCATCGAAAAACCGGAAATCGCGAAGAAGATCGTCGAATCCATCATGGCGAAACGCAATGGAACAGCGACAGTGACGGAGTAATTTCCTGTACTGCCGGATTTAGGTTTGAAGGTCGTCCTGCAATTCCATAACGCCGCCGAGCGCTTTTCAGACCACCGTTACAGCCTTACAATGAGGCCAAACCTATTCAAATGGCTCGTTGCAGCTCTACCAAAGGGGGCTAAACGATTTTTGCCGTCGTTGTAAGAGTTACAGAAACCGCCAAAAACGTTTTTGACGGTCGATGTAAGCGTTGCATCGATGGTCTAAAACATTTTTGGCCATCAATGCAGCTCTTCCCGAGTGGGCTAAATGAATTTTGACGTCGTTGTAAGACTTCCCGAGGCGACAAAAACATTTTAGACCTCTCGGGAAGACTTACATCGGTGGCCAAAAACATTTTAGACGTCTCGGTAAGTCTTACAAGGACGTCAAAAACATTTTAGACGCCTCGGGAAGTCTTACAAGGACGCCAAAAACATTTTAGACGCCTCGGGAAGTCTTACATGGGTGGCCAAAAATAGTTTTGACGGCTCGGGAAGTCTTACAACGACGTCAAAACTCCAACAATCCCCACATTTTCTCCCGTTTTGACGTTTGGAACGCGCTTTTTCCGGGTTTTTTCGCTGTTTCAGGGCAATTGATGTGAGGTCCACCCTTAGCTCTCAATGAACAAGCAAGATGCCTGTTCTACCTTGCCGGCGCTTTCTTCACGGGTCTTCAACTGAATCGTTCCGGCTAAATCGCTTCGGTTAGATTGATGGATGCGCTGTCCTACTTTATTTGCGGCTTCGCCGCGCTGCGATTATTCGCGGTTGAAAACGTACTCTTTCCACCCACAGAAATCAGGGATTAGCCTCATAGCGAACATCGCGCCTCTGAAGTAAATTCTTCTAATTCAAAAGAAGGAGGATCCCATGGCCATACTTGCCCGAAAACGAGATGCTGACATCGATAGATCAAGAATTTCTGTGCCGGACAATCGCGGCGTAAAAATTGTTAAAACCTGCACGATCAACCGGTCGCCCCAGGAGCTTTTCCAATTCTGGCGGCGTTTCGAAAATTTGCCTCAAGTGATGGAGCACGTCATCTCTGTGGAGCAGCTTTCCGAAAAGGAATCGCATTGGGTGGCGAGCACTGGCAAAAAGAAGTTCGAATGGAACTCTCTCGTCATCAATGAACATCCCAATGAATTGATTGCCTGGCGCACCCTGGATGGCTCCGATGTGATGCATGCCGGCTCGGTCCGATTCACACCAGTCGCAGGAACCAACAGCACCGAAGTGACTGTGCAATTCGAGTATGAACCGCCCGCTGGAAAAGTCGGTGTTCTGTTTGCGAAACTCTTCGGCAAAGAACCAGGGCGACAGGTGGAAAAAGATTTGGAGCAATTCAAGACGTTCATGGAAACGGGTGAAACGCAAATCGGCAAATCGACTCTATAGTTCTCTGTTTTCCAGGCCGGCGAGTTCAGAGACGGCAACACACCCATCATCGGACACTCAGACAGTCGGCGGCAGGTTGCCGCCGACAACGGGCTGGCAGCCCGTTCCACCCAGTGGAAAACCCGCGCTACGGGGTGCCGCCTTTAAACTTCTTTGGCTCGATTTCTTTCCAGCTCTTGATCCCGATCACCGGCAATGCGAACTCGAAAGCTTTCTCCCATTCGGGCGTGTCTGCTTTTCTGAAGACTTCGTAGCTCGGTTTTTTGGTGGAGGGCTCGGTGATGGTTTCCTTGTTCCGACGCCAGAGGCCGAGGTTCAAGCCACCTTCGCGGCCATGATCCACATGGCGGTGGAGGATGAATGAATCAATCCCGTCGATCCGATCGATTTTGTAATAAGCATAGCAATATGCCGCAGCCTGCCAGAGTTCGCCCTCTTCATTTTCGTTGGAGTGAAATCCCTGCTCCGAAAGAATAATGCGACGCTGTTTGCCATTGTGAAGCAATTCGCGGCGCTTCATGTATTCCGGAAGCACTTCAATGTTTTTAAACGTGATCCGTGGAGAATCGAAACTCATGAGGGCCGACTTATCATTCCACGTGCGGCTTTCAAACAGGTTCTCCGGATAAGGATGAAACGCGACGTGCCAATCGAAATCGCCATAGGTTTTTGAGAGCATCCCGAAGAAGTCCATGAAAGGTTTCGAGGGAAAGGCCTGCATGGCATCGCCGCCCGGGTAACGCTCCGCCCAATGGTGCTCCAGCGAGATGAACACCCGTCCGGTGGATGAAAATTTTCGGAGCGCTGTGTGACTCACCCGCGTCGTGCGCGCGTAATCACGAGCGAAATCCTCCATGCTCACCCGGCCCATGTTCGCCCAGAACCAGTGGGAGTTCACTTCATTGCCGACGATGAAGTTAACAGCGCGCCCGTAACGCTCGTCCGGCTGCGAGTAACGATGCGCAATGAATTCCATGCAGGCTTTATACCAGGCCAGGCCTTCTGGCGTTTTGGTGTTGAACGCCGACAAATGGTTTGGAGCCGCGTTGTCGTAATTCGGATGCAGCATGATCTTGTTCAGTTCGGGATCAGGATTTTTGTAATAGAGTAAAATCAACGACACGATCATGCCGTCATCCGAGAGCGTTTTGATGCGTTGATCGGTTTGTTCCACGGCGCCGCGACGAAAATAAAATGTGCGCCCGTCCATTTCCCAGGCGATGTCATTGGATTCCGGCTTCAAGCTGATGATCGTTCCGAAATTAAGATTCAACCCGGCATGTTTCGTTCCGAGCGCAATCGCATCATCCACCATTTGCACCTGTAATCCCTTTTTGCTTTTCGACTTGGGATACGGTTCGGTGAACTGCGAAACGCCTTTCCATTCTTCCACGAAATGTTTGGCTCCGAGCGGACGATTGTCGCTCACAGCGACGAATGCGGAATAGATACGGTCGCGTTTACCGTCGAACCGCGGGATAGAAACAGTTTTGCGTCCGTTCTTTTTGATTTCCGTCACGGCGTTTTTCTCTACCGCTGATTGCGTGGCTTCGTAGGGCTGCAGTTCAACAATCCGGATCGGCGAAGGAGCGCGTGCAACGGTCACTTCGATTTTATCTTTTTTAGCGACCACCTTGAGCACGCCTTCGGGCTGTTGGGCGAAAGCAGCAAAGGAACAAAGCAGCACAATGGCGGCGACGATGCTTCTGATTGAATACATAATATATTATCGTTTTGGGTCGAGAGAGGTTTTGGGCGGCAGCGGTGGTGTTTTCCATTCCTTGCCACGCCATTCAGCAATTATTTTCAGGTAAAGATAAGGATCGTCCCAACCGCGACTCGGTTCGACCTGTGTCGTTTCGAGCCATTCATTCCAGGAGCAGATCAGGGCTATGTCAGGTTTGGCGGCGTCTAGTGCTGCGAGAAAGTTTTTGAACGTGTGGCCGTTCTCGCGCGGGATAATAAAAGGCTCAGGATGCACGGCCGTATTGTCGTGTCCGGGAACGGCCGGCAACGCGACTTTCTTTCCTGCAGCCCGCATTTCATCGGCGTAACCGGTGTAAAGTTGCGCGATGTGCGCCGCATTCGTATCGCGCCAGTGCCCGACGTATGAGTAAGTGCCAAAACAATCAATTCCCTTAACATCAAGCCAGCCAGGATAAGACAACATTTTTGCGCCGGGCGGTTCAGCGATGGAGGTGGTTTTCAGTTTGTCCCAGATCCAAAACACATCACCCGCCTCCTTCTCAACTGTCGCCACGTAACGCGTCGCCTGTTCGGCTGTAAGCCAATCGTTCCACACCTGGTAAATGAACCAGACGGGTTGCCCATCGATTTTCAAATAACCGGGATGCTTCGCATAGCGCGGAAGCCATGTGACGGCCCGGTTGACCAGTTGATCGTAGTTCTTGATGTAGTGAGCGCATTCATCGATCACTGCGATTTTGAAATTCTCCTCCGCAGCGATGGGCAGGAGGACATTTTCAAAAAGAGCGAATTGCCAGTCCCACAATTCATTTGGTCCACCCAGCTTCCACCAGCTACACAGAAAACCATCTATCCCGGCCGCTTTCGCCAAACGAAAATGCCATCGGACGATTTCCGGGTCACCATTGTCATAAAGACCGAACAGTGGGTAATCTGCCGAGGCAATATCGCGTTGACCATTTTCCTTGATGCGTTCGGGTGAGTAACGATCCGGGAATTTGAATGAATCCCATTGGTAGAATTTCCCGGCAGAACCCCACGAAGTGCCGTACCACGGATGATAAAACGCCAGTGTCAACGGTTTCGCCGAATTTGTGTTCTGCGCAAAAACTTGGAACGGCAATACCACCCAAAGCAGCACGTGTAGCAACGGTTTTAGCATCTGATGAGAATTCCGACTCTTTCGCGGCGGATGTATTCACCTTTTTAATGTGGCGTTCGGCTGGATACCTGACTGGCACTTGCACTATATCCTTGCGACCCGCTCTCTGGAGGCGTAGTAGGAATCCATGTCCAAGCTTTCCGCCGCTCATCCGGTCTCACGTCGTAAGTTTATTTTTCTTTCCGGCCTCGGAACCGCTGCTGTTCTGGGAGGCTCCGTTTACGGCAAGCCGAAACCCAGGTTCAAGTCCGCCAATGAAAAACTGAACATCGCCATCATTGGAGCGGGTGGACGCGGCGCGGGCAATACGAAGGATGTCTCCAGCGAAAACATCGTTGCACTCTGCGATGTGAACGAACAAAACCTCGCCGCCGCCGCGGAAAAATATCCTGGCGCGCGAAAGCACATTGATTTCCGCAGACTGTTCGACAAAGCGAATGACGTTGATGCAGTCGTCGTGAGCACGACCGAACACACCCACGCATTCGCCACGATGATAGCATTGCAACTCGGCAAACATGTTTACTGCGAAAAACCGCTCACCCATTCCATTTGGGAAGCGCGCCAGATTGCCAGGGCAACAGAGAAGGCAGGTGTCGTAACGCAGATGGGAATCCAGATTCATGCCGGAAACAATTATCGTCGCGTGGTTGAAATAGTTCAGAGCGGAACGATTGGACCGGTCCGCGAAGCGCACATCTGGGTTTCCCGTGCCTGGGGTGATGGGGATCGCCCGACGGACACTCCGCCGGTGCCAGATTACCTGCACTGGGATCTCTGGATAGGGCCAGCCCCAATGCGTCCGTATCATCCCGATTATTTTGTCGGTCAACCGCGCTGGTATAAATGGTGGGATTTCGGCGGAGGGACGATGTCCGACCTGGGTGCGCACTGGATGGACCTGCCATTCTGGGCGTTGAAACTGGATGCCCCCCGCGCCATCGAACCGCACGGACCGACACCGCATCCCGAAACAGCGCCGGCTTCCATGCATGTTTCCTACGAATACGGCGCGCGCGGCGACATGCCGCCGGTGAAGGTACACTGGTACCAGGGCGAATCAAAACCTCAACTGTGGCTGGATGGAAAGATTCCGAAGTGGGACAGCGCCGCACTCTTTATTGGCGATAAAGGAATGGTCTTGTCTGATTATTCCAAACACACACTGCTGCCGGAAAAGGATGACTTGAAGCGTCCCGAACCGTTCATTCCGAATTCGATCGGGCACCACAAGGAATGGATCGAAGCATGCAAAGGCAACGGAAAGACAACGTGCGACTTTCAATATTCCGCAGCTCTGACCGAGGCCAATCACCTGGGCAATATCGCCCATCGTCTTGGCAAAAGAATCGAGTGGGACACTCGTAAGATGAAAGTCACGAATGCCCGCGAGGCCGAGGCATTGGTTCGCCGCGACTATCGTAAAGGGTGGAAGTTGGGTTGAGCGACCAGGCAGACTGGCTTTCATCCGGCGCACTGAACACAAGCGGATCTGCTTTGAGCATCCATCTGCCCCATCAACTCGGGACTGGAAAGTCCCGAGAACTGGCAGGCTGGAAAGCCTGCCACTACGGAGCTGCGCCGCCTTGTTTTACTTCTTCTTTTTCTCTTTCAAAGGGCCGTGTACCTGGGCAGCGACGCGCAAACGCAAGCCGTTCAAGCGGATAAAGCCGGTGGCATCATCCTGGTTGTAGGCCTGGGTCGGATCGGCTTCCATCGTCGCAATCTGAGGGTTGTAGAGACTGACCGGGGATTTGCGTCCGGCATTCATGATGTTCCCCTTGTAAAGTTTCACGCGAATCGTGCCGGTGACATCTTTTTGGCTCTCGGTGACAAGCGCCTGCAGGGCGTAACGTTCCGGTGAAAACCAAAATCCGTAATAAACCAGTTCCGCGTATTTCGGAATCAGTGAATCGCGCAGATGCATGACTTCGCGGTCCATCGTGAGCGATTCAATCTGGCGATGGGCAAAGTGCAGAATCGCGCCGCCCGGAGTTTCATAGACACCGCGGGATTTCATCCCCACAAAACGATTCTCCACGAGGTCAACACGGCCGACGCCATGTTTGCCGCCGACCTTGTTCAAGGCTTTCATGACGGCGAGCGGGCTCATCTGTTTACCGTTCACCGCAGTGCAGTTGCCCTTCACGAAATCGAGCGTGACGAATTCGGCTTTGTCCGGAGCATCTTCCGGGAAAACCGAAAGCGTGTTGAAATAGTCACGATACTTGCGGTCGCCGGCGTCAAACCACGGATCTTCCAGGATTCCAGCTTCGTAGGAAATGTGGAGAAGGTTGCGATCCATCGAGAACGGCTTCTTAACACTGGCTTGCACCGGGATTTTCTTTTTTTCGCAGTAAGCGATCATCTCCGCGCGACCTGGAAATTCACTCCGGAAACGCTCATCGCGCCATGGAGCAATGATATCGAGATCCGGCGCCAATGCAGCAGTGGTCAACTCAAAGCGCACCTGGTCATTTCCTTTGCCAGTCGCGCCGTGGCCGATTGCTTTCGCATTTTCCTTGCGGGCGATCTCGATCATGCGCTTGGCGATGAGCGGACGAGCGATGCTTGTGCCGAGGAAATACTGGTTTTCGTAAACTGCGCCCGCCTGGATCATCGGATAGATGAAATCACTCGCGAATTCCTCCTGAAGATCGTCTATGTAGATTTTCGATGCACCGGTCTTCTTTGCTTTGGCTTCCAATCCCTTGAGTTCCTCCTCCTGGCCGACATTCGCGCAGAACGCGATCATCTCGGCATCGTACTTTTCTTTGATCCACGAAAGGAGAACGGAAGTATCCAGACCGCCGGAGTAAGCTAAAACGATTTTCATTGGCGAAATAATGGGCAAGCCGGGCTGGACTCCAAGAAAATAAAGAAGCCGCCAGAAAAGATCTGGCGGCTCGAAAAAAACGTTGGGGGTTGGAGAATTGCTACTTTCCGCCAATATAGACAAAGGCGACTGCGTCAGCCACAACCATTGCGCCAGCCGTCTCGTTGCCGGTTCCATTGCTTACCTGTGCGAATTGCTTATCGCTCTTACCAGCATCGAACTCGGCTCCGGAGGCGATCTGAAACCATTCTCCACCTCCGGTTTGCTGGTTCACGATGGTATTCACGACTCCACCTTTGTGTGAAACCGACCAGGGCACTTTCGTTGAACGATTACTCCCCTGTGCATAACGAATGTACACATCGTATTTGCCCGCCCTTGGAATGTTCGGCCTGTAGGTGACGTAAGCGTCGGCCTTTGGTTTCGCCATGGAATAATCATAATCATCATACCAGGTGCCAGCCCATGCCGTGGATGAAAGCTGCCATTTGCCATCCTTATCAGCACTGCGATTGTCCATGATGACCCCGACACCTGCCGCAATAAAGTTCGCGGTGATCGTTTTGCTGCTGGCCATGCTGACGCGAAACGGGTTTTTCCATCCCGTGGCATCTCCGCTCCAGCCATTGAAAACATAACCATCATTCGCCTTCGCCGTCAGTGTGACCAAAGCATTCTTCTCAAAACTGGTTTGATTCGGGCTGGTGACAACTGTGCCGCCGAAAGCAGAGTTCACCTTCAAAGCAACACCACCTTTGATCGACGGTACTTCGCCGATGAGTTTGAAGCGAACGGCATCGGCGATTACGATGGAACCAGCGGCGCCGGTGTTGTTGTCCAGTTGCACATACCCAGTCGTTCCAGCAGCAAACGCCTTGTCGGTTGCCAGTGTAACCCATTGCCCGCCTTTCACGCGCTGATTGAGAGTAACTTCCTCCTTGCCGCCATCGAACGAAAGCAACCACTTGCTCTCCCTGGAACGATTGTCGCCCGCTGGATACATCACTTCGATGTTATACCTCCCCGCGACGGTGATCCTTGGACGGAAGATCGCACTTGCGCTGGGGCGTTCGGTGGCAACGGTGCTGACCCATGCATAGTCTGGACCGAATTTATCCACCGACGATGCTGTTGTTGTCCAGGTGCCATCCAATTCCGCTGCCTGGTTGTCAACGATGATCGCCCCGGCGCTATCCACTTGAGCGTGAGAGCCAGCCGCGCATCCAAGCACCAGGCAAACGAGTAACTGCTGAATTGTTTTCTTCATAACGGGATAAATTCCAAAATGTGCTTCTTGAGAGGATTTTTAATAGCGGTTGAACGAGCAAAAGTCACGAATTAGTTGGTCACGGATTGTCACGCAACCAATAGCGAATAGCGGTTGCCTGTGAGTGGTTTGGCTCAATTTCCAGCACTTTCTGGTAATGTTTCCGTCCCAGATCACGATTGCCTTGCTGCACGTAAATGTTGGCTAGGGACAAATGCGCCCGCGTCTCTCGCGGGTTGCGCGCCAACAACTTTTCAAATTCGTTGGCTGCATCCACCAGGTAATTACCTTTCTGCAAGGCGAAAGCAAAGTTGTAACGCGCATTGGCCGAGTCCGGCGAAATGGCCAGGGCGCTTTCGTAAGCAGCCAACGCTTCTCCCACTGAACCCCGCTCCAGCGCGACCAACCCGAGATTATACTGGGCTTCGAAAAAAGTGGGATCCACTTTCGTAGCGCGACGGTAGGATTCCAGCGCACGGGCGGAATCACGTTGTCGTTGTGCCTGCAAGGCTTCATTGAAAATGCGGGCTGCCTCGGCGCGATTGCCGGCTTTCGGTAATGTCGGGGAACTATAGCGATAGCGCGGATAGGTGGCTCTGACCGGCGGCGCGGTGGCTTCCCGGGCGCTTGGGATGGTCGTCACAGGTGTCGTTTTAGCCGGGGCGGGGGCAGATTGAATCTTCGGTGGCGCTGGTTCGTTGGTCTTATCGCGAAACCAGGTGGTGGGATTCAGCTTTGTCATCAACCGTTTTTTCTGATCCTTGTCGTCGGGATCGACAGGGGTCGATGCCACTCGCGGCTCTTCCTGAACCTTCGCCACCGGGGCAGGCGCAGGCGTAACCGCAGGACTTTCACGTGTGACCGGAATATCCTGCGCGGCTTTAATTGGCTGTTCTTCGGGGGCCTTGACGATCTCGACCCTGGGTGGGGGCTCGACGGGTGCGGGTTTCGGTTTCGGTTGCTGTGCCGGTTCAGTTCTGGGTGAAGTAAGTCGCGGCGCCGCTTCAATGCGAGGCTCCGGTTTTACTTCGCGAGGCGGTGTGGGCTGAACCACCGGGGGCGGCACGCTGACCGACGGCCGGGGGGGCGCAAGAACCTGCGCCACCAGGTTTGTCACATATTGGGGCGGATTCAATTCCTGTTCAATCTGGTGAGCGACGGCTTCAACTTCCCGCAAACGACTGGATCGCGGTTGATAGGCCAGAAATTCACGATACCGCTGCAACGCCACCCGTTTATCCTTCAGATGAACGTGATTCACCACCGCCAGATTCAGAATGGCAGGCGGGTAATTGGACTGTTTCTGAAGCGCTTGATTGAAATAGCGGACAGAATCACGGGCTCGTCCCCGCTGCACTTCAATGACCCCCAGTGAATTATATATGTGCGGATCCTGCTCGAACTGCAGCGCAATCTCGAAATTCTGCCTGGCCGAGTTAAGCCACTGACTTCTTTCAGTGCCGGTGAGCAGGCTGGAATGACGCAGTTGGGCCGTGGCGAGTTTGTTCCAGGCGACTCCGTTTTTAGGTTCGAGAATCACGTAAGTCGTCAGGTCTGCCGCTGCCGCGCCATAATGATTCTGTTCAAAAAAAAGGTGCCCCAGGTTGTGGCGAGCCGCAGCCAGGTTTCCGTCGATTTCCAACGCTCTCTTATAATTCTCCAACGCTTTACCCGGCTGACCGCTGTATTGGTACGCCAACCCGAGGTGATTCCATGCCTGGGCATTCTGCGGCAGCAACTCAACGGCATCCTGCAACCGTGAAATGGCTTCGTTCAGTTTTTTCTCCTGGATCAGGCGTTCGCCTTCGAGCAGAGCTTTGGGGCCGGGTTCCGCGCAGCCGGAGAACAAAAAGATCGCGCTGCAAATCAGGAACAAAATGTGAACCGCCCCCGCTCCTTTTTTGGTGGTCAACATCGCTAGGGCTGAGTAGCATCCGCCGCTCGCAGTGTCAAGGAACCGCCCACATTTTAACGTGAATCCGCAGAAGTTCTGGATCTTTTGCACCATTCTGTTCATCGCAACTCTGGGAACAGCACGCGCCGAGCCGACGTTTTCCAAAACTTCCACTCCCAAGGCCCGCATCGCCATCGCCGAACACACCGGCGCCACCGAAATGTTCCTCCCCAAAGCGGATGTCGTTCCAGATCTGTTCCGCAATGGACTGCTCCATTTCACCGGCACAAAGACCGAAACAGACGCATGGCGCACCATGGTCTCCACTAACGACACGATCGGCATCAAAGTCTTTTCATCGCCCGGCGCCAACAGCGGCACCCGCCCTGCCGTCGTCGCAGCATTGATCGAAAGCCTCCTCCGCACCGGCATCACGCCGGACAACATCATCGTCTGGGACAAGGAATACTCAGACCTGCGCCGCGCCGGATTCACTGCTTTTGAGCACCAATATAAAGTGCGCGTTGCTGCCTCAAGCCAATTCGGATGGGACGAAAATGTTTTCTACGAAACTTCCATCATCGGCACTCCTGTCTGGGGTGATTTAGAATTCGGCAGGAAAGGCGATCAAATCGGGCGCAAATCCTACGTCACGAAACTGTTAACCGCGCAAATTACAAAAATTATCAGCGTCACCCCCCTCCTGAATCACAATCTGTCCGGAGTAGCCGGCCATCTCTATAGCCTCTCCCTCGCCAACGTGGATAATTCCGTGCGCTTTGATTATCGCCGCGAACGACTTGAAACCGCGGTTCCCGAAATCGTCGGTCTCCCCGAGATATTCGATCGACTGGTGCTCAACATCACCGATGCCCTCATCTGCCAGTATCAGGGGGAACAACGCACGCTTCTCCATTACTCTACCGCGCTCGATCAACTTTGGTTCAGCAAAGATCCCGTGGCACTGGATGTTCTTGCCCTCACGGAACTCGAACGGCAACGCAGGCTTGCCGGAAAATTTTCGAGGGAGTTCAAAACAGAGCTTTACAGCAATGCATCCCTTCTTGAGCTTGGCGTCAGTGACATGACCAGGATCACCGTGGATTCTGCGAAGTGACGCGAAATCCAGATGGCGAACAAATTCTACAAACCGGGCGAACAACGCGCCGCAAAAGTAAACGATTTGTTTGCCGCCATCGCCCCCCGCTACGATCTCATCAACGACCTGCAAAGTTTCGGCCTGCACCGTTACTGGAAATGCAAACTGGTGCGCATGGCCAAAGTCCAAGCCGGCAATCGCGCCCTCGACGTCTGCTGCGGCACGGGCGACATCTCTTTTAAGCTTGCCGCCGCCGGCGCAGAAGTGACCGGACTCGATTTCAGTCAACCGATGCTGGACGTTGCCGAATCGAAGCGCGCTCCAAAGGCTGCGCAGGAACCCCCTCCTGTCCCGCGCTTTCTCCAGGGCGATGCCCAACAACTCCCCTTCAACGACGCTACCTTCGATGTCGTGACCGTGGGTTACGGCTTACGGAATCTCAGCCGATGGGAACGTGGACTCGAGGAAATGTGGCGCGTTTCCAAGCCGGGCGCTCGCCTGCTCGTTCTGGATTTCGGCAAACCAGACAACGCAGCCTGGCGCAGTTTATATTTCACCTATCTCCGCCTGTTCGTCCCGCTCTTTGGGAAACTGTTCTGCGGCGACTCCGACACCCACGCCTACATCCTCGAATCGCTCAAGAATTACCCCGCCCAACACGGCGTCGCCCGGAAAATGAAAGAACTCGGCTGCAAAAACGTGCGGATCATCAACCTGCTCGGCGGAGTTATGACGATCAATTACGGAGAGCGATAGGAATTTGAAAGAATTAAAGATCCCTCGGCGGAACCCGCACACATACCTTTTACCGTTAAAAGGGTAATCTGCGGAACCCGCACATTTCTCCCTCACCCCAGCCCGTCCCCACCCTCTGTCCATCTGCACCAAAGCGAACTGGCAAACCGCTATCCAATGCACTAGGTTCCCCGCCCGATGGCCGGTTTTCAAAACCCAGCATTTGCAACGTTCGTCGCCGAAATCAAAGATGAACTGATTCTGGCGCAGATCCGCATTCTACGAAGTAACCGTGGATTTGAAGTGCGTCACGCCTCAGATCAGGCTCGCCCGGCTGAAGAATTAAAGAGTATCTTTCTCGCCGACATCCGCGTTCTCTGCGATTTCACCGACGCCGACCAATTTCGTCCTTTGAAATCCGCCCCCAACCTGCGCACGGGCTGGATTCTTTTAGCGCCGGACGATGCCGCCCTGGAACTGGCGTTGCACCACCTTTATCCGAATGCCGTGACGGACTGGTTTACCGTAAAAAGCGGAACAGCGCCGGTGACAAACTATCGCGAGTTCACCGCGAGACAAAGCGGCATGTATCGCATCACCGCGAAGCTCAGCGATGCCCAGGCGACCGATGTGATCCGCGCCTGTTGTGACAAAAAGTTTTGCCTTAAACAAAGAATGTGGTCGGTGGAAGGATTGGCGCCCGATCCAGCCGCTGAAAAAAGTGCGATTCCCTGCCTTGAGCCGTGCGCCATTCTGCTCGAGTTTGCCCGCAAAGGAATGCGCATTGAACAGGAGGAGAAAGTCACAGTCGCATTGTCACCATCGGATGCCGCCAGTCTGAAAGCGGCGTTGACCCTTGCATTGCAACATCCGGACAGCCAAATTCGGGAAGCGGATTTTAACGCGCCGGGAAACCCGCGCCGCCTCCAACTGGCGCTGGAGAAGTTGAATTCACACGGCATTACACTTGCCAATGCGCCTGAAGGAGAATAAACCAAACTCAATTCATGAAACTTTTTTCTAATACTTCGCAGGGTCTTAAAGCTTTCGTCTGCTGTCTCGGCCTGACGCTCGCTACGTTTGCCGTCTCCGCTCAAACTGCAGCGAAGGCCGATGCCGGCGAAGACAAGCGGTTCGAGGAACGCTCCCGTGAAGTTCAGGAGCGATCCCAACAAGTGGCGTTGAAAGTCTTGCGCATCGAACTCGAAAAGGGCGCGCGCGAACTGCAAAAAGAATTCCCGAAACGACCTGAAGTTTACGAATTACTCTTCGCCATCGCCGGTGAATCAGAACCGGAAAAGGCCAAACAACTGTCGAAAGAAGTGGTGGACGGCCATGCCTCGGACGAAGTGAAGGAAGCAGCTCGAGGCTTGCTCAAAAAACTGGAAGCGGTCGGCAAACCGGTCGAGATGAAGTTCACCGGGATCGATGGCCGCGAAGTGGACATCAGCAAGATGAAAGGGAAAGTGGTCCTGATCGATTTTTGGGCCACCTGGTGCACACCCTGCGTGCGGGAACTTCCCAATGTGCAAGCCTCTTACGATAAACTGCACGCCAAAGGTTTTGAAATTATCGGTATCAGCTTCGATCAGAAGAAAGATGTGCTGGAAAAATTTGTGTCCGAGAAAAAAATGCCGTGGCCCCAATACTTCGATGGCCAGGGCTGGGGAAACAAGCTCGGCAAAGAATTCGGCATCACCAGCATTCCCGCGATGTGGTTGCTCGATAAGAACGGCATCCTCCGCGACGCCAACGCCCGCGAAAATCTCACCGAAAAAGTGGAGAAGCTGCTGGCGGAGAAGTAATAGCCACGAACAAAAGGACCGGCACTTCTGTTCAAATGCTCACCCGGAGGAATAGCGAAGGAAAGATCGATTCCTGAAGAGAAGAAATAAAACAAGTAAACTGGCCCTGTTCAAATGGCCCTTCGCCATTGCCCTGCTTGGCATTGTACTGGTGATCAGCGGCGCCGGTTTTCTGATTTGGCTTGCTCGTCCCTTCGATTCACCAATCACCGCGCAGAGCGGAACCATCGTCCGGATCGTCAAACCCGGCCAATACACACTGTGGGAGGCAACAACCTCATCCAGCCAAACGCCTGCCGCTGTTCAAGGATTGCCCACGAGCAGTTCATTCGTCATTTCCGACAAAAACGGAACTGCCCTTTCTACTCAGAATTACACGGGGTTCAGAATGACGTGGGGTGACACCACCCGGACTTCCCGGTTGCGTATTCACTTCGATGCACCGGGAGAGTATCGCGTTGTGGCGACGAGCTTACCTAAAACAAACACTTTTCATCTTCTAGCCGCGCATCCTTTTTGGTTTGTTTTCGCTGGTTTAGGTTCCATCGGAGCGGGCCTGGTCGTCCTTGCGGTGGCAGCAATCTTCGCGATTTTTGTGATGATAAAAATTTCCACTCACAAATTGTGAACATCCCTCGTACTTGTCAGAATTCCTTGAGAACGCAAAAAAACGACGATCAAATATCGTGTTTTTGTATATGGTGTCCCAAGCGCGATAACAAATAGCCCTGCTTAAAGAAATAATGTCCCTACACGATCTCATTTTCCCGAATGGACAATTCCTCGGCATCGCCTGGTCAATGTGGAAAGTGATCGGATGGATCGGTAACTTTGTCTTTTTCTCCCGGTTTTTCGTCCAGTGGTATGCCACGGAGAAAAAGAAACAGGTGGTTGTCCCGGCAGGTTTCTGGTGGCTCAGCCTCGTCGGCTCATTGCTCCTCTTGATCTACGGATTGCATCGGCGCGATTCCGTTTTCATCTTCGCCTATCTCTTCACCTGGATTCCTTACATCCGCAATTTGATCATTCATTATCGTCACCGCGATGCGCATGTGATTTGCCGTTGCGGCACAGAATCCCCGCCCAGCGCAAACTTCTGTTCCGCCTGCGGAACCAAACTCACCGCGACATCAAGAGGACGCGCGGCAGGGTTGGAAGCTTAGGCCCAAATATCAAGCGCCTGGCGAGACCAACACTTCTACTCCTTCATCTTTCTTCAACTTCTTAAAAAATTCCGGCAAACGTTTGTCGAATTCGCGCGCGGTCAGCAGTCGTTCAATGTCCTCTTTTGCTTCGTCGAGCGACCTTTTGTACGGTGAAAGTTTCTCGTGCAGCTTGATGACATGAAACCCGAATTGGCTTTCCACCACATCACTCACTTCACCTGGTTCGAGGGAGAAAGCCGCGTTCTCGAATGGCTTGACCATTTCATTGCGGGCAAATGTGTATTCGCCGCCACGATCTCGCGACCCTGGATCGTCGGAAAATTCTTTTGCGAGCTTGGCGAAATCCTCTCCTTTGACGGCGCGTTCCCGAATTTCCTTAATCTTCGCTTCTTTTTCTTTTCGGACGGATTCAGATACCGGCCGTGACGTCAAGGAATCGGTGGTCGAGAGCAGGATGTGACTGGCGCGAACCCGGTCCGGAATTTCGAAGCGGGTGGGATTCTCGCCATAGAATTCTTTGATATCGGCGTCGGAAATTTTGATTTCTTCCTTCAACTCGCGATTCAAAACCACGCGTCGAGTTGCCTCGGCCTGAAGTCGTTCACGGAATTTCACCACATCCATGCCAGAGGCGCGCAAGCGTTGCTCGAAGACGTTCTCCGGGATTTTGCTCTGCACCTGTTCGTATGCC
Source organism: Verrucomicrobiota bacterium (assembly GCA_013820875.1). Lineage (GTDB taxonomy): Bacteria > Verrucomicrobiota > Verrucomicrobiia > Limisphaerales > JACDHS01 > JACDHS01. The sequence goes on along the minus strand of JACDHS010000003.1, from coordinate 5,462 downwards.
TTTTCGGCTTCTTCCGCGGCGGCGGTTTTATCCTCGGCCGTCGCTCGTTTCGTCAGGATCTTCTCGAAGATGAGCTGATCCAGGAGATCAGACTCCAACTGTCTGCGTTTGTCCTCGGGCAACTGTGTGCCACGAGCGGCAAGGCTCGCCTTGTACGAAATAAAAGCGTCGTCCAATTCGCTTTGTCTCACCTCGAAACCCTTGCCTTTGGCCAAAACTTTGTCCGGAAAAAGTTCTTCGTCAGAGATTCTGGGCAGGGTCCGTTTGGATTGCGACTGCTGCGCGTGCGAGTGCAGGGTCAGTGCGATTAAAGCGGTGCCCAGGAGCAACGCTGGTTTCCAGGTTTTCATTCGTTTCAAATTACAATTGCACAACGCGAACGTTGCTGATGTCTTTGTCTTTCTTAATTTCCTCAAGCAATTCCTGCGGCGGAACGCTGTCGAGATTCAACACGGTCAACGCTTCACCACCTGCCGCATCGCGACTCAGGCTCATGCTCGCGATGTTGACGTTGTGCTTGCCCATAAGGCTCCCAATGTAGCCGACAATGCCCGGCCTGTCTTTATTGCTCATGAGGAAAACAACGCCACTCGGCAAAATCTCGGTGGGCTGGCTCAAGACGCGGACGATGCGCGGGTTATTTGGAGAACCGAAGAATGTTCCACCTGCGGAAACCTTTTCTTTTCCGGAATAAACAGCGACATGCAGCCATTCGTTGAACGTCACCGGCTCCTCGGATCGCTTTTCTTCGACACTGATGCCGGCGGCAGCGGCAGCAGCCCGGACATTCACGTTGTTCACATCCTTGATGGCGCCAGCCTGGAAAAACCCGAGCAGGATCGCGCGTGTGATCGGATCGACGTTCGGCAATTCCTTTGCCTTGCCGCCGTAGGTGACATGCACCCGGTCCACGGATGCCGGCGCAAGTTGGCTCAGCAATTTGCCGAGTTTTTCGCCGAGATTGAGATACGGTTGAACCTGCTCAAACGTTTTCGCGTCAATGAACGGCAGGTTAACTGCGTTTCGAACTTCACCGGTCAGGAGGTAGGCCGCAATGATTTCGGCCACTTCGATCCCGCATTTTTCCTGCGCTTCTGAAGTGCTCGCGCCCAGGTGCGGTGTGAGGATTACGTTTGGCAATTTGCGGAATGGATGATCCGCAGGGAGCGGTTCAACTGAGAAAACGTCCAAAGCTGCGCCGCCCACTTTTTTGGATTCCAAAGCGGCAATCAGATCTTTCTCTTCCACGATTTCGCCGCGCGCGCAATTCACGATGCGGACGCCCGGTTTCATCCTGGTGAACGCTTCTGCATTCAACATCCCGCGGGTATGCTCGGTGACTGGCATGTGGACCGTGATAAAATCTGAGGAACGATAAATCGCATCGGTATCCTGGACGAGTTCAACCCCAAGCTGGCGTGCCCGTGCCTCGGTGAGAAAAGGATCATAAGCCAGGACGCGCATCCCGAAAGCCAGGGCGCGTTTGGCCACTTCACTGCCAATGCGGCCCATGCCGAGCACACCGAGCGTTTTGCCATTGAGTTCAGTGCCCTGGTAAAGTTTGCGGTCCCATTTCCCCGCAGTCATCGAGCCATGCGCGGGAGCAATATGACGGGCGAGCGTGCCGATCATGAAAAAGGTGAGCTCGGCGGTGGTAACAGTATTGCCACCGGGCGTGTTCATGACGACAACACCCCGTTGGGTGGCCGCTTCCACATCCACGTTGTCCACTCCGACACCAGCGCGACCGACCACGCGAAGTTTCGGGGCAGCGTCGAGAACGGCTTTGGTGATCTTCGTTTCAGAACGAACCACCATTGCTTCCACATCTTTGACGAGTGGGATCAATTCGGCTTCGGACAAACGTTTTTCGAGCACGGTAACTTTGAACTCGGGACGCTGTTGAAAAAGCGCAATTCCTTTTGGTGAGATGGGGTCGCAGATCAGAACGTTCATAAAATGGAGGCGCAGTCTAGGAAAACGATCTGGGCTGGTCAAATGTTCATAATCCGATTAGCAGTAGTTCCTAATTCTATATTCCAGGAATCAACCAACGCTTAAATATTGTCATGTCTCTTTTCCTCGGCATCGAAATCGGCGGGACCAAGTTGCAGCTCGTTCTTGGAAGCCATGAAAGTTCCACGAGCCAGTTGCATGGAAAGGATCAGAGCCTTCTTACGTCGGCTACTACCCAATGGAGAGTTGCCGAACGACTGCGGTTCGCTGTGTCAAAGGAGGAAGGCGCCGTGGGTATCCGACGCCATATCGAGCAATCGATCCAATCGATTGTTCAGAAGAATAAAATCACCGCGATTGGCGTTGGCTTCGGCGGGCCGGTGGATTGGCAGACCGGAACAATCTGCTGTTCGCATCAGATCGAGGGGTGGTCAGAATTTCCAATTGCCGAATGGCTGGCTTCAATGACGGACGCTCCCGTATTCGTGGACAACGACGCAAACGTGGCAGCATTTGGCGAAGCGTTGCAGGGTGCGGGCGTCGGTTACGATCCACTGTTCTACGTCACGATGGGCAGCGGTGTGGGCGGCGGCCTGGTTTCAAACGGGATAATCTATCATGGCGCAAAACCGGGAGAATCCGAGATCGGCCATGTGCGCCTGGATAAAACGGGCAGGATCGTCGAAGAAAGTTGTTCAGGTTGGGCAGTGGACCGAAAGATTCGAAAGATGATTTTGGAAAACCCGAACTCTTCGTTAGCTCGGCTCATTGGAGTATCACAGGGAAATGAAGCTGGTTTTCTAAAGTCCGCTTTGGAGGCCAACGATTCGATTGCCCAGGAAATTCTGGACGAAACCGCCGAAGATCTCGCCTTCGGCCTTTCCCACGTTGTGCATTTGTTCCATCCAGAAATCATTGTGCTCGGCGGTGGGTTATCACTTGTCGGTGAACCATTGCGAGCGGCAGTGACGCACCATCTCGACCGGTTCGTCATGCGCGCGTTTTCGCCGCGCCCCATCATCGCCCTGGCAAAACTGGGCGAAGACGCGGTGCCCATTGGTGCGCTGGAATGCGCGCGGATTCACCATTGAAAAACTTGTTCGTCTGCCGCGAATTCCCGATTTGACCCTATTGTCCGTCATCCGGACGATTGCAAGCTGCCCTATTCGGAGAAACACAAGCCTCGCCCTTCTTACATCACCCTTGTTTCCGAGGAATACCAGGCCACTCGGGCATCGTCCCCTACTTCCACCCCATCTCTATAGCCTACCGTAAATTCCTAACGGGCAAAATAATCCTAGAAAAAGCAATTGAAACCACAGATAGACACAGATGAACACAGATAAGAAGGGTTGGTGAAGAAAATGGAGATCACCCTACAGGTGAATGCTTTTCTGCTGAAACATCTGTGTTTATCTGTGTCCATCTGTGGTTTCTCTTCTTCCTTTGTCTTTCAACTGCCGGATTTAAGATAATTCACCTGAAGAATCGGGTGTGCAGGAATCAAACCTGAAATCGCGTTTGACCCGTCGAATGCCTTTTGTTAACTTTCGCGTAGTGAATCAACGCAGCTTTAGCTTTAGCACCTATTGGTTTAGCGGTTACTTTACCGCTCACCTGCGTGCCTGGCTGCAATGAATAGTCACTAGAAAGCCAAACCGCAGGTCTCAAAGAACCTGCGGTTTTTTTGTGACCTGCCCAAACCAGAAAAAAATATGATAGTTGTTCTCAAACCCGAGATTAGCAAAAAAGACGAGCAAGCCGTTTTAAAAGAAATTAAAAAGCTCGGCTACAAACCACATGTTATGCGCGGCGTGGAACGCACGGTCATCGGCTGCATTGGTGACGAACGCACCCATCAAACCCTCGAAGTGCTTGGATCCTGGTCGCAGGTCGAAAAAGTGATGCCGATCCAGAAACGCTTTAAGCTCGTCAGCCGCGAAGCGCACAAAGGCAACTCCACCATCAATGTGAATGGAACTGTCATTGGCGGTAAAAAGATACAAATCATGGCCGGCCCATGCTCCGTCGAAGACGAGATGCAACTGATGACGACCGCGCACGCGGTCAAGAAAGCCGGTGCAACAATCCTTCGCGGTGGCGCCTTCAAGCCCCGCACCTCTCCCTACGAATTCCAGGGACTCGGCCTGAAAGGATTGAAGCTGCTCGCCAAAGCCCGCAAAGAAACTGGCCTCGGCGTTATCACTGAACTCCTTTCCGAGCAGCACGCTGAACTCGTCGCTGAATACAGTGACATCCTCCAGATCGGCGCGCGCAACGCCCAGAATTTCCAATTGCTCATCGCCGCCGCCAAGACTGGCAAACCAGTTCTCCTGAAACGCGGTCTCTCGATGAAGATCGAAGAATGGCTGCTCGCCGGCGAATACGTCCTCTCGAACAATAATCCGAATTTGATGTTCTGTGAACGTGGTATTCGCACTTTCGAAACTTATACCCGCAACACGCTGGATCTTTCCACCGTGCCGATCATCAAAAAGGAATCGCACTGCCCGATCGTCATCGACCCAAGCCAGGGCGCGGGTCGCTCGGATCTTGTCACCGCGATGTGCAAAGGGGCGGTTGCAATGGGTGCAGATGCATTGCTGATCGAAGTTCATCCGAACCCGGCGGAAGCCTGGAGCGATGGCGCTCAACAGGTCACACTGGAAGGTTTCGCGAATTTGATGGAAGAACTGAAGCCGTTCATCGCAGCGGCCGGTCGGGAATAACCCGTTTTATAGAATAAACGCAAAAGGCGCGGAGCAATCCGCGCCTTTTTTGTCTACCAGGATAAACAAGAACATCTAATCGTAGTCTTGTTGTTTTTTACCTTCCGCCACGCCCCATTCCTTCCATCCATTCTAAAAATCTGCGCGACTCCTGGTTCCTCGCTGTTTTCAGTGGAATAGGATCCCGGAAAGTCTTCGATCGGGTGAATTCCTGTTCCGGAGGAACACGTGAGAATAGCCCAATGTTTCAACACTTGTCATTACCCACATCTTTACCTTGCCCAAACCCCAAAGGGGTTTCGAAACAAAGCCCAGGGTTGCGAGGCACGAGCTACCCTGGGTTGTTGCGTTAAGAAGCTCACAACCCCAACGGGGTTGCGTAAACATTTCGCCAGGAAATATGTCGTCTCACTGCCTTGATCGTCCACAACGGGTTAATCTCGGCCTTGAATCGGCAATTTTACGCAACCCCGTTGGGGTTGAAACGGGTGTCGTATCGTTACCCAGGGTAGCTCGTGCCTCGCAACCCTGGGCTTTGTTACGGAATCCCGTTGGGATTCAGAAAAAAAAACGTAACAGATGCACTATGCAAAACCTGAATGGTAATTCCACCGAAAAACAACGACAAACCACTTCCAACCCCACCCAAACCACTCATCCACAGCGACTTGCAACCACCCCCGAAACGCGCGCTGGACCTCGCATCCCCGCGGGACGCGACGTCCGCCGCGTGTTTCAGGTCGCATCCCCGCGGGACGCGACGTCCAGCGCGTGTTT